>JBAXCK010000034.1:0-24549 GCA_037141465.1 Mycobacteriaceae bacterium | reverse complement strand
GTGAAGCCCTGCCAGGTGTAGTTGAACTTCCCGGCCGGCTTGTTGAACGAGAACACGATGATGACGGCGATCGGCAGGAACAGAAACACCAGGGTGAGAGCGGCGCCGGCCCGCAGGGCGAAGTCGCCCAGCTTGAAACTCCCGCGGAAGCTGCGCCCCGGTGAGGTCAGTGCGGTGGTGGCCTGAACCGTCACACCAGATCCTCAGTGCCCAACGCGCGGGTGTAGAGCAGTACGCCGACGAGGATGAGCGCCATCAGGATGAAACTCATGGCGGCGGCCACCGGATAATCCTTGATCACGAGGAACTGCTTCTGGATCACGTTGCCGATCATCGTGGTCTTCGTGCTGCCGAGGTAGTCGGCGTTGATGAAGTCGCCCACCGACGGGATGAACACCAGCAGGCTGCCGGCGAGCACGCCGGGAAGCGCCAGCGGCAGGATCACCTTGCCGAACATCCGGCGGTTGGTTCCGTAGAGGTCGCGTGAGGCCTCCAGCAGACGGGGATCGATCTTCTCGAGGCTGACGTAGAGCGGCAGGATCATGAAGATGATCCAGTTGTAGGTAAGCCCTCCGATCACCGCGGCGCCTGTCGAGAGCAACCGGCCCTCCTGTGGCAGTAGGCCCACCGATCCCAGCGCGCTGACCACCCAACCGTTGTCGGCGAGGATGGTCTTCCAGGCGATGGTGCGGATCAGGAAGGTCACGAAGAACGGCAGGATCACCAGGCCCAGCAGCAGGTTCTTGAACCTGCCCGCCTTGAACGCGATCACATAGGCTAACGGGAAGGCCAGCAGCAGGCACAGCACGGTCGCGCAGAAGGCGTATCCGAACGATCGCAGAATCTGCTCGCGGTATTCACTCAGTGCCCGCGCGTAGTTGCCGAACTCCCAGGCGAACGTGAGCTTCGGCAGATACACCGACCCGCCCATCGTCGACAGCGAGGTGCGGAACAGCGAGAAGAACGGCACCACGTAGAAGATGCCGAGATAGGCAAGCGCGGGCAGGATCATCAGGTAAGGCGCGATCCTGCTGCGCTCGCGGGTGCTGCCGGCTACCCCTGCCATCAGCGGCCGGCCACCCGATCAGCCACCGGTCACCGCGGCGTAGGCCTTGTTGAACTCCTGGGTCTGCTGATCGGTCAGCGGCGCCCACGCCTTCAGCTTTGCCAGCGTCTCCGGTGACGGGTTGATCAACGGGTTGCTGGCAAGTTCGGGGTCGATCTTGGTCAGTTCGCCGGTCATGTCGGAGAGAACCGGCACATACTTGGTGGTGGCGATGAGTTTGGCGTAGTTCGCGCGGTCGTAGATGTAGTTGATCCACTCCTCGGCGGCCTTCTGGTTCTTGGTGGTGTACGGGATCACCATCGTGTCCACGAACGTGCTGCTGCCGGTCTCCGGGACGATGAACTTCAGGTCGGGGTTGTCCTTCTGCAGTTGCACCACGTCGCCGGAGTACGCCTGGGCGACGATGATGTTGCCGGCTGCCAGGTCGTCGGCGTAGTCGTTGCCGGTGAAGCGGCGGATCTGTCCCTTGTCCTTCTGCTCCTTGATCGCGTCGACCGCCTTCTGCACGGTCTCCGGCGTCGGATCCTCGGGGGAGTGGCCCTGCAACATCATGAACATGCCCAGACCGTCCTGAAGATCGGAGAGCAGGCTCACCTTGCCCTTGAACGCCGGGTCCCACATGTCCTCGACCTTCGTCAGGTCACGCCCGGTGGCGGCGCGGTTGTAGGCGATGCCGACCATTCCGGACATGTAGGGCGCGGTGTACTTGCGGCCCGGGTCGGCCTTGGCGTCGAGCAGGTCGGTGCGCAGATTCTTCTGGTTGGACCAGCGGGTCTCGCTGATCGGATTGAGCCACCCCAGCCCGATCAGCCGGGCCGCCATGAACTGTGAGGGCACCACGAGGTCGGCGCCGATGTCCTGCATCCGCGAGAGCGGCTCCTTGTTCTTGGCGAACCACTGCTCGTTGTCGTTGAAGTCCTCCTTGTAGTCGACCATCAGGCCGGTCGCGGTCTGGAAGGCGGCGACGAAACCGTCGGCCATGTACAGCGGCCAGTTCGACACCCGCAGCGTGCCGCTGGCCTTGCTGCCGTCGTCGGGCGGCGCGGCCGGCGCATTCGAGCCCGTCGCGGATTTGTCACCGGAGCCGCACGCTGCCAGGAAGGACGGACCGAGGATCAGTGCGGCGGCCGTTGCGGCGCCTCCGCCGAGGAACCGGCGCCGTGAGGTGATGTCTGTCATGGGTGTGCCTTTCATTCGTCGAGCATTTCTTCGAGGTCCTGCGTGGTCGGAATGTCTGCGTCGGGAAGAACCAGCGAGGCGTCGGGTGACCATCCGACGTAGACGTCGTCACCGGGCCGCAGCAGCGGCAGATCCTGTTCGGGGCCGACGTGCGCGACGATCGGCGAGCCGTCGGCCGCGGCCAGCGACAGCCGCAGAACCGGCCCCTGAAAGGTCAGATCGGCGACCTTCGCCGGCACCGCGGCCAGATCGCCGGCCGGCGCGCCCACCGACACCCGCACCCGTTCGGGACGCACCATCAGGGTCGCCTTCCCGCCGTCGGCGATGGTGGTGTCGCCCGGGCGCGCCCGCAGGGTCGACCCGAGAACATCGAGTTCGACGTAGTCGCGATTGGCGCGGCCGGTCTGCCGGCCGTGCCACAGGTTGGCCTGCCCGATGAATCCGGCGACGAAGACCGACGCCGGACGGTCGTAGATCTCGGTCGGTGTGCCGATCTGCTCGACGTGGCCGGCGTTCATGACCGCGATCCGGTCACTCATCGTCAGCGCCTCTTCCTGGTCGTGGGTCACGTAGACGAAGGTGATGCCGACCTCGCGCTGGATCCGTTTGAGTTCGAACTGCATGACATGACGCAACTTGAGGTCCAGCGCGCCGAGCGGCTCGTCGAGGAGTAGCGCACTGGGGTAGTTGACCAGAGCACGGGCCAGTGCCACGCGCTGCTGCTGGCCGCCGGAGAGTTGGGACGGTTTGCGTTCGGCGAAGTCGGTGAGGCGCACCACCTCGAGCATCTCGTCGACGCTCTTGGCGATGGCGGACTTCTCCTTCTTCTGACTGCGCGGCCCGTAGGCGATGTTGTCCCACACCGTCATGTGCGGAAACAGTGCGTAGTGCTGGAAGACGGTGTTCACGCTTCGCTTGTTGGGTGGCACCCGCGAAACGTCGACGCCCTCAAGCCGGATCGCACCTTCACTGGGCGTCTCGAATCCGGCGATCATCCGCAGCGTGGTGGTCTTGCCGCACCCCGAGGGCCCCAGCATCGAGAAGAACTCCCCGGCACCGATCGAGAAATCAGCATCGGCCACCGCCACGTAATCGTCGAAGCGCTTGGTGACGTGATCGATCTCGATGACGGGGGCGCGTGCAGCGGACTCGGTCAGGGCATTTCTCCTCGATCACGTCGTTGGGTGGCTAAACCTTTGCCCATTTCGATGCCGTCCGCAACAGATTCGGGCTCACGCATGAGCCCCGCCGTCAATGCGCACCTCGGTACCGGTGACGAAGAAGGCTTCCGGGCTGCCGAGCATCGCCACCACCGCCGCGACCGCGTCCGGATCGGCGAACATCTCACCCTTGCGCATCGGGACGACGGGTGCCACCCGGTCGAACCACGCGTAGTCGATGTCCTGCGGCAGTCCCGGGCCGATGCTCTGCTTGGATTCGCCCACGCCGGCAGTCATGCCCGAGGTGATGGAACCCGGTTGCACACAGTTGAACCGGATGCCCTCCTTGCCGAACTCCGCCGCCAGGGTGTGGGTCAGTGCCTTAATTCCGCCCTTGGAGGCGGCGTAGGCCGACATCCACGGGTGGGCGAAGTCGGCCGACGTGGAGGAGAAATTCACCACCGCCGGGGCGTTCCCGTCGCGCAGGGCCCGCAAGGCCTCCCGGGTCACCAGAAAGGTCCCGATCAGGTTGACCCGCAGCACCTGCTCGAAATCCGCCAGTGAGGTGTCCAGGAAGTGTGACGATCTCAGGATGCCGGCGACGTTGACCAGCGTGTCGAGGCCGCCGAGGGTGTCCACGGCCGAGCGCACGCCGGCCCGCACCGATTCCTCGGCGCCGACGTCTATCAGCACGGTGTTCAACCCGCCGGCCGTGCCGGCGGACTCGGCCTTGGATCGGGTGTCCTTCAATCCCGGCTCGCTGATGTCGGCGGCCACCACCTTGCCGCCTTCGGCGAGGATGCGCAGCACGCATGCCTGCCCGATTCCCGACCCACCGCCGGTGATGAGGACGCGGCGATCGGCATAGCGAGGCGGGGTCATGGGATCGGTGCTCCTTAGGGTGGTCGACTCAGCCATTGTGGTCCCCCTGTGTCGATCTATCGCATAGATTGCCCCAAGGTAGCCAGGGGGTTGGTCAGCGGGGATCGGCACGGAGTAGGGAGAGAGCGCCCAGCGGATGGCGAATCGAGCGGCAGATCGCTGGTCTCCGGGCGTGGCGCTGGAAAAGGGCGTGTCCGGCCCGATGCAGGCCATCGGCGGTCTGTTCGCCATGTCCGCCGACGCCGTGCGCTTCGTCTTCAAGCGGCCGTTCTACTGGCGCGAGTTCCTCGAGCAGTCGTGGTTCGTGGCGCGGGTGTCGCTCGCACCGACCCTCCTGGTGGCGATCCCGTTCACCGTGCTGGTCAGCTTCACCCTCAATATCCTGCTGCGCGAGCTCGGTGCGGCGGATCTGTCGGGAGCCGGTGCGGCCTTCGGCGCCGTCACGCAGGTCGGCCCCCTGGTGACGGTGCTGATCGTGGCCGGCGCCGGAGCCACGGCCATGTGCGCCGATCTGGGCTCGCGGACCATCCGCGAGGAGATCGACGCCATGGAGGTCCTCGGGATCAACCCGGTGCAGCGGCTGGTCACGCCGCGGATGCTGGCGTCCGGTCTGGTGGCTCTGCTGCTGAACTCGCTGGTGGTGATCATCGGGATCCTGGGCGGCTACGTGTTCTCGGTATTCGTCCAGCACGTGAACCCCGGCGCCTTCGCAGCGGGCATCACATTGCTGACGGGCACCCCCGAGGTGATCATCTCCTGCGTCAAGGCGGCACTGTTCGGGCTCATCGCCGGCCTGGTCGCCTGTTATCGGGGTCTGATGATCAGCGGCGGTGGGGCGAAGGCCGTCGGCAACGCGGTCAATGAGACAGTCGTGTACGCATTCATGGCCCTGTTCGTCGTCAACGTGGTGGTCACCGCCATCGGAATCCAACTGACGAAGGGTTGAGCCGATGGGAACAATGACCGTCTTGCGCACCAACTATCCGCGGTTGTTCCGCGAACTGCGCCGGCCGACGAGATTCTTCGGCGGTATCGGTGACCACACGTTGTTCTACGGGCGTGCCATCGCCGGTGTGCCGACCGCCGTGATGCGCTACCGCAAGGAAGTCATCCGGCTCATCGCCGAGATCAGCATGGGCGCAGGCACCCTCGCGATGATCGGCGGCACCGTCGCGATCGTCGGGTTCCTGACCCTGGCCGCCGGCGGCACGCTGGCGGTGCAGGGCTACTCCTCGCTGGGCAACATCGGCATCGAGGCGCTCACCGGCTTCCTCGCGGCGTTCATCAACGTCCGCATCTCCGCGCCGGTGGTCGCCGGTATCGGATTGGCCGCCACCTTCGGCGCCGGCGTGACGGCGCAGTTGGGTGCGATGCGGATCAATGAGGAGATCGACGCCCTGGAGGCCATGGGCATCCAGCCCGTCGAGTATCTGGTATCCACCCGGCTCGCGGCGGGCATGATCGCCATCACGCCGCTGTACTCCATTGCGGTGATCCTGTCGTTCCTCGCGAGCCAGTTCGTCACGGTGGTGTTGTTCGGGCAGTCCGGTGGTCTCTACAACCACTACTTCACCACGTTCCTGAACCCGCTCGATCTGCTGTGGTCGTTTCTACAGGCCGTCCTGATGGCGATCACCATCCTGTTGATCCACACATATTTCGGCTACTTCGCCAGCGGCGGGCCGGCCGGAGTCGGGGTGGCCGTCGGCAACGCGGTACGCACCTCTCTGGTCGTGGTGGTCGCGGTGACGCTGCTTGTGTCGCTCGCGATCTACGGTTCCAACGGCAACTTCAACCTGGCCGGATAACAGCACGATGCCGGCACGCGACCTTCGCACCCGTGGTTATCTCCGCCCGCTGGCGGGGATGCTGACCGTAATCGTGCTGGCTCTAATCGTCGTGCTCGCCGCGGGGCTGTTCAAAGACAGCTTCAAGAACACGGTTCCGGTGACGGTGATCGCCGACCGCGCCGGGCTGGTGATGAATCCCGAGGCGAAGGTCAAACTGCACGGCGCGCAGGTCGGCAAGGTCGCCTCCATCGAGTCGCTGCCCAACGGCAAGGCTGCGCTGCACCTCGCGCTCGACCCCAAGTCTCTGGATGTGATCCCGTCCAACGTCAGCGCGGAGATCACCTCCTCGACGGTGTTCGGCTCCAAGTTCGTGGAACTGGTGGAACCGGCCGCACCGTCGCCGGCGTCGTTGCGCGGTGGCGAGGTGATCCGGGGCGATGACCGGGTGACCGTGGAACTCAACACCGTGTTCCAGCAGTTGGTGTCGGTGCTCGCGGAGGTCGATCCCGCCAAGCTGAACCAGACGCTCGGCGCGTTGTCGAAGTCACTCAACGGCCGCGGCGACAAGTTCGGCCAGGCACTGGTGGACCTCGACAGCTCGCTGGTCAAGCTCAACCCGGCGCTCGACTCGCTCAACCACGTGCTGGCCGTGTCGCCGACGGTGTTCAACGCCTTCGCCGACGCTTCGCCGGATCTGCTGGCCGTCCTCGACAACACCGCCCGGATCGGTGACACCGTCGTCGATCAACAGGGCAACCTGGACACCCTGCTCGTCAGTGCGATCGGGCTCGCCGACATCGGCACCGAGGTGGTCTCGCAGAACCGCCAACCGCTGACCGACGTCATCCATCTGCTGGCGCCGACGACGGACCTCACAAACCAGTACAGCCCGGCCCTGAATTGCGGAATCAAGGGACTGCTTCCGCTGGCGATGGGCCCGGGCCTGCCGGTTCCGGGTGCGGTCCTGCTCCAGGGCTTCTTCCTCGGCCGCGAGCGGTATCGCTACCCCGACAATCTGCCGAAGGTGGCCGCCAAGGGCGGGCCCCAGTGCACCGACCTGCCCAACGTCGGCTACGAGGTGCGGCCGCCCTACGTCGTCACCGACATCGGCGCGAATCAGGCGCAGTACGGCAACCAGGGCATCCTGCTGAACTCCGACGGTCTCAAGCAGGCGCTGTTCGGCCCACTCGGCGGCCCGCCGCGCAACACCGCACAGATCGGGCAGCCGGGCGGATGATCAACATGCGAGGCCTGATCGTCAAGCTCGCCATCTTCGCAGTGGCGATGCTGGTGCTGACCGCGGCTCTGTTCGGCATCTTCAGCCAGTTCCGAGGCGGCCCCCAGAGCACGTACTCCGCGGAGTTCGCCGATGCTTCGAGGCTGAAGGCCGGCGATTCCGTGCGTATCGCCGGCGTACGGGTGGGGACCGTCAAGGACGTGACACTGCAGCCCGACAATTCCGTACTGGTCGGATTCGGGGCCGACCGTGACGTCGTTCTCACCTCGGGCACCAAGGTCGCGGTGCGCTATCTCAACCTCGTCGGTGACCGGTACCTGGAACTGATCGACACCCCCGGGTCGGCCAAGGTGCAGCCGCCGGGATCACGGATCCCCGCCGATCGCACCGCGTCGGCGCTGGACCTCGACCTGTTGCTCGGGGGCCTGAAACCCGTTGTGCAGGGGCTCAATCCGGAAGCGGTGAACGCGCTGACGAGTTCGCTGATCCAGATTCTGCAGGGCCAGGACGGCAACCTCGAGTCGCTGTTCGCCAAAACCTCGACGTTCTCCAACTCGCTGGCCGACAACAGTCAGACGGTGCAGCAGCTGGTCGACAACCTCAACACGGTGCTGGGCACCATCGCCAAGGACGGCGACAAGTTCTCCGGAACCGTGGACCGATTGGAGACGCTGGTCACCGGGCTGGCGCAGGACAAGGATCCCATCGGTAATGCGATCAGCGCACTGGATGCCGGCACCGCGTCACTGGCCGACCTGCTGACACAGGCCCGGCCCCCGCTGGCGGGCACCGTCGACCAGCTGGCCCGGCTGGCGCCACTTCTCGATGAGGACCAGGCGACGCTGGACATCGCGTTGCAGAAGGCGCCGAAGAACTACCGCAAACTCGTCCGGCTCGGCTCCTACGGAAGCTGGATCAACCAGTACCTGTGCGGCATGTCCTTCCGCGTCACCGACCTCCAGGGACGCACGGCCTACTTCCCGTGGCTGATGCAGCACACCGGAAGGTGCGCTGAGCCCTAATGCTGAGATACCGCGGTTCTGCACTCATCCGCTCCGGCTTCATCGGCCTGGTGCTGATCCTCCTCGTCATCACCGTCGGTCTGCAGCCGCAGCGGTTGCTGACATGGGCGACGTCGGTGCGCCACCAGGCGCTGTTCACCGAGGCGGCCGGACTCGCACCCGGCAATGACGTCGTGGTCTCGGGGGTCAACGTGGGCAGCGTCTCGGATGTGGCGCTGGACCGCGGCCGGGCACTGGTCACGTTCATGGTCAGCGGCAAGGTCCGACTCGGATCGGACACCACCGCCCACATCCGCACATCCACGGTGCTCGGCCAGCGGGTGCTGACCCTGGAGTCAGACGGCAAGGGCACCGCGTGGCCCACCACCGAGGTCATCCCGGTGTCTCGCACCGGCTCGCCGTTCTCGCTGACCGACGCCGTCAGCCAGTTCACCGCCAACACCCGCGACACCGACACCGCCGCACTCAACCAGTCCCTGGACACGCTCTCGACCACCCTCAACCGGTTGTCCCCGCAACTCGGGCCGACCTTCGAGGGCGTTAGCCGGATTTCGCGCGCCCTCAACGACCGCAACGAATCGCTGGCCGCCCTGCTCAAGAGCGCTGCCGAGGTGACGGGGATCCTCGGCCAGCGCAGCCAGCAGGTCAACACGCTCATCCTCAACGCCAATGAACTGCTCGGGGTGCTCGAGACGCGCCGCGCGGCGCTGGTGAACCTGCTCGCCAACACCTCGGCTCTCGCACAGCAGCTGAGCGGGCTGGTCGCCGACAACGAGGCCGATCTCGCGCCCGCGCTGGAGAAGCTCAACTCGGTGACGGCTATGCTGCAGCGCAACAACGACAACATCGGCAAGGCGATGGCCGGGCTGGCCAAGTTCCAGGTGACCCAGGCCGAAGCCGTCAACAACGGCTTCTTCTACAACGCATTCGTGGCCAACCTCAACCCCGCCCAGATCCTGCAGCCGTTCTTCGACTACGCACTGGGCTTCCGTCGCGGCGTAAACGCGGGGCAGCCGCCGGACAACGCGGGGCCACGTGCGGAGATCCCGTTCCCCTACAACGGTGTTCCGCAGCCCTACGAGCGGTGGGGGCAGCCATGACGGCCTCGAGGAGAATGGCCGCCGCACTCGCCGCAGCGTTGGCGGTGCTCCTGGTCGCCGGTGTCACGCTGCTGGTTCGCGCCACCGTCTTGAAGCCCACCACCATCACCGCTTATTTCACCAGTGCCACCGCGATCTACCCCGGCGACGAGGTGCGGGTGTCGGGAGTGCGGGTCGGCACCATCAAGGCCATCGAACCGCAGGGCACCAAGGCCAAGATGACGCTCGCGGTCAACCACGGCGTGCCGATCCCCGCCGATGCCAAGGCGGTGATCGTCGCCCAGAACCTGGTCGGCTCGCGCTACGTCGGCCTGGCGCCGGCCTACGGAGTCGACGGTGTCACCGGACCCAGGATGGGTGACGGAGCGGTGATCGACACCGATCGCACCGGGGTTCCGGTGGAGTGGGACGAGGTCAAGACCCAGCTGATGCGGCTGGCCACCGAACTCGGTCCCAACAGTTCGGTGTCCACCTCCTCGGTGGGCCGCTTCATCGACAGCGCGGCCAACGCTCTGGGCGGCAACGGCGACAAACTCCGGGAGACCATCAAGCAGCTCTCCGGGTTGAGCCGCACCCTGGCCGAAGGCAGCGGCAACATCGTCGATGTCATCAAAAACCTGCAGACCTTCGTCACCGTGCTGCGCGACAGCAACGCCCAGATCATCCAGTTCCAGGACCGGCTGGCTACCGTGTCGAGCGCGCTGGACGGCGGCCGGTCCGACCTCGACGGCGCGCTGACCAACCTGTCCTCGGCGGTGGTGGACGTGCAGCGCTTCATCGCCGGCAGCCGCAACCAGACCGCCGAGCAGATCGAACGGCTCGGCGACGTGGTGCGCAACCTCAGCGACAACCAGATGGCGCTGAAGAACCTGCTGCACGTCGCCCCCAACGCCATCGGCAACAGCTACAACATCTACGACCCCGACATTCAGAGCGGTCTGGGCGGTTTCGCGCTGGCCAACTTCTCCAACCCACTGCAGGTGGTCTGCGCGGCCATCGGCTCACTGGCGAATGTCACCGCGGCCGAGACCGGCAAGCTGTGCGCACAGTATCTCGGTCCGGCGCTGCGGCTGGTGAACTTCAATTACCTGCCGTTCCCGTTCAATGCCTATCTCGGTAAGTCGCCGAGCCCGTGGAACCTGGTCTACTCCGAGCCCAAGCTCGCGCCCGGCGGCGAGGGCAGCCCGCAGCCGGTCGAACTGCCGCCGAACATCTCGGCCTACACCGGGCTCGACGGCGACGTGCCACCGCCGGCAGGCTGGGGCGATCCGCCGCCGCCGGGTGATCCGCACGGCGTCTACGCACCGAACGGTCTGCCGGCGGCACCCCAGCCGGCGCTGTATCCGGGCGCGCCGGTGCCACCCGGCGTGCCGGCGGCCGAACCCGGCCAGGCGCCGTCGAACCTGGAGAGCGTCCTGCTGCCCGAGGGCAACCCGCCGCCGGCGCCGCCGCCCGGACCGCAGGGGGGACAGCCGTGAGCGCCTCGCCTATCAGCCGCACGCTCGCCGTCGCGGCCGCCGTGGCGGTCAGCGCGACGGGCTGTGCATTCGGCGGGTTGAACTCGTTGCCGCTGCCCGGCGCGATCGGCCGGGGCGCCGAGTCCACGACCTATCACGTCGAGTTGGCCAATGTCAGCACGCTGGAACCGAATTCGCCGGTTCTGCTGGGCGACGTCGTGGTCGGCAGCGTGGGCTCGATGCGGGTGCGCGACTGGCACGCCGACGTGGACATCTCGGTCAAGCCCGATGTGGTGATCCCGGCCAACGCGGTGGCCACCGTGGGACAGACCAGCCTGCTGGGTTCGATGCACCTGGCGCTCAACCCGCCGCTGGGTCAGGCGGCGAGCGGCCGGCTGACGCCGGGCGCCACACTGCCGCTCAACAAGACGTCCACCTACCCCTCCACCGAGCAGACGCTGTCGGCGCTGTCGGTGGTGATCAACGGCGGCGGTGTCGGACAGCTCGGCGACATCGTGCGTGAACTCGGCGCGGCGTTCGACGGCCGCGAGACCAAGATCCGCGACCTGCTGACCCAACTCAACGATTTCATCGGCACGCTGGCCACCCAACGCGACAGCATCAACGCCACGGTGGCCTCGCTGAACCGCCTCGCGGGCACCTTCGCCGGACAGCGCGACGTGCTGACCCGGGCGCTCGACCGGATCCCGCCTGCTCTCGATGTGCTGGTGGCCGAGCGGCCGAAGCTCACCACCGCGCTGCAGAAGCTGGGTGAGTTCGGCGCCCTCGCCAACGGGTTGGTCACCGACACACAGGCCGATCTGGTCCGCAATCTGCGCAACCTGGAGCCGACGCTGCGGGCGCTCGCCGACGTCGGGCCGGACCTCGACAAGGCGCTGGCGTACTTCACCGCGTTCCCGTACGGGCAGAGCACCATCGACCGCGCGATTCGCGGCGACTACCTCAACCAGTACATCATCTTCGACTTCACCGTCCCACGGCTGAAGAAGACGTTGTTCCTAGGCACCAGCTGGGGTCAGGAAGGCGCGAAACTCGTTCCCGCGCCGGGCGATCCGTGGTATGCGACCTACACCTACGATCCGCTCAACGCGCCGTTCAGTTCTCGACCGACCGCTGTCGCCGGCGTCGGACCAGCCGAGGATCCGGTGCCCGCGACGCCGGTCGGCGCACAGGCTCCGATGGCGCCCCGCGAACCCGTCCCCGAGGCGGCACTTCCCGGCCCCGGCGCTGCCGAGGTGACGCTGATCCCCGGCATGGGGCCGCTACCCGGTCCGGCGCCGGAGCAGGGAGGCAACTGATGCTGACCCGTTTCGTGCGCAATCAGCTGGTGATCTTCACCGTCGCCTCGATCGTCGGCATCGCGGCGATGGTGATGGTCTACATGCAGGTTCCGACGCTGCTGGGCATCGGCAGGATGTCGGTCACCCTCGAGCTGCCGCGCACCGGCGGACTGTATCGCTTCGCCAACGTGACCTATCGCGGCGTGCAGATCGGCCGGGTGACCGACGTGCGCGCCACCCGCGAGGGTGCCGAGGCGACCCTGTCGCTGTCGTCGTCGCCGAAGATCCCGGCCGATCTGCAGGCGAGCGTGCTCAGCGTGTCGGCCGTGGGGGAGCAGTATGTCGATCTGCTGCCGCGCACCGACGCGGGCCCGTACCTGCGCGACGGATCGGTGATCAACGCGCAGAACACCACCGTGCCGCAGAAGGTCGGGCCGATGCTCGACCAGGTCAGCGCGCTGCTGAGCAGCATTCCCAAGCAGCAACTCAACAAGCTGCTCGACGAGTCGTTCAAGGGACTCAACGGCACAGGGGACGATCTCGCCACACTGCTGGAGTCCACCTCGACGGTGTCACGTGACTTCGACGGCGTCGCGGAGCGGGCGCGGACCCTGATCGAAGACAGCAAGCCTCTTCTGGACGGTCAGGTGGTCTCCGCCGATGCGCTGCGGACGTGGGCGCGCAGCCTCGCCGGTGTGACCGGCCAGCTGGTCGCCAGCGACGAGCAGCTGCGCGGAGTTCTGGCCAACGGAGCGGGAGCGGCTGACGAGACGTCGCGGCTGCTGGAGCAGGTGAAACCGACGCTGCCGATCCTTCTGGCCAACCTCACCACCGTCGGTCAGATCGGCCTCACCTACCGGCCCTCGCTGGAGCAGTTGCTCGTCCTGCTGCCGCCGTTCATCGCCTCGATCCAGGCCGTGGGTCTGCCGCGCAACAACCCGACCGGCTACACGCAGGGCGACTTCACCCTGACGCTCAACGACCCGCCGGCGTGCACGGTCGGATTCCTGCCGCCGTCGTCGTGGCGGTCACCGGCGGACCTGTCCGACGTCGACACACCCGACGGCCTGTACTGCAAGCTTCCGCAGGACTCGCCGATCGCGGTGCGCGGCGCCCGCAACTACCCGTGCATGGGTCAGCCCGGCAAGCGGGCTCCGACGGTGGAGATCTGCGAGAGCGACAAGCCCTATGAGCCACTGGCGATGCGTCAGCACGCCAGCGGGGCGTACCCGTTCGATCCCAACCTGATGGCGCAGGGCGTGCCGCCGGATGACCGGACCACGTTCCAGGACCACATCTTCGGCCCGATGGAGGGCACGCCGTTGCCGGCCGGGCCGCCGCCGGCCGCCGGCGGGGTCATCGGTCCGGCCGCCGGTGCTCTGCCGCCGGCGCCGGCACCTGCCGAAGCGGTTGCACCGCCGCCGCCCGGTGTCGTGCAACCCAGCGCGCGCCATTCCGAATCAGGCGGCCCGTCGGTCGCGATCGCCACCTACGACCCGGCCACCGGGCAGTTCGCGGCTCCCGGCGGCGGCGTCTACCGGCAGTCCGACATGGCGCGTAAGGGTGCCGCGCAGTCCTGGGAGGATCTGCTGCCCACCGCGTGACGTCGGGTCAGCCCTGCTTGACCAGTTTGAACGGCATGGCGATGAACAGTGGCAGGTTGCGGCCACACCCGCCGCTGACGCCGGTGGTGGTGTCTTCACCGACCAGCGTATTGGAGTTGGGGTCGATCATGTCGCCGTCGGGCGTCACGGCCTTGAAGCGGAACACCTGGTAGCCGTCGGCAGTGCTGCCGTCGTAACACGGCATCCATCGCGGCACAACATGTTTGACGTACCACTCACCGCCGGTCTGATAGATCGGTGCGGTCCAACCCTGATCGCTGGTGACCGTTCCGGTGCACTCGGTGGGGTAGCTGCACCGGGAGGTGATGGTCCAGATCGCCCGCACGCTGCGCTCGTCGTGGAACACGTCGTTGTTGCGGGCCCACTCGCCGTTGGAGGTGGCGGTGTAGGTGCCGTTGAGCGCCCAGTTGTCGGCCGCCTGCGCCGGCGGCGCCAACACGACGGCGGCGAGGACTGCGGCACTGAGCGCTCCGGTCATGACGCGGGACATGGCTGCGATTATCGCGGTTTTGCCATGTCCAGCGCAGCCAGATGGCTGAACAGCATGGAGGCACCGATCGGGTTCCCCCCACCGGGATAGGTGGCGCCGCTGACCGCGGCCATCGTGTTGCCCGCCGCGTACAGGCCACCGATGACCCGGCCACGGCCGTCGAGCACTCGGGCGCAGGCGTCGGTGCGCAGTCCGCCCTTGGTGCCCAGATCGGACAGCCCGAAGGCAGCGGCGTGAAACGGCGCGGTGTCGATCGGCACCAGCGGCGGCTTGCCGCCGGAGAACGCCCGGTCATAGGCCTCGTCGCCGCGACCGAAGTCGGCGTCGGATCCGGCGGCCACCATCGCGTTGAACCGAGTGACGGTGGCCCTCAAGGCATCGGCGGGAACGCCGATCTGCGCGGCGAGGTCCTCAAGGGTCCGGCCCGTGCGCCACAGTCCCGCGTCCCGGTAGCTCTGCGGGTCGACCATGGACACGTTGGTGGCCTTCACCGGCGGGGCGCCACCGGCACGGTCGTCGTAGACCATCCAGAACGGCACGCTCAGACGGTCTGCCTGCAGTTCGCTGATGATCGTTCGCCCGATGCGGTCATACGGCGCGGACTCGTTGACGAAGCGCTCACCGGACTGGTTGACGAAGATGCCCGCCGTGAACCACAGCGCGAATGCCGCGCGGCCGTCGGGATGTATGAGTCCCGGCGACCACCACGCCTGGTCCATCAGGTCGGTGTCCGCACCCGCCCGGATCGCGGCCCGGTGCGCCGAACCGGTGTTTCCGGGAGCGCCCATGCTGTCCTCGATGCGGCCGGGCACCCCGTACTCGGTGCGCATTTCCGCGTTGTGTTCGAACCCGCCGGCGGCCAGCAGCACACCCCGACGTGCACCGATGCGCAGCACCTCACCGTCGTCACCGCGGCGGACCACCGCGCCGGCGACGCGGCCGTCCTCGACGAGGAGGTCGACGAGTTCGGTGTTCGCGTACAGGGCGGCGCCGGGGAAACCGGCCAGCGCGGCGAGGAAACGGCCGATGAGTGCGCGACCGCCGAATAGTTTCGCAGGCGCGGGGGTGCCGAGGCGATCGTTGTCCAGCGGGCCGCGCACCAGGCCCGCATAGGGGCCGAGCCGGTCACCGGGCAGTGGCGCGGCGACGATGTGCCGCAACCCGTCGAGGCGAGCCGCCGGTGCCCTGCCGAAGTAGTCGGGCCACGGCAGCACGCTGAACTCGAAGTTGGCATCGGCCTCGAGGTAGTCGATGAGCGCCGCGCCTCCCCGGACGTAGGCCTCCTGGAGGTCACGTGGCGTGCGATCACCGACGACCGCATGAAAGTAGGTGAGAGCCTGATCCACGGTGTCGTCGCAGCCGGCCCGGCGCAGCACCGCGTTGCACGGAAACCACATGCCGCCCCCGCCGGAGTAGGACGTCGTGCCGCCGAATTTCTCGGTGGCCTCGACAAGGGCGACCGTAAGACCCTCACGAGCGGCGGTGTAGGCGCCGGCGATACCCCCGCCCGACCCGGCGACCACGACATCAACGACCTGATCGAAGACAGTGGCGGTCGGCGGCATGGCTTCCATGGTGGCCGAATCCGATACGGCCCGAACGCATAACTCCAGTTCACAGGAGTCACATCTGTCCCAATCGTCACATCGACTGGTAGTCTGCCCCGGGGTCTGTCCCCCGGAGGCATACCGATGACGAAGCCGGAGATCGCCGACTCCGCGCGCAGCAGGTGGGCGGTTGGCCGCAACCTGCTCAAACACGTCAGTATTCAGTCGAAGCTCATCCTGATGCTGGTGCTGTGCACCATCCTCGGTGCCGCCATCGTCGGTGCGATCGCCTACCAGACCGGTCGCAATTCACTGCGCACGGCGGCGATCAGTCGGCTCGTGGAGACCCGTGAGACCCAGCGACGGGCAATCAGCGACGAGGTGGGAAGTCTGCGCAACGCCCTGGTCACCTACACCCACGGCACGACGACGCTCAACGCACTCAAGGAATTCAGCGACGGCTTCGACCGATTGGCGAATGCCGCCACCACGCCCGAGCAGATGCGGGCGGTTGTCGACTACTACAACAAATTCGCACAGGACACCGAGAAGTACAGCGGCGCCAAGCTGGATGTGGCCGCTCTGCTGCCCACCTCGAACGCCGAGAAGTACCTGCAGTACTGGTACACCTCGAAGCTGACGACCAACGAACTGGCGATCGCCGCCGACGATCAGCGCGACGGCAGCGCATGGTCGGCGGCGAATGCCAAGTATCACGAATTCTTCCGGGAGATCGCCTCGCGGTTCGCCTTCGAGGATGCGTTGCTGATCGACGGGCGCGGGAATGTGGTGTACAGCGTCTACAAGAACACCGATCTGGGAACCAACATCCTGACCGGCCCCTACAGCGGATCAAAACTGCGCGATGCGTTCGTCGACGTGATGTCGTCGAACCGAGAGGAACGCGTGGTGATCACCGATTTCGAGTTCTACCAGCCGGCCACCATGGCGCCCACCGCATGGTTGGTCGCAGCACTTCCCGCAACCGGCAAAGCCGAGGGTGTGCTGGCCTTCCAGTTCCCGATCACCAAGATCAACAAACTGATGACATTCGACAAGAACTGGGTGGACTTCGGCCTTGGGCAGACCGGCGAGACCATCCTCGGCGGCTCGGACTATCTGATGCGATCGGACTCGCGGTTGTTCCTTGAGGATCCGGAGCGTTACCGCCAGGAGGTCATCGACGCCGGGACCCCGCCGGACATCCCCGACATCGCCATCCGGCAGGGCGGCACCACGCTCGTGCAGCCCGTCACGCCCGATGCGCACCGGCAGGCCCAGGAGGGCCATTCCGGAACGCTGATCACCAGTGATTACCTCGGGCAGGAGACCCTGCAGGCCTACGGACCCCTGACGAGCAAGTACTCCGATGTGCGGTGGTCGATCGTCGCCAAGATCACTACGGCAGAGGCCTTTGCGCGGGAGGCCACCTTCACGCGGATCGTGGTTGTGGCCACCACCGGCATCATTTTCGCTGTATGCCTGCTCGCAGCGATCCTGGCCCGGGTGTTCACCCGTCCGATTCGCCGCCTCGAGAACGGTGTGCAGCGCATCGCGGCCGGCGATTTCAACGTGCAGATCCCAGTGGAGACCCGCGATGAGATCGGCGAACTCACCGGGATGTTCAACGATATGAGCCGCAGCCTCAGCGTGAAAGAGGACCTGCTCACCGAGCATCGCCAGGAGATACACCGGTTGCTGCACGCCATGATGCCGGGCCCCATCGCAGAGAAATTCGCCCAGGGCGAGGAGATCAGCGCCCGCGACCACCAGAACGTCACCGTCATCTACACCGACATCGTCGGGCTGGCCCGGCTGCAGGCGGAGATGAAATCCGAGGAGTCGCTGTCGATCGCCAACGAACTGCTCCGCCAGTTCGATGCCGCCGCCCACGACCGCGACATCGAACGGGTTCGCGCAATCCGCAACGGTTACCTCGGGAGTTGCGGTCTGACCATTCCGCGCCTCGACAACGTCGGGCGCACGGTCGACTTCGCGCTGGAATGCCAACAGATCATCGAACGGTTCAACGCCGGGTCCGGTCTGGACCTGAGCCTGCGGACGGGGATCGACGCCGGGCCGGTGAGCAGCGGGCTGATCGGTGATCCCGCGGTGGTCTTCGACCTGTGGGGCACGGCGGTCAACGTCGCGCACCGCATCAGAGACGACCTGCCCTCGGCGGGCATCTACGTCACCTCACGGATCCGCGACGTCGCCGGTGACGCCTATGAGTTCACCGAGGCCGGCGTCGTTCGGTCCGACGGGGTCGACGAACCGATCTGGCGGCTGACGGAGCGCACCTGATGAGTACGGTCTTGGACGCTGCGTGGTTCTACTGGGCGGTGGGCCTTGCGGTGGGCCTGCCGTTGACATTGGTCGCCCTGACCGAATGGCAGCACTCGCTGCGCCGGCGTGGCAGCGCACTGTTGGGTCCGGTGACCCTGCTCCGCAACTTCCTGCTGCCGTTGGGCGCGCTGCTGCTGATGATGGTCGGTGCCACCCAGATGCCGGCCGGCTCCACACCGGTGCGCATCGTGGGGACACTGGTCGCGTTCGTCGTTCTCGTGCTGCTGCTGTCCGGATTGAAAGCGTCGCTGTTCTCCAGTGCGCCGGTAGCATCCTGGCGGCGACGCGTGCCCGGCATCTTCCTCGACGTGCTGCGGTTCGTGATTATCGCCGTCGGTGTGGGGCTCATCCTGGCCTACATCTGGGGCGCCAAGATCGGCGGACTGTTCACCGCTCTCGGTATCGGTTCCATCGTGATCGGCCTGACCCTCCAGAACTCGGTCGGCCAGATCATTTCAGGCCTGCTGATGCTCTTCGAGCAGCCGTTCCGGATCGGCGACTGGATCGCGACATCCGACAGCAAGGGCCGGGTGGTCGAGGTGAACTGGCGCGCCGTGCATGTCGACACCGGATCGGGTCTGCGGATCACTCCGAACTCCGTGCTGGCCGGAGAGTCCTTCGTCAACCTGAGCCGGCCGGCAGGCGAGCACGAGATCACAGTCAAGACGGTGTTCGCGGTGGAAGACCGGCCCGATCAGGTGTGCGCGATGCTCGAGCGAGTCGCGATGCAGCTGCCACAGCGCGATCCGGACAGGGAGCCGAGTGCCGGTCACGACGGTGCGATGAACTACAGCATCGACATACCACTGCGTTCTGCCAGCGACGACTCGAAAGCGAGGAAGACGTTCCATCGGTGGATCTGGTACGCCGCGCGGCGCGACGGACTGCATCTCGACGAGGCCGAGGACGGCTTCGACGATCCTGAACTGCTCGCCGAAGGGATCCGGTCGGTCGTCGCGCCGGTGCTGCGGCTCGATCCCGATCAGCAACAGGCGCTGGCCCGCTTCTGCAGCATTCAGAGGTTCGGCGCAGGCGAGCTGATCCAGGCCGACGGGCACGTGCCGGAGGCGGTGTCGTTCGTCATGTCCGGCGGGGTCATGCTGACCGCGGAGGTCGACGGCTCACGCAACGAGGTCGACGTGATCGAACGCGGCTCGTTCCTGGGACAGAGCGCTCTGATCCGTCACCCGGTGGCCGGATCATCGTTCGCCATCGACGAGGTGACCCTCATCCGAGTTGCGCGGGAGGGCATGGAGGAGGTCCTCTCGGCCAATCCTCTGCTGCTGCAGGAGTTCGGCCGCGCGATCGACGAACGCCGCGCGAGTGTGTTGCGTGCGCTCGCCGACAACGAGGCGCAACAGGCCCCTGCGGGTTAACCCCATTCGTGGTTCATGGCGCGCGACTCTGCCAGCTCCTCCACCGACTTGATCTCGCGCAGCCGGGTGCGGGTCAGTGCGATGAGCGCCATGGCGATCGCCCCGGTGATCGCACCGAGTGCGAAGATCACCGTGAAACTGCTCTCCGGCGGGTAGGCGGTGTGGCCGCGGCTCAGGAGCACCGCCACCAGCGCGGCGGCCACCGAACTTCCGATCGACCGCGCGATGGCGTTCATCGACGTCGCCACCGCAGTCTCGTCCGGGTCGACCTCGGCCACCACCAGAGCCGGAATGGCGCCGTAGGCGAGACTGATATAGGCGTTGATCAGGACGGCGCAGGTGATTACCTGCCAGGCCTGGGCCGGCTGATCCTGCAGAAGGGTGGCTGCCAGTGCGGCGAATCCCACAACCCCGAGCCCGCCTCCGATGAGCAGGATCGGGCGCGCGCCGTAACGATCGATGTAGCGGCCGCTGACGGTCGCGGTGATGAAACCCGCCAGCGCGCCGGGAAGCAGGAACTGCACGCTGGCCCGCAGCACGCTGGCACCGAACCCGTACCCGCTGCCCGTCGGCGCCTGAACGAAGTCGGTGAGCCCCAGGAACGCGAAGTACAGACCCATTCCGACCGACACCGTCGCGATGTTGGTCAGCAGGATCGGCCGGCGCGACAGCATGCCGGTGGACACCAGCGGCTGCCGGCATCGCTGTTCCCATCGCCACCACACGAGCAGTACCGCGATGCCGATGCCCAACGAGCATGCGGTGCGCAGCGACACCCATCCCCAGGAGGGGCCCTGCGTGATCGCGAGCAGAAGTGCCGACAACCCGGCGGCCAGTCCCGCCGCGCCGAGCCAGTCGACGGTCCCGTCGCCGTCGCGTGGTCGCTCGGGAACCACCGCGACGACGGCGACGATCACGCCGACCGTGAATATCACGGTGAACCAGAACACCCGGTGATACCCCGCGTCGCCGCGCATCAGCAGGCCGGTGACCACCAGTCCCGCGCCGCCGCCGAATCCCAACACGCCCGACAGCACCGCCATCGCACTCATCAGGCGTTCGGCGGGCAGTTCCTCGCGCAGGATCGACACCCCGATCGGGTACAGCGCGAAGGAAACCCCCTGCAACACGCGCGCGACGATCAGCAGCGGAAGTGACGACGTCGTCGCCGCGAGCACCGAACCCGCCAGAACGATGCCGAGCACGACGAGCAGCACTCTCTTCTTGATGAACAGATCGGCGAGCCGGCCGATCAGCGGAGTAGCCGCCACCCCGGCAAGCAGATTCGCGGTCACCGCCCAGCTGACGTCGACGGTGGGCGCACCGAGTTGGCGGGAGATGACCCCGAGAATCGGGACGACACCGGTCTGCAGGACGGCCACGGTGAGAGCCACCACGCTCATGGTCGCCAGGAGCAGGCGGGGCCGCACCACGACACCCGACACTCCGCACTCCTTCTCCAGCGTGACCGCGTTGATCGTGACCGCGTTGATTATGTCGGCTAACGACCTGTGCGAGGATTCCGGGGTGTTCTCCGGTGCCACGCACTTCTTCGCACCCGGCGACGGCGACTTCCATCCGACCGAGTTCGCGCTGAGCCGCTGGGGCAAGGACATGCTCAACGGACCCGCCGTGGTCGGTCTGGCGGCCTGGCAGCTTGAGCAGGAGTACGGGGCGCCCGGGTTCCTGCCCACCCGCTTCACCACCGATCTGTTCAAGGCCGCCCGACGTGTTCCGACCGTCCTGCGGACGAGACTGGTGCGCGCCGGCGGCCGGATCCGCAACAGCGAATGCGACGTGCTGCAGGATGATCAGCTGGTGGCGCGCGCCGTCATGGTGCAGTACCGCACGTCTGAGCCGCCACCCGGACGAGAATGGGTGGGCGAAGTCGAGTTCACCGCGCCGGCCGGGGTGACCGGCCCGGCGTATTACGTCGGAAGTGACGAGATCGGCTGGACTCCGAGTGCGGCCGAACACCAGAACACCGCCCGTAAGCGGGTGTATCACCGCACCGTCGACGTCGTGGCAGGCCACGCGTCCAGTCCCTTCGTCCGTACCGTGGTGGCGGCCGAGGCGACCAGCCTGGCGTGCAACATGGGCACCCACGGCATCGGCTACATCAACGGCGACCTCACCGTCGCGATGTCGCGGCTGCCGCGCGGTGATTACATTGGGTTGCAAGCGGATTCACACTGGTGTTCCGAGGGAATATCGGTGGGAGCCACCACCCTGTTCGACGATGTTGGGCCATTCGGCATCGGTATGGTGACCGCGATCGCCAACGCCGCAGCCCAGATCGACTTCACCGGACCCGACATCCGCAAGCTCTGGGTCTGAGCCGTGGACAGCCGGGAGAGGGTTCTCATCTCCGCAGCCGAACTGCGGACCGCGCTCGCAAGCGGGCAGCGGCCCGCGGTGCTCGATGTGCGGTGGCGCCTTGATCAGCCCGACGGCCACGGCCCATATCTGTCCGGCCATATCCCCGGCGCGGTCTACGCCTCCCTCGACGAGGATCTGAGCGATCACAGCGCCACCGGCCGCGGGCGCCATCCACTGCCCAGCGGAGCCGCCGTGCAGGCAGCGGCACGACGCTGGGGCATCCGCGAGGGCCAGGCCGTCGTCGTCTACGACGATTGGAACCGGGCCGCCTCGTCGCGGGCATGGTGGGTGCTGACCGCGGCGGGCATCCCGAACGTCCGGATCCTCGACGGTGGACTGCCGGCCTGGACGACCGCCGGGGGGGCGGTGCAAACCGGACCGGTGGACCCGCCCGCCGGGAACGTCCGTGTCGTCCACGACGACCTTTATCGCGGCGCGCTGCCGACGCTGAGCGCCGATGACGTGCAATCCGGCGTGATGCGCACACTGCTCGACGCCCGGGCGCCCGAGCGCTATCGCGGTGAGGTGGAGCCGGTCGATCCGATCGCCGGTCACATCCCCGGCGCCCGCAACCTACCGAGCACGTCCCTGCTGCGCGACGACGGCGGCTTTGCCGAGACCGCGGCGATCCTCGCCGCGGCGAACGTCACCGAGCACCCGATCGGGGTGTACTGCGGGTCGGGGGTGACCGCGTCGGTGGTGCTGGCAGCCCTGGCCTGTACCGGCATCGACGCAGCGTTGTTCCCGGGTTCGTGGTCCCAGTGGAGCGGTGAGGCGGACCGTCCGGTAGCCACGGGGCCGTAATGATGCCAGCTATGCTGCCTGCCGTGGCGAATCCCCGAGCCGTGGCCGTGTGGGCCGGCGGTGTTGCTGTGGGCCTCGGCGTGGGAGCCGGTGCGCTGATCTGCCTGGCCGCACCGGCGTCGGCGGCGCCGGCCGATGCCCGTGGCTCCTCTGACTCCGCCGCAGGCCGGGGAGTACACGGATCGCAACCCGCCCGGGCGACTGGCGCGCGCACGGCCGCGATCGGTGTTGCACCGCCTCGGATGACCGTGCCATCACCCTCCGTTGCGCCATCACCCTCCGTTGCGCCATCGGGCTCGCCGCCGCCGGCGTCCACTGGTCGACGCCGCGCCACAGCCGTCAGCGCTGTGCCGTCGCTGTTCCCGTGCGATCCGCGCGGCCGGCTGATCACCATCTACAAGGGCACGCACTTCGCGATTCCGAACAGTTTCGGCCTGTTCACCCAAAACGTCGCCGGAACCGGCACGTTCACCACCGACACCGCATACGACCTCGGCGACGAGGATCAGTACGACTGGAACAAATTCACCGGGATCGCGTTCACACCGCTGGAGCCCGACCGCAACTCGGTGATGGTCGGCTGGCGCTACAACCTGACCACCCAGGAGTTCGAGGTCGCCCCGTTCTACAACGTCGACAAGAAGCGGATCCTGCCCAACGAGCAGACCGAGGTGATCGCCGTACCCGCCGGACAGGCCTTCCAATTCGCCGTCGACTACAACGGCGTGACCCTCAGCTACGGCGGAAAAACCGTCTACAAACCCTTCCCGGCTGGATTGACCGCCAACGTCTGGACCGCCGCGCGCGTCAGCGGCTGGTTCGGCGGCAACGAGGTCGCGCCGAGGACCGTGTCGTACTACCTCAACATCGTCTGAGCCGACAGGTGAGCACCGGACACATCGTCCTGATCATCCTCGCGGCGGCGGGTGCGGGCACGATCAACACATTGGTGGGTTCCGGAACACTCATCACCTTCCCGACTCTGGTCGCGCTGGGCTATCCGCCGGTGACCGCGACGATGTCCAACGCGATCGGCCTGGTGGCCGGTGGAGTCTCCGGCACTCTGGGGTATCGCGGCGAGTTGGCCGGGCAGTGGAGGCGGCTGCGCTGGCAGATCCCCGCATCGGTCAGTGGTGCGGCGATCGGGGCATTTCTGCTGCTGCATCTTCCCGAAAAAGTCTTTACCCGGGTGGTGCCGGTCCTGCTGGGCCTCGCCCTGATCCTCGTGGTGATCGGACCCCGCATCCAGGACTACGCGCGGCGCCGGGCCTTGGCAGCCGGGCGCTCCGCCGACCACGTCCCGCCGGTGCGGATGGCTGCTCTGGTGCTGGGCACGTTCCTGGTAGGCATCTACGGCGGCTACTTCACCGCCGCGCAGGGCATTCTGCTGATCGGGGTGATGGGCGCGCTGCTGCCCGAGGACGTGCAGCGGATGAACGCGGCCAAGAACCTGCTGTCACTTCTGGTCAATGTCGTGGCGGCGATCGGCTACACCCTGGTCGCCTTCGACCGTGTCAGCTGGCCGGTTGCCGGCCTGATCGCCGTCGGCTCCCTCATCGGCGGCTGGGTGGGCGCCCGCTACGGACGGCGGCTGTCACCCAATGCGCTGCGCGCCGTCATCGTGGTCGTCGGCCTGATCGGGCTCTACCGCCTGCTGAGCGTCTGAGCGGCTCTGCGGTAGGCTTTCGACCTGCTGAACGCGGTACGCGGGCGGCGACGGGCTGTGGCGCAGTTTGGTAGCGCACTTGACTGGGGGTCAAGTGGTCGCAGGTTCAAATCCTGTCAGCC
>JBAXCK010000033.1:0-24631 GCA_037141465.1 Mycobacteriaceae bacterium | reverse complement strand
CCCCCGGTCTCAGCGCCCCCGGTCTCTGCCGCACCGGCGGACGCGTTGATCCTGTCGGCCGAAAGCAGGACGCCGGCTTCATCAGGCAGATGGTTCCGCTGTCGGACAGACCAGAGGTCGATCTGCGTTCATCGTTGATGCCATGGCGGAGGACCCTCCGTCGCACACGAACCTCGAACGAAGGACGCGCAGATGGCTACCGCAATACGAAGTTTCGCCCGCTGGACCGCCAGCGCACTGCTCGCGCTCGGCAGTTCTGTGGATCCCGCCGTTGCCGCGGCCGCGGTAGGCGAATCGGCGATCACCGGTTAGCTCCGGGAAGGCCGGTGTCCTCAAGAACGAGGACACCGGAGCACCAACGGCCACCAGCACCGACGACACGTGGAGAGACGATCATGGTCACCAGCACCAGCCGCAGATTAGCCCGCTGGACCGTGGGCGTGCTCATAGCGGCAGGCCTTGCGGTCGGCCCCTCGCTGCCCATGGGATCGGCCGGCGATCCGTGCGGCAGACCCTGCGCGGCTGCGCAGCCCGGAGTGGGTGGGCTGACCCCCCACACCTTGTGCCGGGCGATGGGTGGTGCGTTGAGCATGGAGCGCTACGAGCAACTTCTCGGCCCGGTCAGTGATGCACTCGAGCGTTCCGAAGCCACAACACCTCGACGGATGGCAATGTGGCTGGCCCAGATCGGCCATGAGTCGGGCGGGTTGCACTACATGGAGGAAATCGCCGACGGCTCCCGCTACGAGGGCCGGATCGATCTGGGCAATACCCAACCCGGCGACGGGAGACGTTTCAAGGGCCGCGGGCCGATCCAGGTCACCGGACGGCACAACTACACCGCACTGTCGTCGTGGGCCTACCAACAAGGGCTGACCCCCAGCCCGACATATTTCGTCGACCGGCCCGAGGAACTGGCCACCGACCGCTACGGCTTCTACGGGGCGGTCTGGTACTGGACGGTCGCGCAGCCGCACATCAACTCGCTCTGCGACGCCGGCGATCTGATCGCGGTGACCAAGGCGATCAACGGCGGACTGCACGGTATCCATGACCGCAAGAAGTACTGGACCAAGAACCAGGCCCTGAGCCTGGGCACCCCCGGCCTCGACTAATTCGGCCCCGGGGGGCGCCTCCGTCCCTCAACACGAGGACAGCGATTCATCATCGGCAAGGGTTTTCCCGCCGACAAACAACGCCGGTCTGCGGCGGCAACGTGGGAGCAGACAACGGTGAACCCGAAAGGACCCCCGCTATGAGCACGCTCTTCCAGCAGCTTCCGTCGTTGGCCAAAGCCTTCGGCAAGCCCATCACCACCACGCCACAGCCGGCGGTCATCCTCGCCGAAGGCTCTTTTCAGACTCCGCGGGCCAAAGTCGCGCACGGTCTGGTTCGCGGCACCAGTCGTTTCGACATCCGCGCGGTGGTCGACTCGACCTGCTCAGGTTCGGACGCCGGGATGCTGCTTGATGGCCGGCCCACCGGCGTTCATGTCGTGGCCGACCTGGACGGCGCCCGCGCGCTGGCCACCGGCCACCGCCGCCCGGCTGCCATCCTCGGGGTGGCCCCGCATGGCGGCCGGCTCGACCCCGGCCTGCACACCCTCATCGTGCAGACGCTGCGACACGGATTCGACATCATCAGCGGACTTCACGACTTCCTTTGCGACGACCCGGTGATCGCTCCGCTGGCCGCCCGTCTGGGAGCCACCCTGACCGACGTCCGCAAGCCCCCGTCGGACCGGCCGCTGCGCTACTGGACCGGGGAGGTCACCGACCTCCGCGCCACCCGGATCGCCGTGCTCGGCACCGACTGCATGGTGGGCAAGCGGACCACGTCACGGCTGTTGGTCGCGGCACTGCGGGAGGCCGGCACGTCCGCGGAGATGATCCACACCGGCCAGACCGGCTGGATGCAGGGCAGCCGCTACGGCATCGTCCTGGACTCGATACCCTGCGACTTCGTCGCTGGGGAGATCGAGGGCGCCATGCTGGCGTGTGCGGCGGAGGCCGACCCCGACATCATGGTTCTGGAGGGCCAGTCCGGCCTCCGCAATCCGGCGGGCTCCGGCGCCGGATCACGCGGCATCATGATCGCGGGCGACTCGCACGCAGTCGTGCTGCAGCACAGCCCGGCGCGAAAGTACTTCGACGGCCTCGAGGACCGCGGTTTCCGCATCCCGGACATCGCCGACGAGGTGTCACTGCTCGAGCGATTCGACCGGCCGGTCGTCGCCGTCACGATCAACACCCAGGGCATGGAACCGGGCTCCATCGACACCGAATGCGCCCGGCTGGAAGAGCGTCTGGGACGCCCGGTGGTCGCGCCGTTCGAGCACGGCCTCAGTCGTCTCGTCGAGATCGTCCGGAACATCGGAGCATGACCGTGACCACCCGCACCACGTGGCGTTCGGTGGCCGAGCACCGCGCACTGGCCGTGCTGCTGTGTGCGGCGCTGCCGGTGGAGATCGCCGCCGCGGCCAACCTCGTGCTGCGGGTGGGCAGCGTGGACGCCGCCGGCGGCGGTGCGTTGGGTATCGGCGGCGCGTTCGCGGCGATGTCGCTGGCGTTCGCGGTCGCGGCGGTCCCCGCCGGAGTGCTCGTCGACCGGACACCCGCGCGGCGCACGTTCGCCCTGGCCCTTGCGATTCGGGCGCTGCCGATGCTGCTCGGCGGCCTGCTCGCCCTCAACGGAGGTCTGACCACCACCGCGGCGGTGGCCCTGGCTGCCGGCGACGGACTGGCGATGGCCCTGCTACGTCCGTCCTGGCAGCACTTCCAGGCGCGCCTGGTGCCGGCTGACGCGGCCCATGATGTCGCCGTTCTGGACGACTGGATCGCCCGGGCCGGGGCACTCGTCGGGGCGCTCGCCGGGGGCCTGGCGGTGACCGTCGGGCACACGGCGGCCGGGCTCATCGCCTGCGCGGCGGGCTTCCTACCGCTGCTGGCCGCCGCGGCACTGGGTCTGGGAACCCCTCTGCACGAACCGTTTTCAGCTTCCGATACCGGTCGCTTGTTGCGCGACGCCTGGTCGGCCCTGCGCGGTGTCCGCCGGCTGGCTCAGGCCACCCGCGCCGATGTCCTGATGGCACTGGCACTGCCGGTCGGCGTCCTGGCACCGGCGATCACCGTAGTGCTGTCCGCCGTGGAATACCTGTGGCTGATCTCGCTGGCCGCCGGCGCGGGTGCGTTGGCGGGCGCGAGTTGGGTGACGTGGGTCTGGCATCGGGTCTGCCCGGCGCGGTTGCTGCGGTGCGCAGCAGGAGTGCTGGTCGCGGTTCTCACGGTGCAGGCGGTGGCACTGAGCAGTGGGGCCTTCACATCGTCTCCTGCCTGGATCGCCGCCGCGTGCATCGTCGTCGCCATCGCGGAAGCGGCGACGGCGGCGATGTTCACCGTGACAGGTTCGATCGTTCAGGCCGATGCGCCGGAGGGGATGCGGGGCCGGGTCACCGGACTGGCCCAGGCAACCAAGCACATCGCGACATTCCTGTCGGCCTCGGCCGTGGGGATGACCATGGCATGGGCCGGCCCTGCGGTGTCGGTCGGAATCGTCGCGGTGGCAGTGGTGGGAGTCGTCGTATGGCTGCGGGGGTTTAAGGGTGTCGCAAACGCGGCCGCTCCGAGTGCGCCCGGTCGGATCATCGACAACCGGGTGACGCACCCACGCCGGGTGCGCGCGTCTACTGGAGGGAGTAGACCCGTTCCCATGTCGTTGCCGCGCCGGGCTCAAGCCTGAATTCGAAGAACACCTCGGGACTGATGACGCTTCCCGAGCCCCACACGTTGACCTCGCTGGGAGTGAATGAGCCGCGCTCAGACAGCGTGATGCCGCTTACCGAGTCAGAGAACGTCCAGTTCGGCGCACCCCCGTCCGATTCGGTCGCACCGGCTGTCACTGCACCGAAGTAGAACTCCCTGTCGGTCCGACCGACGATGTCTAAGCGATTTTCCGTAATCGACAGCGCCCGGTCGGGATTTTTGTTCTGGGAGAGCCTGGATACATCGATTTTCCGAGGGAACGAAAGTGAGTAGCCGACATCCATCCGGCGGCCGCCGAAACACAGGAAATTGTGCACGTACTCGTCGGTATCAAGTGGTTTCGACCCGAGGTTTTCGATCTGATAGCCGATGCTGAAGCAGAGATCGGTAAGCGTGATTGTCTTCACATAGCGATACGCGTACCCATTGCGCTCCCCCGACTCGCATGTGAAGAAGACCTGCGAGTCACCGGACACATCGCAGTCAAAGGAAACTTCCTCCAACGGATACCGCCGATCGAAGGAGTACGGCCCATCGTCTTTCCTCAGCCAACCCGTTCCGACCTTGGGGAACCACCCGCCGACGGCACAGTCGTCGTACCCAACGCATTTCGTGATGCCGAACTCGTTATGAAGGCCGCGCCCGAGCATCATCGGATCCCGCTGGGAAAGGGCTTCTTCGTGACCAAGCAGGGTCATGTTCCGGAAATGGATCTGCGACACGAATCCGTTCCAGTCAAAGCGGCTGCCGCGATAAACCTCACCGGCCCGTTGCACCGTCAGCGCAATATCGTCGTTCCTCAGGACCACGACCCGACCGCCCGGCGGACGCCGACTCGAGCCGATCATCGGGAACCGCCCTACAGTGACGGGACACCAGCCGGGACGATGGCCCCGAGCCGAGGTCGTATCTGATCTCGATGCACCACGGTCCCGCTCCTCAGCGTGTGCTTCACCTCTGGCCTTGGTGGCAGGTACAGGATTCGAACCTGTGTAGGCTTTCGCCGACGGATTTACAGTCCGCTCCCATTGGCCGCTCGGGCAACCTGCCTGGGATCAAACCGAATGACCCCGGTTCGATGCGTCTAGCAGGGTACAACGAGGACGTTCCCCGCACACAAACCGGGAGGAGGCACACACCATGGCTGACTCAAGCTTCGACATCGTCAGCAAGGTCGACCGCCAAGAGGTCGACAACGCACTCAACCAGGCCGCGAAAGAACTGAGCACCCGGTTCGACTTCCGCGGCACCGACACCTCCATCTCGTGGAAGGGCGACGAGGTCATCGAGATCGTCTCCTCCACCGAGGAGCGCGTCAAAGCCGCCGTCGACGTCTTCAAGGAGAAACTGGTCCGCCGCGACATCTCCATGAAGGCCTTCGACGCCGGCGACCCACAGCCATCCGGCAAGACCTACAAGGTCTCCGGCACCCTCAAGCAGGGCATCAACAGCGAGAACGCCAAGAAGATCACCAAGCTGATCCGCGATGAGGGGCCCAAGAGCGTCAAGACCCAGATCCAGGGCGAGGAGGTCCGGGTGAGCTCCAAGAGCCGCGACGATCTGCAGGCCGTCCAGGCCCTGCTCAAGGGCGCCGATCTCGAGGTGGCCGTGCAGTTCGTGAACTACCGCTGACCCCTGGCCTGCCGGCGGGGCCACTGCATAAGGTTGTCCCATGACCGTCACTCCGGAGACCACCGACCGCCCCGCCGAGCAGGATGCCGGCACTGTCGACGTCGTCGTCGTCGGAGCCGGTATCTCCGGTATCGGCGCCGCCTACCACCTCGGCAGGCGCGACGCCGCCACCACCTACGTCGTCCTGGAGCGTCGCGCACGCATCGGCGGCACGTGGGATCTGTTCCGCTACCCCGGCGTGCGCTCGGACTCCTCGATCTTCGCCCTGAGCTGGCCGTGGGAGCCGTGGCGCGGCAAGGAATACGTGGCCGACGGCAACCAGATCCGCGATTACATGGAAGACACCGCCCGCAAGCACGGCATCTACCCCCATATCCGCTTCAACACCCACGTGCGTTCGGCGGATTGGGATTCGGCCACCGATACCTGGACGGTGCACGTCACCGAGAACGGCGTGGACAAGCGCTACCGCAGCCGCTTCGTGTTCTTCGGCTCCGGCTACTACAACTACGACGAGCCCTACAACCCCGACTTTCCCGGCATCGAGACCTTCTCCGGTCGGGTGGTGCACGCCCAGCAGTGGCCCGACGATCTGGACTACACCGACAAGAGGGTGGTGGTGATCGGATCCGGGGCCACCGCCGTCTCGATGGTGCCCGCCCTGGCCCGCAAAGCCGCGCACGTCACTATGCTGCAGCGGTCGCCGGGCTATCTGTTCTCAATAGCCCGGATCAATCCTGTCTATTCCGCGCTGCGCACGGTGCTGCCGAACAAGGCCTCCTACAACATCATTCGCGGTATCGCCCTGGCATTCGAGAAGGTGCTGTGGGTGATCGCCCGCACCTTCCCCAATGCGGTGCGCAAGTTCGTCCGCTGGCAGAACGTCAGCCGTCTGCCCAAGGGCTACCCGGTGGACGTGGACTTCAAGCCCCGCTACAACCCGTGGGATGAGCGCATGTGCTTAGTCGCCGACGGCGATGTGTTCGAGGAGATCGGCAAGGGCCGCCTTGAGGTGGTCACCGACCACATCGACAACTTCGACTCAAGCGGGGTGGTGCTGAAGTCCGGCAGGCATCTCGACGCCGACATCATCGTCAAGGCCACCGGCCTGCAACTGCAGGCTCTCGGCGGGGTCCGGGTGAGCGTCGACGGCACCGAGGTCAAGCCGCAGGACAAGTACTCCTACAAGGCGCACATGCTCGACGGCGTGCCCAACCTGTTCTGGTGCATCGGCTACACCAACGCCTCCTGGACGTTGCGCGCCGACATGACCGCCCGGGCGTCGGCCAAGCTGATGGACTACATGGACGCCAACGGCTACACCCACGCCTACCCGCACCTGGGCAGCGAACCGATCGCCGAGAAGTCCACCTGGGATCTGCAGGCCGGCTACGTCCAGCGCAGCCTGCACGCACTGCCCAAGTCCGGCACGAAACGCCCGTGGGTGGTCCGTCAGGACTACCTGGCCGACGCCGTCGACTTCCGCTTCCTCGACAAGATCGACGAGGACATGGTGTTCGGGACGGTGCGACGGCCCGCCGAACTCGTCGGATAGCCGCCCCGGGTTCAGCCGAACCCCGGGTGAAGGAACCCTCGCGGCACTACTTTCTACGCCATGACACCTGATCGCCGCGAACCGCAAGTCGTCGTACTCGGCGGGGGCTCCTGGGGAACCACCGTCGCGTCCATCTGCGCCCGGCGCGGGCCGACGTTGCAATGGGTGCGATCAGCGGAGACGGCCGAGGACATCAACGCCAACCACCGCAACTCGCAGTACCTGGGCGAAGACGTGGAACTGCCTGAAACCCTTGGCGCCACCAATGATTTCAATGAGGCTGCGCACTGCGCCGACGTCATCGTCATGGGTGTGCCGTCCCATGGATTCCGCGGCGTGCTGACCGAACTGGCCAAGGAATTGCGCCCGTGGGTGCCGGTGGTCAGCCTCGTCAAGGGCCTCGAGCAGGGCACGAACATGCGCATGAGCCAGATCGTCGAAGAGGTCCTGCCGGGGCACCCCGCGGGCATCCTCGCCGGTCCCAACATCGCCAAGGAGGTGGCCGAGGGTTACGCCGCAGCCGCGGTGCTGGCGATGCCGGACCGCAACCTTGCCGGAAACCTCGCAGACCTGTTCCGCACCAAACGTTTTCGCACCTACACCACCGACGACGTCACCGGGGTGGAGATCGCCGGCGCGCTGAAGAACGTGTACGCCATCGCCGTGGGCATGGGCTACTCACTGGGCATCGGTGAGAACACCCGCGCCATGGTGATGACCCGCGCGGTCAGGGAGATGTCCAAGCTCGGCGAGGCGATCGGCGGTCAGCGCGACACCTTCTCCGGACTCGCCGGCATGGGCGATCTCATCGTCACGTGCACCTCCCAGCGCTCGCGCAACCGGCATGTCGGCGAGGAACTCGGCTCCGGCAAGACCGTGCAGGAGATCACCTCCGGGATGAACCAGGTCGCCGAAGGCGTGAAAGCCTGCAGCGTGATCATGGAGTTCGCCGAGAAGTACGGGTTGCACATGCCGATCGCCCGCGAGGTCGACGCGGTGGTCAACCACGGTGCGACCGTGGAGGACGCCTACCGGGGCCTGATGGCCGAGAAACCCGGGCACGAGGTCGACGGCACCCGTTTCTGAGATCGGTCCGGAGGTTCCGAGATCAGTTCACATAGGGATTGGTGCCCTCCGGCCGGTCCAGCAGGGGGTTGACGTCGTCGATGTAGGTCCCCGACGGCCCGACGACGAAACCCACCTGCTCGCGGCTGTTGACGCAGGCCACCACCCCGGCGCCGTCCACGCCGCAACTGATGTCCCGGAAACTCAGCCGGGTGTTGGGCGGCAGCGCTTTGACCGGTCCCGAGACGATCGGGCGGTCGGCGCCGGCGAAGGATGGCGCGCCCGACTCGCCGCCACTGACCAAGTTTGCTGCGCCGGGCGCTCCGGGCAGTGGTCCGCTGCAGCCGTAACTCACAGATTGCCGATTGATCACGCAGACGACTCCGGCCGGCCCGGCAAAGGCGTACACGGTGCCCTGCGCCACGGTGTAGTCGACGGGGCTGATAGGGGTGTATGCGTTGACGTTCGGCAGCGGCGGAGGGGGCGCCGGATCGGGATCCGCCGCCGAAATGGGTGCCAATCCAGCCCCACTGGCAACAGCAATCACTCCAGTGGTAACCAGTAACCGCCCGAACATCACAACACCGTACCGAAAGTTAACTAAAGCCGTCCTTACGGTTTCCAATCGCACGTCATGGCCTAAACTAAGACGCAGATAGGCAAACCCTGAGATCGGAAGGTGGGAGCCTCAGTGGACCGGCGGATCAGGCACTCGTTGCGCGCAGGCGTAACGGTGGTTGCTGCGACCGCTGCGTTGTCGGCTCTAGCCTATACCGGCCAGAGCACCGACGGCTTCATCCACACCAACTTCGCCGGCCCGCTGAGCGTCTTCGGCGGGTCCCCGACCGCCCTTCCCACCGACGTCCTGGCGATCGGCGACGGCCTCGGCGATGCCGGTGAGCTGGCCGCCCTGCTCAAGACCTCGGCCCGCGGTGCGGGAGCCCCCCTGCAGCTCTCCATCGAGGCGGGTTCGACCCCCGGCAGCACCCAGGTCAGCGTCCTTCCGGGCAGCGGAAGCGGCGCGACCGCACCCGCGGACAAGGCCGCACCCACCAACAAGGCCTCGCTGCAGGTGGCGTCCTCGCCGGTGCTCAACGCCGCCGGGCAGCCCGACTGCACCGCCGCTGTCAGCTGCGTCACCGATCCGGTCACCAACGCCGTCACCGTGACCCTGGCCAACGGCGTGGTCGCCGTGGTCCAGAAGGTCAACGACATGACGCTGGTCGCCTACAAGTCGGTGGGCGACACACTGGAGAGCACGGTCAACGCGCTGTCGCTGCCGGGTAGCGGGCTCTCCAACACGGTTCAGGCGCTGGCTCCGCAACTGCCGGTCATCCAGCTGCCCGTGCCCACGAGCGCTCCTGCGGCGCCGCCGATGGCGGCCGCCGCCGTGGTCACGGGGCCGTCGGTCGACGCGGCTCCCGAGCCCGCCACGTCGGGCATCGTCGGGGGCCAGCCTTCGGTCTCGCCCGCCCAGGGTGCAGTTCCCCCGCCGGCGCTCGCCGACACCCCGAAGGTCACGATCTCCCGCGCGCCCCAGGATTTCGGCCTCCCGAGAGTCGGCAACCCCACCGGGACCGCCATCGCGCCGAGCAACTCCGATGCGATCAACACGGTCAAGGGCGCGGTCGATTCGGCGTTCAACGCGGTCAAGGACGCCGTCGGCAAGATCGGTAGCAACGGAGGCGGAAGCGGAGATTCCGCCCCGTCGTCGAGCACCAAGCAGACCGGCCGGAACTAAGCCACGCCGGACTCGACAGTAGGTTCCTAGCTGCCGCTCGCCATTCGTTCGAGTCGCGCGATCCTGTCCTCGATGGGCGGGTGCGTGGAGAACAGTTTGCCGATCCGCTCCCGCGAACTGAACGGGCTGGCGATCATCAGATGCGCCTGGTCGGCGATCTGCGGCGCCGGTGGCAACGGGGCCTGCTCCACTCCCCCGCTGATCTTGCGCAGTGCCGACGCCAGCGCCAGCGGATCTCCGGAGAGTTGGGCGCCGGACTCATCGGCCTGGTACTCCCGCGAGCGCGACACCGCCATCCGGATCACGCTCGCCGCAATCGGACCGAGAAGGGAAACCAGCAGCATCGCCAGCGGGTTCACACCGCCGCCGTTGCGGTTTCCGCCGCCGGTGTAGCTGGCGAACATGGCCATGTTGGCCAGGTAGGTGATCACCGAGGCCATCGCGCCGGCCACACACGAGATCAGGATGTCGCGGTTGTAGACATGGGAGAGTTCGTGACCCAGAACGGCGCGCAGTTCGCGCTCGTTGAGGATGTTGAGGATGCCGGTCGTGCAGCAGACCGCGGCGTTGCGCGGGTTGCGGCCGGTGGCAAACGCGTTGGGGTTGGCGGTGTCACTGATGTAGAGCCGCGGCATCGGCTGGTGCGCGGCGGTGGACAGTTCCCGGACCATCGCGTAGATCTGCGGCGCCTGCACCTCGGTGATCGGCTGGGCGTGCATGGCTTTCAGTGCCATCTTGTCGCTGTTGAAATACACGTAGGCGTTCATGCCGATGGCGATGAGCAGGGACAGGAACATCACGTTGCGCCCGAACAGTGAGCCCACGAAGACGATCAGCCCGGACATGAGGGCGAGCAGGACGAACGTCTTGATCCGGTTCCCGGTCGGATGCCAGGTCATGGCTGTCTCCTTCGTGTGCGTCTGACGGCCCTTCGTGTGCGTCTGACGGCAGAGTAACGCCCGATCGGGCCCCAGAGTTCCAGAAGACGGTCCGGAGGGGCTCAGCCGTGCCGGTTAACCGTGTAGTCCACCAGCGAAGCCAGCGCGCGACGCCCCGGGACGTCGGGGAGTCCGTCGAGTTCGGCGCGGGCCTGCTCGGCGTACTGCCCGACGATCGCCTTGGCCGCCGCGATCCCGCCGGACTTGCGCAACAACGCCAGCGCCTCGGCAAGGTCCTCGTCGTTGTCGACCGGCCCCTTGAGCAGTTCGCGCAACCGATCGGCGTCCGGACCGGACTCCGCGAGTGCGAAGAGCACCGGCAGGGTGTGCACACCCTCGCGAAGGTCGGTACCCGGGAGCTTGCCCGATTCGTCGGGGTCGCTGTCGATGTCGATGATGTCGTCGGAGATCTGGAATGCCGTCCCGACGATGCCGCCCAGCTTCGCGAGCCGCTCCACCTGAGCGTCGGTGGCACCGGAGAATGTGCCGCCGAACCGGCCAGAGGCCGCGATGAGGCAGGCGGTCTTCTCGGAGACGACCTTGAGGTAGTGCGCGATGACGTCGTCGCCGGTGGTCGCACCCTTGGTCTCGCGCATCTGGCCGGTGACGAGTTCGGCGAATGTCTCGGCGATGATCCGTACCGCGTCCGGGCCGAGCTGGGAGACCAGACGTGATGCGGTGGCGAACAGGTAGTCGCCGGCGAGGATCGCGATGCTGTTACCCCATCGGGCATTCGCCGACGGCGCACCCCTACGCACCAGCGCTTCGTCCATGACGTCGTCGTGGTACAGCGTGGCGAGGTGCACCAGTTCGATCACCGCGCCGGCGACGGGCACCTGCCAGTTACCCGGATCCGGCCCGCAATGGGCGGACAGAATGGTGAACAGCGGACGGAAGCGCTTGCCGCCGGCCTCGAACAGATGCAGCGCCACCTCGGTCATCAGATCGTCGCCGCCGCGAAGTTCGGTGGAGATGATGTTCTCCACCCGGGCCACGCCGTCGCGCACGGTCTCGGCGAACGCCGGGTCGCCGAAATCGACGCCCGCTACCACACTGGCCGGTGTCCGCACCCTGCCAACATACTGGTAGCAATGCACACGCAATCCGCCGAGGTCGTCGTCATCGGGGCCGGGCCGTCAGGCTCGGCTGCCGCGGCATGGGCGGCTCGCGACGGCCGTGACGTGCTGGTGGTCGATGCGGCGGAATTCCCCCGCGACAAGGCATGCGGTGACGGGCTGACTCCCCGCGCGGTCAGCGAACTCACAGCGCTGGGCCTCGGCCACTGGCTGGACGGCCGGATCCGCCATGACGGGCTGCGGTTGAGCGGGTTCGGGCGATCCCTCGAGGTGCCGTGGCCCGGACCGTCGCTACCGCCGGTGAGCTCGGCGGTGCCGCGCACCGAACTCGACGACCGCATCCGCAAGGTGGCCGAGGAGTCCGGCGCGTCCATGCTGCTGGGGCGCAAATGTGTTGACGTCGAACGCGATTCGGCGGGCCGGGTCACCGCGGTGGTGCTGGCCGACGGTCGCACCATCGGGTGCCGCACTCTGATCGTCGCCGACGGTGCACGCTCGCCGCTGGGCCGTGTGCTGGGGCGGCAATGGCATCAGGACACGGTGTACGGGGTGGCGGCGCGCGGGTATCTGGCGTCCCCACGTGCCGACGAGGCGTGGATCTCCTCGGACCTCGAACTACGGTCTGCCGACGGGCAGGTGCTGCCCGGGTACGGATGGATCTTCCCCCTGGGCAACGGCGAGGTGAACATCGGCGTCGGGGCCCTGGCAACGGCGAAGCGTCCCGCCGACGTCGCGCTGCGACCGCTGATCCGGCACTACACCGACACCAAGCGCAAGGCGTGGGGCTTCGAGGGTCCGGTCAGGGCGGTGTCCTCGGCGCTGCTGCCGATGGGCGGGGCGGTGTCGGGGGTGTCGGGTCCGAACTGGATGCTCGTCGGCGACGCCGCGGCATGTGTGAACCCGCTCAACGGTGAGGGAATCGACTACGGACTTGAGACCGGACGGCTGGCCGCCGAGTACGTCGGCGCACCCGACCTCACCCGCGAGTGGCCCGCCCAGCTCTCGGCGCACTACGGCCGCGGATTCTCGGTGGCCCGCCGGCTGGGACTGCTGTTGACCGTGCCACGCTTCCTGCCGCTGGCCGGTCCGGTGGGCATGCGATCACGCGCGTTGATGACGATCGCGGTGCGGGTGATGGGCAATCTGGTGACCGACGAGGACGCCGACCGGGTGGCACGGGTGTGGCGGCGCGCCGGATCGCTGTCGGGGCTGGCCGATCGTCGGGCGCCGTTCAGCGTTTGACGGCGGCGTGCAGCGCGACGATGCCGCCGGTGAGGTTGCGCCAGCGCACCTGCGCCCACCCGGCCGCCTCGATGCGGTCGGCGAGTGCCGCCTGGTCGGGCCAGGCGCGGATGGATTCAGCGAGGTACACGTAGGCCTCCGGGTTGCTCGAGACCGCGCGCGCCACCGCCGGCAGCGCCCGCATCAGATACTCCTTGTACAGCGTCGAGAACACCGGGACCGTCGGGGTGGAGAACTCGCAGACCACCAGCCGGCCGCCCGGTTTGGTGACCCGCGCCATCTCACGCAGCCCGGCGATGTTGTCCACGACGTTGCGCAGACCGAAGCTGATGGTGACGGCGTCGAAGACCTCATCGGCGAACGGAAGCCGGGTGGCGTCGGCTCCCACTTTGGGCACCGGCCGCTTCCCGCCGGCGTGAAGCATGCCCACCGAGAAGTCCGCCGCCACACACCAGGCTCCCGAACGGCCGAGTTCCACCGTCGAGACGGCCGTGCCGGCGGCGAGGTCGAGGACCGCTTCGCCGGGGCGGATTCCCAGCGCATCTCGGGTGACCCGCCGCCAGTACCGGTCCTGTCCCAGCGAGAGCACGGTGTTGGTGAGGTCGTAACGCGCGGCCACGCCGTCGAACATCGACGCGACGTCGCGCGGATTCTTGTCCAACGAGGCGCGGCTCACGCCGCCGACGCTACCCTGCCCCGGCCCGCCCGGGTGCCCCGTGTTGCCCGGCCCACTGCGCCATCCGCTCGCTGAGGTGGATCAACCGATCTTCGTGGCCGGCGGGCATGGTGTAGGCGAGCTTGCGAAGCTCGGTGGCGAATCCGTTCAGATCCTGCAGTAGTGAGTTGTCACGCATCAGACGGCTCTCCCGTCACGATCGGAAACATTCAGTTAACAGCCGCGAAACACGTTGTGCACCTTTGCATTTTCGCGTTCCGCACAAGACGATTGTGCACCACAGCGGGCTGCGATGCAAAGCCATCTCAGCAACATCACAGGAGTCTTTGCTCTACGCGCACCAGGCCGGTCAGCATCAGCGCACCGAGGGCCCAGGCCGCGACGGCGATGGATCCGGCCGGGATGATGGCCAAGACCGCGCTGCGTCCCTTGACCCGGACGAGGTTGGGATCGTTGCGGTCGTATTCGACATAGATGCGCATGCCGTCGGCCAACTCCGAGGGGTACAGCACGCCCAACTCGGGGCGGTAGGTCACCCGGTTCGGCGTGACGAACTCGATGGTGGAACGCCGCGGCCCGGCGGAGAGCACCTCGGCCTCCGCGGTGCCGAGGTGACGTTCGATCTGGCGGTCGTTGCGCCACGCGCCGGCAACCAGCAGAACCGACTGAAGGGTGATGATCCCGAGGATGATCCACACCGCCGTCTTCGCCCATCGCAGCGTCCTGCGCTCTGTGGTCTCGGGCAGACTGGGGTTGCGTAACGGCAGCGCGGCCTGCAATGCGGGCCGCAGTTGCGGCAGGTTCGGTGCGAACCGGCTCACAGGGTCGACCGGATGGCCGCGTGCAGTTGACGCAGCGTCGAACGGTCGGTCTTGACCTCCAGCACCCGCATTCCGTCGTGCGCGTCGGCGAGGGCTCCGCTGAGGTCGCCGACCTCGATCTGGCGAGAGTCGACGTGATAGGCGCGGCACAGCGCGCCCACGTCGACGTCGTGCGGTGTGCCGAACACCCGTGCGGAGACGTCGGAGAAACGCGGATCGCCCTGCTCGAGGAGTTCGAAGATGCCGCCGCCGTTGTCGTTGGACACGACGATGGTCAGATCGTGCGGGGTCGGCTCGGTGGGTCCGATCAGCAGACCCGAGGCATCGTGGACGAACGTCAGATCACCCAGCAGCGCCACCGTTCGCCCGTGGTGGGCCAGCGCGGCGCCGATCGCGGTCGACACCGTCCCGTCGATGCCGGCCACCCCCCGGTTGGAGCGCACCGCGACGCCCTCGGGGCGAAGCCCGACCAGGGCGGCGTCCCGGACCGGGTTGGAGGCGCCGAGCACCAGCTGATCGCCCGGGCGCAGCGCGTCGGCCACCGCCGCCGCCACATGCAGACCGGTCGCCAGCGGGTGGGCCGCCAGCTGGCTGCGCACCACCGCGTTGACGTGGGAGTCGAGCTCGGCGCAGCGCCGCAGCCAGGCGGGGTCGGGGGTGCCGGTGAGCTCCGCCCGGGTGCCGGTGGCCGCCGAGTTGCCCGAGACGTCGGGCCAGCGCGGGCCGGTGGTCAGCGCGTACACCGGCGTCATGGGGTCGGCCAGCAGGGCCGACACCGGACGGTGCAGGGTCGGCCGGCCGAGCATGATCACCTGTCGCGGCGCCAGCAACGGCAGGGCCAGCGGGTGCAGCGGGGTGAGAGCCGCCGGGGCGGTCGGCTCGGCGACGGTGGGCAGGTGCGCGAGGTTGGGATGCACGCCCGCGCCGTGTCCGGCGATGACGACGGTGTCGGGCGTGACGTCGATCGGCACCGGTTCGTCGAAGTTCACCGGCGGCGTGTAAGTCCACGGGCTGCCGTCGGGACGCCCGGGCGGGAAATCGTCCGGCCTCGAATCCAGTTCCGGGACAAGGGGTTCGCGCAGCGGGATGTCGAATTGCACCGGCCCGGCATTGGCGCTGCGCGCCCCGGTGGCCGCCGACAGCACCCGGCAGGTCGCCGATCTCCACTGGGCGTTGAGCGAATCGATGTTGCCCGGACCCACGTCGGCGGCCAGGCCGAGGCTGATCGCCGCGCGAACCTGGGTGCCGAAGTAGCCGAGCTGTTCCATGGTCTGGTTGGCACCGGTGCCCAGCAGTTCATAGGGCCGATTGGCCGACAGGACGATCAGCGGCACTCGCGCGTAGTTCGCCTCGACCACCGCCGGGCCGAGGTTGGCCACCGCGGTGCCCGACGTCATCGCGATCGGCACGGGCCTGCCGCTGCCGGTGGCGAGTCCGATCGCCAGGAATCCGGCGGTGCGCTCGTCGATGCGCACATGCAGACGCAACCGGCCGGCGCGATCGGCGTCGGCCAGCGCGAAGGCCAGCGGGGCGTTGCGCGAACCGGGGCACAGCACCACGTCGCGGACGCCGCCGCGGATCAGTTCGTCGACGACGACCCGGGCCTGGGTCGTCGAGGGGTTTTCCACCCCTACAGGGTGGCATAGCGACCGAACAGGGCGTTAAATCAGCGTTCCGGCGAAGAACTCCAGCATGGCCGTGTTGACGGTGTCGGGCCGTTCCAGGAATCCGAGGTGGCCGGCGTTGGCGATCTGCACGTAGCGGCCGTTGGGCAGGGCCTCCCCGAGTTCGCGGCCCAGCGCGGGCGGGGTGATCACGTCGTCGGCGAAGCCGATCACCAGCACCGGGGTCGTCATGGATCGGTAAGCCGGCAGCCGGTTCTCCCGCGGCACCACGGTCAGCTGGGCCCGCCAGCCGGCGGTGCGCTTGAGCGGGAACGCGGTGAACATCTCCAGCCACTCCCCGACCGCCGGTGAGTTGATGGTCTTCGGTGAGAAGTTCTCCAGGACGCGGACCTTCGCCGCATAGGCCGGTGGCAGATCGATGCCGGACTCGGCCAGTGCGACGTCGGCAGCGCGGAACGCCTTACGGGTGTCGTCGAGGCGGGCGCGGGTCCCCATCAACACCCCCTGGTGCACCAGGTCCGGTCGGGCCAGCATCAGTTCCTGGGCGATGAACGCGCCCATCGACAGCCCGACCAGCCGAGCCGGGCCGCCGGCGACCCTCTCGATCAGTTCCACGGTGTCGGCGACCATCTGCTCGGTGGAGAACCCACCGGCGTTCTCGGTCGCACCGATACCGCGGTTGTCGAAGGTGATACAGCGGTAGCCCGCCGCGACGAAGGCCGGCACCTGGTGGATGTGCCAGGTGCGCCCCGCGCCTCCGGTGCCGGCGATGAAGAGCACCGGATCACCGGAGCCGGCTTCCTCGTAGGCGAGGTTCACGCGCGCGACGCTAGCAGCGGGTGACACTGGCGCACCCGGCTGATCCACCAGTCGCGGCGCTCGGGTGCGGCAGCGAGCGCAGCCAGCCGGGCCGGGTCGGGGTTGACGGCTCTCACCGGCAGATGTCCGTCGACGACGTGGAGGTCGGCCACGTCGGTGACGAACAACCCGCCGGTGCCCAAGCCGCAGGCATGCTCGAGATGCGGCAGCGCCGCCGCGGCCGCGAGCCCCGCGGCGATGCCGACCGCGGAGTCCAGCGCGCTGGAGACCACCACCGGGATGTCGATCCGCTCGGCGATGTCCAGCATCGCCCGCACTCCACCCAGCGGTGCCACCTTGAGCACCGCGATGTCGGCGGCGCCGGCGCGCACCACCGCCAGCGGATCCTCGGCCTTGCGGATGCTCTCGTCGGCGGCGATCGGGACGTCGATGCGGCGGCGCACCTCGGCGAGTTCGGCCACCGTCCAGCACGGCTGTTCGATGTACTCCAGCGCCCCGCCGTCGCTCAGCGCGGTCGCCGCGGCCACCGCCTCATCGACCGTCCAGCCGCCGTTGGCGTCCACCCGCACCGTCGGCACCACCGCGCGCACCGCATCGACGCGGGCGACATCCTGCTCCAGCGTCTGCCCCGGTTCGGCGACCTTGACCTTCGCGGTGGTGCAGCCGGGGAAACGGGCCAGTACCTCGGGTACGACCGCGGCGTCGACGGCCGGCACGGTGGCGTTGACCGGAATTCGCGAGCGGATCACCGAAGGTGCTGCGCGGTAGGCGGATTCGATTCCCGAGGCCAGCCAGGCGACCGCCACCGGCGGCGGGTACTCGAGGAACGCACCGAACTCACCCCAGCCGGCCGGCCCGTCGATCAGGGCCACCTCGCGCACCGTGATGCCGCGAAAGCGCACCCGCATCGGGCAGGAGACGACGTGCAGCCGATCCAGCAGGTCGTCGAGCGGGATCATCAAATGGCGCGGTCGCGGTTCTCCCAGTACGGCTTGCGAAGATCGCGCTTGAGCAACTTGCCGGTGGGATTGCGGGGAAGCACATCCATGATGTCGACGCTGCGCGGGCACTTGTAGTGCGCGAGTTTCTCGCGGCACCAGGCGATCAGTTCCTCAGGCGAGGTCTGCTGTCCCTCGGAGAGTTCGACGACGGCTTTCACCGACTCGCCCCACTTGTCGTCCGGAATCCCGAACACGGCCGCGTCCAGAACCGCGGGGTGATCGGTCAGTGCGCGCTCGACCTCGACGGAGTAGATGTTCTCCCCGCCCGAGATGATCATGTCCTTGAGCCGGTCCTCGACGAACACGAACCCCTCGGAGTCCACCCGGCCGATGTCACCGGTGCGGAACCAGCCGCCGGCGGTGATCGCCTCTTTCGTGGCGTCGGGCTTGTTGTGATAGCCCTCCATCAACTGCGGAGTCCTGAACCACAGCTCCCCGGGCTGGCCGACAGGGACCTCCTCGAGGGTGTCGGGGTTGACCACGCGCACCTCCACGCCGAGGGCGGGCTGGCCGGCGCTGGTCATCCGCTCCGGATGCGCCTCGTCGCGATGCGCCTCGGCAGACAACTGGGTGACCGCGCCGCAGACCTCGGTGAGCCCGTACACCTGAACGAACTCGGTGTTGGGGAACTCCTTGAGCGCCTTGGCCAGCAGCGCCGGGGGCATCGGGGACGCGCCGTAGACGAACGTGCGCAACTGATTGAACAGCCCGACCGCGTCGGGCCCCATCTCCATGACCTTGCCGAGCACCGCGGGCACCAGGAACGTGCGGGTGGCTCCGGCCAGCAGCGCGCCGGCCAGGGAGGCGCCGTCGACCTCCCGGGTGATGATGCTCGGGATGCCGGCGTGGAGGCCGAACTGCATGTAGGACGAGCCGCCGACATGGAACAGCGGCATCGCGACCATGTTCTTGTCGTCCTGCTCGAACTCGAAGCTGCCGGCGTTGAGCGTGTGCGCCATCAGGTTCGCCTGCGTCAGCCTGATGCCCTTCGGATTGCCCGTCGTTCCCGAGGAGTACATGATCACGCACACGTCATCGGGTGTGACGTCGGCGCCGCGGCCCTTGGGGGTGGCGGCGGCGAGCATCGCCTCGTACTCGTCGCCGTCGCCGCCCTCGGGAGTGACCGAGATGACGTGCTCCACGTGGGTCAGGCGATCGCGGATCTTCTCGACCGAGTCCTTGAGTTCCTCGCCGACGATGATGAGCTTGGCGCCGCAGTCGTTGATGACGTAGTCCATCTCGTCACCGGCGAGCCGGAAGTTGATGATCGCGGTGGCAGCACCCAGGCTGGCCGCGGCCAATGTGGTCTCCACGCACGCCGGGTGGTTCTTGTCCAGGAAGGCCACCACGTCGCCGCGGCCCACGCCGCGCTGCGACAGTGCGCCGGCCAACCGTCGGACCCGGTCGTCGAACTGCTTCCAGGTGAAGCTGCGGCCGAGGTAGCTGACGGCCTCGTCGTCGGGTTTGACCGCGGCCCAGTGGGCCAATCTGTCGTCGAGAAAACGTGGCTGTGGTGGCGCTTCCATATCCGACAGGGTGCCACGCGCGGCGACCACGCATCCACCATTCGGGGGACACCGGGTTCATCCGGCGCACCTGCCGCTCAGCCGACGGGGTGGGCCGCCGCCGCGCCGCAGGATTGTCCTCAGACAGATCAACCACCGGACAAAGGAACCCCGATGACCATCACCACCCGCCGCATGACCGCCGCCCTGGCCGGACCCGCCGTCGCCGCGGCGATCTTCGCCGGAGGCGCCACCGTCGCCGCCACACCCGCCTCAGCGCAACCCACCGGCAACACCTGCGTTGCGCCCACGAGTGTCGCCGCGCCCGCCGGCGCCCCGTCGAGTCGACTCACCCGCGCCGGACAGGTCAACCTCGCACAGCCGCGCGCGCAGGCGCAGTCAACGCCCACCAGCTGCATCGGGCACTGAGCCGGCGGGCTGCGAGGACTTCGGCAGGCGCACCCGGATCGGTCCGCGCCAGACCGCGTCCGGATCGAGGACGACGCCGCGCTGGGTGATTTCGACTTCGCCGTCGCGGGCCATCGCCCGGGCCGCCTCCCTGGCGGGTTCCATCAGATCGCGCCAGTTCTCACCGCCGACAGCCCGGGCCGCCTCCGACGGACAGATGCTTCCCGCGCGGCCGTCGAGCAGCCGGCGTATCGCAACCTGAAGCTGGAACACGTTCTAATGTTGCCTGCATGACCACCGATCTGCTTCGCCACCCCCTGCACGCCGGACACCTGACCGTCGGCGCACTCAAGCGCCACCGCGACAAGCCGGTGCTGTTCCTGGGCGACACCACACTCACCGGTGGGGAGCTGGCGGAGCGGATCAGCCAGTACATCCAGGCGTTCGAAGCGCTCGGCGCCGGGACCGGGGTGACGGTGGGACTGCTCTCCCTCAACCGCCCCGAGGTGCTGATGATCATCGGCGCCGGCCAGACCCAGGGCTACCGGCGCACCGCGCTGCATCCGCTCGGTTCGCTCGACGACCACGCCTACGTGCTGTCCGACGCCGGGGCGAGCGCACTGATCATCGACCCGAATCCCATGTTCATCGAGCGGGCGGTCGGCCTGCTGGAGAAGGTGCCGTCACTGAAGCAGGTGCTGACACTCGGCCCGGTGCCCGCGGAGCTGTCCGAGGTGGGCGTCGATCTCATCGCCGAAGCCGCGAAGCATCCGCCGAGGCCGTTGGCGGCCGCGGACCTGGCGCCCGATCACATCGGCGGGATGACCTACACCGGCGGCACCACCGGCAAGCCGAAGGGGGTGATGGGCACGGTCAGTTCGATCATGACGATGACGACCGCGCAACTGGCCGAGTGGGAGTGGCCGGAGAACCCCCGCTTCCTGATGTGCACGCCGCTCTCACACGCCGGTGCGGCGTTCTTCGTGCCGACCATCGTCAAAGGCGGCGAGATGATCGTGCTGCCGAAGTTCGACCCGGCCGAGGTGCTCGCGACCATCGAGGAACGGCGGATCAGCGCGACCATGCTGGTGCCGTCGATGATCTACGCGCTGATGGATCACCCGGACTCCCACACCCGCGACCTGTCCTCACTGGAGACGGTGTACTACGGCGCCTCGGCGATGAACCCGGTGCGGCTGGCCGAGGCCATCCGCCGGTTCGGCCCGATCTTCGCGCAGTACTACGGGCAGTCCGAGGCGCCGATGGTGATCAGCTACCTGGCCAAGGGCGAGCATGACGAGAAGCGGCTGACATCCTGCGGACGGCCGACGCTGTTCGCGCGCACGGCACTGCTCGACGCCGAGGGCGCACCGGTGGCGCAGGGCGACGTCGGCGAGATCTGCGTCTCCGGGCCGCTGCTGTGCGGCGGGTACTGGAATCTGCCGGAGGCCACCGCCGAGACGTTCTCCGGTGGCTGGCTGCGCACCGGCGACATGGCGCGCGAGGACTCCGACGGCTTCTGGTACATCGTCGACCGGGTCAAGGACATGATCGTCACCGGCGGGTTCAACGTGTTCCCGCGCGAGGTGGAGGACGTCGTCGCCGAGCACCCCGCCGTCGCGCAGGTCTGTGTGATCGGCACACCGGACGAGAAGTGGGGCGAGGCGGTGACCGCGGTGATCGTGCTGCGGCCCGGTCACCCCGCCGATGAGGACTCGGTCGCGACGCTGACCGCCGAGATCCAGAGCGCGGTCAAGGAACGCAAGGGCTCGGTGCAGTCACCCAAACAGGTCGTGGTGGTGGACTCGGTTCCGGTGACGGCGCTGGGCAAGCCGGACAAGAAGGCGGTGCGGGCGCAGTTCTGGGAGGGCGCCTCCCGTGCCGTCGGATAACGCCTTCAAGGCGGTCCTCTTCGACTTCTCCGGAACGCTGGCCAGTCTGGAACATCGCGAGCACTGGTTTGCGGGCATGGACCTCGACGTCCCGCAGCGCGCGGCGGTGATGGACCGGATGACCCATCCCACCGCGAGTGCCCGCTATGACGCCTGGGAGCACCGCGACCTCGACCCGCAGCTGCACCGGCAGGCCTACCTGCACGTGCTGCGGGAATCCGGCCTGGCCGAGGAGCATGCCGAGGCGTTGTATGCGCGCTGTGTGGATCCGGCGGAGTGGGACGTCTACCCCGACACCGCCGAAGTGCTGAAAAGCCTGCGGCGCAGCGGCGTGCGCACCGCGGTGGTGTCCAACATCGCCTGGGACATCCGCGGGGTGCTGATCCCGGCCGGCGCGCAGGCCGACGAGTACGTGCTGTCCTACGAAGTGGGTGCCGCCAAACCGGACTTGCGCATCTTCACCGCGGCGCTGTCACGGCTCGGCGTCGACGCCGCCGACACCCTGATGGTGGGCGACAGCGTGGAGAACGACGGGGCCGCGCTGCAGCTGGGATGTGCCTTCGCGCTGGTGGATCCGTTGCCCGTGGCGCAGCGGCCGACGGGGCTGATCGAGGCCCTTGCCGAACACGGTGTTGGCGTACGGTCGACCCCGTGAGCGACAACCCGTTCAACCCGGACCTCTGGCGGCCCGTGGCGGGCTTCGCCGATCTGACCGACATCACCTATCACCGTCACGTCACCGACGGCGTGCCGCAGCCGACGGTGCGGGTGGCGTTCAACCGGCCCGAGGTGCGCAACGCCTTCCGGCCGCACACCGTCGACGAGCTATACCGCGCCCTGGACCATGCCCGGATGTCACCGGACGTCGGCGTGGTGCTGCTCACCGGGAACGGTCCGTCGCCCAAGGACGGCGGCTGGGCGTTCTGCTCAGGTGGCGATCAGCGCATCCGCGGCCGCACCGGCTACCAGTACGCCTCCGGCGAGACGGCGGACACCGTCGACGCCGCACGGGCCGGACGGCTGCACATCCTCGAGGTGCAACGGCTGATCCGGTTCATGCCCAAACCCGTGATCGCCGTGGTGAACGGCTGGGCGGCCGGCGGCGGGCACAGCCTGCACGTGGTGTGCGATCTGACGCTGGCCAGCCGAGAGCACGCCCGGTTCAAGCAGACCGACGCCGACGTCGGGAGCTTCGACGGCGGCTACGGCAGCGCGTACCTCGCACGGCAGGTGGGCCAGAAGTTCGCCCGCGAGATCTTCTTCCTCGGAGAGGCCTACACCGCCGAACAGATGCACCAGATGGGTGCGGTCAACCGCGTCGTGGACCATGCCGAGTTGGAGAACGTCGCACTTGCGTGGGCGGCGACGATCAACGGCAAGTCCCCGCAGGCGCAACGGATGCTGAAGTTCGCGTTCAACCTTCTCGACGACGGCCTGGTCGGGCAGCAGCTGTTCGCCGGTGAGGCGACCCGGCTGGCCTACATGACCGACGAGGCCGTCGAGGGCCGCGACGCCTTCCTGGAGAAGCGCGACCCGGACTGGAGTCCGTTCCCGCGCTACTTCTAGGCTCGAAACGTGAACCCGCTGCGGAGGAAGCTGACCGATGCAGTCGCGCTGACGGGAATGCGCCCAGCGCTGACCGTCCCGAGCCGCACCCGGATTCCGCTGCGGGGCAAGCGCGTCCTGATCACCGGGGCGTCCTCGGGTATCGGCGAAGCCGGGGCCGAGGCGTTCGCCGCCGAAGGCGCGGAGGTGATCCTGGTGGCTCGCCGCGCCGATCTGCTGAATGAGGCGGCCGCCCGGATCGCCGGCGGCGGCGGCGTCGCGACCGCAATACCATGTGACCTCTCGGACCTCGCTGCCGTCGACGCGCTTGCCGACACGGTCGAGGAGCGCTTCGGTGGCGTGGACATCCTGGTGAACAACGCCGGGCGCTCCATCCGGCGCCCGCTCGCCGAGTCGCTGGACCGCTGGCACGATGTCGAGCGCACGATGACGTTGAACTACTATTCGCCGCTGCGGCTGATCCGCGGGCTGGCGCCGCCGATGATCGAACGCGGCGACGGTCATATCATCAACGTCGCCACCTGGGGTGTGCTCAGTGAGGCCTCACCGCTGTTCGGCGTCTACAACGCATCCAAGGCCGCGTTGAGTGCGGTGAGCCGGGTGATCGAGACGGAGTGGTCGCGCAACGGTGTGCACTCCACCACCCTGTACTACCCGCTGGTGGCCACCCCGATGATCGCGCCGACCAAGGAGTACCGAGGCATGCCCGCGCTCACCCCCGCCGAGGCCGCGCAGTGGATGATCGACGCGGCCCGGCACCGCCCGGTCCGGATCGCACCGCGCTTCGGCGTCACCGCACGCGCACTGGACGTGGTCTCCCCCGGCTTGCTCAACGGCATCCTCAAACGTCAACGCATGCAGCCGAGCTGACATGGAGATCCTGTCCAGCCGTGTGCTGCTGCGGCCCGCCGACTACGAACGCTCGTTGCGCTTCTACCGCGACACTCTCGGCCTGGCTATCGCCCGCGAGTACCCGGGCGGCACGGTGTTCTACGCCGGGCAGTCGCTGATCGAGCTGGCCGGCCACGGGGAGCCCACATCGTTCTCCGGGGCGCTGTGGCTACAGGTCCGCGACCTCTACCGCACCCAGGACGAACTGCGCGAGCGCGGTGCACAGATCATCCGCGAGGCCCGTCAGGAGTTCTGGGGGCTGCACGAGATGCATGTCGCCGACCCCGACGGGGTCACGCTGATCTTCGTGCAGATACCCGAGCAGCACCCGTTGCGACGGGACGCGCGCGGCGGCTGAGTCGGTGGCCCGCTGAGTCAGTGGCCGTCGTCGAGGGGCCAGCCGACCAGGGCCAGACG
>JBAXCK010000032.1:0-24760 GCA_037141465.1 Mycobacteriaceae bacterium | reverse complement strand
GCCGCCGATCACGATCCCGGCGATGCCGCCGCCACCACCGCCCGCGCCACCACCCGCGCCACCACCCGCGCCACCACCCGCGCCACCACCCCCACCGGCACCCCCGCCGGCACCCGAACCTGCTCCACCGCCGCCGCCGGTTTTCGAACCACCGCCGCCGGCCCCGGTACCTGAACCGCCGCCGCCACCACCCGCCTAGGCTCCAACGGTGCGATTCGCGTTCAAGACCTCACCGCAGGACACCACCTGGGCCGACATGCTGGCGGTCTGGCGCGCCGCCGACGACATCGACGTCTTCGAGTCCGGCTGGACCTTCGACCACTTCTACCCGATCTTCACCGACCCGACCGGCCCGTGCCTGGAGGGCTGGACCACCCTGACCGCCCTGGCGCAGGCCACGTCCCGGTTGCGGCTGGGCACCCTGGTCACCGGAATCCACTACCGGCACCCGGCCGTGCTGGCCAACATGGCCGCGGCGCTGGACATCATCTCCGGCGGGCGGCTGGAACTGGGAATCGGCGCGGGCTGGAACGAGGAGGAGTCCGGCGCCTACGGGATCGAACTGGGCAGCATGAAGGATCGCTTCGACCGGTTCGAGGAGGCCTGCCAGGTCCTGATCGGGCTGCTGAGCCAGCCGACTACCGACTTCAGCGGACGGTTTTATCAATTGACCGCCGCGCGCAACGAACCCAAGGGGCCGCAACGGCCGCACCCGCCGATCTGCATCGGGGGCAACGGGGAGAAGCGGACACTGCGCATCACCGCCAAGTACGCCCAGCACTGGAACTTCGTCGGCGGGGCGCCGGCGGACTTCGCCCGCAAGCGCGACGTGTTGGCCGCGCACTGCGCCGACGTCGGGCGCGATCCCAAGGAGATCATGCTGTCGGCCCACATCTGGCTGCGCGACGGCAACTATCGGGCGGTCATCGAGGACGCGATCGCCCTCGGCGCAGAGGGCCTGGACCTCGCGATCGTCTACCTGCCCGTGCCGCACGATCCGCGGGTGCTCGAACCGTTGGCCGAGGCGATTGGAGACTCGGGCCTGTGGCGTCCCGCCGATTAGGGCTGATTTGGGCCCTGAGCAGGGGTTAGAACCCGTACCGCGTCAATTCGGCCGGGGTGATCAGACGCTCGTGCTCGGCGGGGAACTCGGTGTTCTGCTGGGGCGGGCTCTTCACCGGTCGGAGCAGTGACCAGGCCACCCGCGCGACGCGCGAACGGCTCAGCGGCGTGGTGATCGGGTTGAGGTACACGACGGGACTCTCCTGTGGTCGGCATCCTTGGCAACCGGGGACTACTTTAAGCGTCAGCACCCCACTCCAGCAATTAGAACCGGATAACGATCCGGAAACCGGAAGGCGCGCCGACACTGTTCGGATGGTGCTGCTGTTGCCAGTGTTGCTAGCGTTGCGGAGCTGCCGTCGGCGAGATGGGTGCCGGCAAAGCCGAGTGGCCCATCAGGAAGCGGTCGACGCCGGCGGCGGCGGCCCGGCCCTCGGCGATCGCCCAGACGATCAGCGACTGCCCGCGGCCCATGTCGCCGGCCACGAAGACGCCCGGGGCCGAGGTCTCGAAGTCGCCGTTGCGAGCGACGTTACCGCGGTCGGTCAGCTCCACGCCCAGCTCGGTCAGCAAGCCCGACTTCTCCGGACCGACGAAGCCCATCGCAAGCAGGACCAGGTCCGCACCCAGTTCGAAGTCGCTGCCCTCGACCTTCTGGAACCGCCCGTCGCGCATCTCGACCTCGTGCGCGCGCAGGCCGGTGACGTGGCCGTCGCTGCCGATGAACCGCTCGGTGTTGACCGAGAACACCCGCTCGCCGCCCTCTTCGTGCGCCGAGGACACCCGGTACATCAGCGGGTAGGTCGGCCACGGCGTAGAGGGGTCCCGGTCCGCGCCCGGCTTCGGCATGATCTCGAACTGGTGCACGCTGCGCGGGCCCTGACGCAGCGAGGTGCCCAGGCAGTCCGCACCGGTGTCGCCGCCGCCGATGATGATGACGCGCTTGTCCTTGGCGGTGATCGGGGGCTGACCCTCGTCATCGACCACCGGATCGCCCTGCTGAACCTTGTTCGCCCACGGCAGGTACTCCATCGCCTGGTGGATGCCGTCAAGCTCGCGGCCGGGGATCGGCAGATCCCGCCAGTCGGTCGCGCCGCCGGCCAACACCACCGCGTCGAACCCCTCGCGCAGCTGATCGGCGGTGATGTCGGCGCCGACGTCGACTCCGGCGCGGAACTTGGTGCCCTCGGCCGTCATCTGCTCCAGCCGGCGGTCGATATGGCGCTTCTCCATCTTGAATTCGGGGATGCCGTAGCGAAGCAGGCCGCCGATGCGGTCGGCTCGCTCGAAGACGGTGACGTCATGTCCGGCGCGGGTGAGCTGCTGTGCGGCGGCGAGACCGGCCGGACCGGAGCCCACCACGGCCACGGTCTTGCCGGTCAGCAGATGCGGGGGGTTGGGAACCACCCAGCCCTCGTCGAAGGCGTTGTCGATGATCTCGACCTCGACCTGCTTGATGGTGACCGGATCGGAGTTGATACCCAGAACGCAGGACGACTCGCACGGCGCGGGGCAGAGCCGTCCAGTGAACTCCGGGAAGTTGTTGGTGGCGTGCAACCGGTCGATGGCCTCGTGCCAGCGGTCCCGGTAGACCAGGTCGTTCCACTCCGGTATCAGGTTGCCCAGCGGACATCCGTTGTGGCAGAAGGGGATCCCGCAGTCCATACAGCGGGCCGCCTGGTGCTGCAGAGCCTCGTGGTCGAAGTCCTCATAGACCTCGTTCCAGTCACGCAGGCGCAACGGGACCGGCCGCCGCTTCGGGGTCTCGCGGCGGGGGTACTTGAGAAAGCCGCTCGGATCAGCCACGGGACGCCGCCATGATCGCTTCGTCCACGTCGGCTCCGGTGCGTTCGGCGTCGGCGATCGCCGCCAACACATTCTTGTAGTCCCGTGGCATGACCTTCACGAAATCCCCTGCCTGCTTTGGCCAGTCGGCCAGAAGCCGCTGCGCCACCGCGGAGTCGGTGGTGTCGTGGTGGGCGGCCAGCATGTCACGCAACCACTGCAGGTCGGCGTCATCGAGTTCCTCGAGGTTCACCATCTCGGTGTTGAGGTTCGACGGCAACGCGCCCGCCGGGTCGTAAACGTAGGCGACGCCGCCGGACATGCCGGCCGCGAAGTTCCGGCCGGTCGGGCCGAGGATCACCACCCGGCCGCCGGTCATGTACTCGCAGCCGTGATCGCCCACGCCCTCGACGACAGCGTGCGCGCCGGAGTTGCGGACCGCGAAGCGCTCCCCCACCGTTCCGCGGATGAACGCCTGACCGCTGGTGGCGCCGAACAGGATCACGTTGCCGCCGATGATGTTGTCCTCGGCCACGTAACCGGCCGGTGCATCCTCTGAGGGCCGCAGCACGATCCGCCCGCCGGAGAGTCCCTTGCCGACGTAGTCGTTGGCATCGCCGTAGACCCTCAGCGTGATGCCGCGCGGCACGAACGCTCCGAAGCTGTTGCCGGCCGATCCGTCGAAGGTGATGTCGATGGTGCCGTCGGGCAGGCCGTCGCCGCCGTAGGCCTTGGTCACCTCGTGCCCGAGCATGGTGCCCACGGTCCGGTTGGTGTTGGCGATCTTCATCGCGAACCGGACCGGCTTCGCCGAATCCAGTGCTTCCCGGCACTGCGCGATCAACTGCTGATCGAGCGCCTTGTCCAGCCCGTGGTCCTGACGCGAACTGCAGTAAAGGTCCTGGTTCATGAACGCCGACTCTGCTTCGTGCAGCACCGGGTGCAGATCGAGCTTGTGCGCCTTCCAATGCGCGGCGGCGCGGCTGGTGTCCAGAGCGTTGACCTGACCCACCATCTCGTTGACGGTGCGGAAGCCGAGCTGGGCCATCAGCTCGCGGACCTCTTCGGCGATGAACACGAAGAAGTTCTCGACGAACTCCGGCTTGCCGGTGAACCGCTCGCGCAGCACCGGGTTCTGAGTCGCCACACCCACCGGGCAGGTGTCGAGGTGGCAGACCCGCATCATGATGCAGCCCGACACCACCAGCGGCGCGGTGGCGAAGCCGAACTCCTCGGCACCGAGCAGCGCTGCGATCACCACGTCGCGTCCGGTCTTGAGCTGACCGTCGACCTGCACGACGATCCGGTCCCGCAGACCGTTGAGCAACAGCGTCTGCTGGGTCTCGGCCAGGCCGAGTTCCCACGGTGCTCCGGCATGCTTCATCGACGTCAGGGGGGTGGCGCCGGTTCCGCCGTCGTGCCCGGAGATCAGCACCACGTCGGCGTGCGCCTTGGACACGCCCGCGGCGACAGTTCCGACACCGTTCTCACTGACCAGCTTCACGTGGATGCGGGCCTGCGGGTTGGCGTTCTTGAGGTCGTAGATCAGCTGCGCCAGGTCTTCGATGGAGTAGATGTCGTGGTGCGGCGGCGGCGAGATCAGACCCACACCGGGGGTGGAGTGGCGCACCTCGGCCACCCACGGGTACACCTTGTGGCCCGGCAGCTGTCCGCCCTCGCCGGGTTTGGCGCCCTGGGCCATCTTGATCTGGATGTCGGTGCAGTTGGTCAGGTAGTGGCTCGTCACACCGAAGCGGCCCGAGGCCACCTGCTTGATGGCGCTGCGCCGCCAGTCCCCGTTGGCGTCGGGTTCGAAGCGGCTCACCGCCTCCCCGCCCTCGCCGGAGTTCGACCGCGCGCCGAGCCGGTTCATCGCAATCGCCAGCGTCTCGTGCGCCTCGGCGGAGATCGAGCCGAAGCTCATCGCGCCGGTGGAGAACCGCTTGACGATCTCGCGGGCCGGCTCCACCTCGTCTATGGAAATGGGTGTGCGCCCAATGGCTTTGGGGTCTTTGAAGGTCAGCAGTCCACGCAGTGCGGCCAGGCGCTCGCTCTGGTCGTCGACGAGCTTGGTGTACTCCTTGAAGATCTCGTACTGCCCGGTGCGGGTGGAGTGCTGCAACTTGAACACCGTGTCGGGGTTGAACAGGTGGTACTCCCCCTCGCGGCGCCACTGGTACTCACCACCCACCTCGAGCTCGCGGTGCGCGCGCTCGTCGGGCCGATCGAGATAGGCCAGCTGGTGGCGTGCCGAGACGTCGGCGGCGATGTCGTCGAGGTCGATGCCGCCCACCGGACAGCTCAGCCCGGTGAAGTACTCGTCGAGCACACTCTGCGAGACGCCGATCGCCTGGAACAGCTGCGCGCCGCGGTAGGAGGCGACGGTGGAGATGCCCATCTTCGACATCACCTTCAGCACACCCTTGCCGGCGGCCTTGATGTAGTTATTGAGCGCCTTGTCGCGGTCCAGCGGCGCGGAGGCGCCGCCGCCGGCGGAGTCGGCGATCACGCCGCGGTCGATCATGTCGCTGATCGACTCGAAGGCCATGTAGGGGTTGATCGCGCCGGCGCCGAACCCGATGAGCATCGCCATGTGGTGCACCTCGCGGGCGTCACCGGACTCGACGATCAAGCCGACCTGGGTGCGGGTGCGCTCGCGAACCAGGTGGTGGTGCACGGCGGCCACCGACAGCAGCGAGGGGATCGGCGCGGAGGTCATGTTGGACTCGCGGTCGGAAAGGATCAATATCCGCGCACCGTCGGCGATCGCCTTGGACGCCTCGGCGCGGATGTCGTCGAGTGCGCGGCGCAGGCCGGCGCCGCCCTTGGCGACGGGGTAGAGGCAGCTGATGACCGCCGAGCGCATGCCGTGCTTGTGGCCGTGCACCTCGTCCTCGGGGTTGAGGTTGACCAGCTTGGCGAGCTCATGGTTCCGCAGGATCGGCTGCGGCAGCAGGATCTGGTGGCATGACTCGCGAGCAGGGTGCAGCAGGTCGCCCTCCGGGCCGACGGTGGACTGCAGGCTCGTGACCACCTCTTCGCGGATCGCATCCAGTGGCGGATTGGTCACCTGGGCGAAGAGCTGCTGGAAGTAGTCGTAGAGCATCCGCGGGCGCGCGGACAGCACGGCGATGGGCGTGTCGGAGCCCATCGAGCCCAGCGGTTCGGCGCCGGTGCGCGCCATCGGCGCCACCAGCAGATTGAGCTCCTCATAGGTGAAGCCGAAGGCCTGCTGGCGCAGCACCACCCGGTGGTGCGGCATCCGGATGTAGGGACCCTGCGGAAGGTCGTCGAGGTGGAACTGCTCGCTGGCCAGCCACTCGCCGTAGGGCTGCTCGGCGGCCAGTTCGGATTTGATCTCCTCATCGGAGATGATCCGGCCCTGGGCGGTGTCCACCAGGAACATCCGGCCCGGCTGAAGGCGCATCCGTTTCACGACGGATGCCGGGTCGAGGTCGAGCACGCCGGCTTCTGAGGCCATGACCACCAGACCGTCGTCGGTGACCCAGATGCGTGACGGGCGCAGTCCGTTGCGGTCGAGCACCGCGCCCACGACGGTGCCGTCGGAGAACACCACCGACGCCGGTCCGTCCCACGGCTCCATCAACGCGGCGTGGTAGGCGTAGAAGGCGCGGCGCGCCGGGTCCATCGACTCGTTGCGCTCCCACGCTTCGGGGATCATCATCAGCACGGCGTGCGGCAGGCTGTAGCCGCCGAGGTGCAGCAGTTCGAGCACCTCGTCGAAACGCGCGCTGTCTGATGCGCCCGGTGTGCAGACCGGGAAGATCTTCTCCACGTCGGTGCCGAAGATGTCGGTCTTGATGAGCGCCTCGCGCGCGCGCATCCAGTTCTCGTTGCCGGTGACGGTATTGATCTCGCCGTTGTGAGCGATACGGCGGAACGGGTGCGCCAGCGGCCACGACGGGAAGGTGTTGGTGGAGAAGCGGGAGTGCACCACCCCCAGGGCGCTCTCCATGCGGTCATCCTGCAGATCGAGATAGAAGGCCTTGAGCTGAGGGGTGGTCAGCATGCCTTTATAGATCAGCGTGCGGCCGGAAAGGCTTGGGAAGTAGACGGTTTCGCGTCCCGGACCGTCCTGGCCCGGACCCTTGTTCCCCAGCTCGTGCTCGGCGCGCTTACGAACCACGTACGCCTTGCGCTCCAGCTCCACCCCCGAGGCACCGCCGATGAACAGCTGCCGAAAGGTAGGCATGGCGTCGCGCGCCAGCGCGCCAAGCGAGGAGTCGTCGGTGGGGACGTCGCGCCAGCCGAGCAGGGACAGGCCTTCGGCCTCGACGATCTTCTCGAGCGCCTCGCACGCCAGAGCGGCGTCACGGGCGGACTGCGGCAGGAAGGCGATCCCGGTGGCATACGAGCCTTCGTCGGGCAGGTCGAAGTCGGCTTGTTCCTTGCAGACGGCGCGCAGGAACTTGTCCGGAACCTGAATCATGATCCCGGCGCCGTCACCGCTGTGCTGTTCGGCTCCGGCGGCCCCCCGGTGTTCGAGGTTGAGCAGGGCGGTGATCGCATGATCGACGATGGCGCGGCTGCGCCGGCCGTACATGTCGACGACCATCGCCACGCCGCACGCGTCGTGCTCATAGACGGGGTTGTAAAGCCCGACACTGCTGGGCATACGCACCTGACCCTTCACAAGAACTCGCGCGGTGGCTCCCCGGCGTCTATCCGGCGCCGCGCCTCGTCGGGGTTCCTCCGTGCGTCGGTGAACGGCGGCCCTGATTATCGTGCCAACAGCGTTGTCGGCCAGTACCCAAAACGATAGGCAACCTGCGTCTTGTATGCAAAGTTAGGCTAGCCTAAGTAGCGGCGGCGGTCCGTGCCCCCGGTCAGAGCGCCACAGGAACTCCTTTTTCCGAACACGCGTCGAGTGCGGCGGCGCGAATATCGTCGGCACGCAGCGTCGCCAGGTCGCCGACAGTCACGGAGGTCTTGTCGGTGCGATGCTGCTCCGCCACACGGGAGTCGCGGATCCGTTCGGCGCGTTCGATGACATTCCGGGCAAACCGCCCGTTCTGCATGAGGTCTATCCCGCTGGTGCCGTCCAGTACGACATAGGTGTGCAACGCCTTGCAGACTGCGTTCAATACTGCTCTGCCCTTCGCGTCAACAACCGTTGCACGGGGCTCCCCGTAACGAACAGCGATCTGAACCAATTGGCTGGGCGAGTATGACTCGAACCGAAGCTTGCGGTTGAATCTGCCGGCCAGGCCGGGATTGACTTCGAGAAACGCATCGATCTCTTTTTCGTACCCCGCGCCGATGAGGCAGAAGTCGAACCGGTGCACTTCCAACGCGACCAGTAGCTGATTAACTGCCTCCATACCGATCATGTCCGGCCGGCCATCGTGATGACGTTCGACCAAGCTGTACAGTTCGTCGAAGAACAGGATCCGCCCGAGTGACCGATTGATCAGCTCATTGGTCTTAGGACCCGAGGAACCGATGTGTTCCCCGCAGAAGTCGGCGCGCTTCACCTCGATGATCTCTGGGTGGCGGACGATGCCCAGTCCGGCGAAGATCTTTCCCAGTGCTTCGGCGGTAGTGGTCTTCCCAGTGCCCGGTGGTCCTACAAGCAGCATGTGATTGGTCTGGTTCACCACAGGCAGCCCATGTACCAACCGCAGCGCACGCACTTCAATCTGGTCCTCGAGTTCAGCCACCGCTTTCTTGACCTCGACAAGACCGACCTGGCCGGCAAGAAGTGCGCGGCCCTCGGCGAGAAGCTCTAATCGGCGTTCATGACTGGCATCGTCGTCCCGGGCGCTCGGATCTTGTTCTGTATCGGGATCCCACCTGTCGGTACGAGTGTTGACGGCCTCGACATCTGTGATCGTAGGTTTTACCCGGGTATCCACCAGGGCCGCTTTGGCGGCATCGGTGATAACGCCGTTGATAGTGGACTTGGACAACCAGTGCTGAGCGCTGTCCTCCTCATGGAGTTGCCGATGCGCCATTCCACGTACATATGCGCAATCAGCTGCGAGAACGGGGAATTCGACGGCATTGATGACTGGTGCCCCGCTAGTCCAGCCGAGAGCCACCCGGCTCTGCCCTAAGTGCAGCGCAGCGTGCGCGGCGAGGGTGTGTAGTCCCGCAGTCAATGCGGGCATCAGGATGGCGTGCGGCGGAAGAACTCGCATGGACTCACTGATCACATCGGGCCAGCGTTTCGTCGAATACATAAGGTAGGCGCAGACGTATTGGCGCCACTGATGGATCTCCCCCGATTCCAGCAGAGCTTGCTCATCAAGCAATGCTGCTGCCGCATCGAACTGCCGATCGTCGATGAGGGCGCTGGCGAGTGCGATGCCCGCGTGCGAGGCCTCTGTAACACTGATCGATAGATGAGGGCCGGCCTTGATTGCAGCGCTCATTGCTATACCGAGCCGATTGGTTTCGCGGTGCAGGCGAGATCCGCAGAGGTGGAGTCGCTCGAGTGTCGCCAGCTGGTCGTCGCCGGTAACGATGCGCCCCAGCCAGGCGTCGGCCATGGAAGGGTCCAATTCGGTGGCTTCGGTGAAGCTTCGGAGGGCTGCCGCCGGATCGGTATCAACAAGTGTCATGCCGCGATCAAAGCTCCTGCGCGCGGCCCCGTTATTCGACAATGGGCTGATTCCCGACGTCGACAGGAAGAAACGGCTTCTCGGCGCGGAACATTTCAATATCGACCTCATTGCTGACACCTGCCGCGGTGACTCTTAGCGTTTGCGGCCCGATCTGTTCCATGAGCACGTCGGCCGGCGGCGCAGGCCCACGTGGAGTTCCTACCGAAATGATCGTCTGCGGCCGCGGAACCGGCGACACAGTTCCATCGACGACACTCACCGTCGTTCCATCGGCGGGCCGCATCTCGTCGGTCACTACGAGGTTCGTCATACGAAGGCGTTTCCACCGTTCGATTTCGTTGGTATGCACAGTAATCCGTTCACCAGAACCTGCTAGGCGCATCACCAGACGGTGAGCGATACCGTCGACCGCGGCGATGTGGACGCGGCTCTCTTCGGCCGGATCGCTCAATGGCAGAAGCATCCGGCCGCCACTGCGATATCTCCCGATCAGCACTCCGGATTGACCGACCGGAACGATCATCTTCCGCGGCCACGGTCTTGTCGGGACAGCCCCCAAATCCTGGCGAGCGACACAAAGGTTGAGGGCCGCGGCACCGGCCTGCTCGCCCGGCATCTTCTGTAACGAAGTGCTCGGTGCCGAGGCCTGTCTCTGGTTTGTTCCTACTGTGACAGTCACCGTCGCGGTCCCGTCATGCAGGAGGGTCACATTCTGGATGACGGAGTCTGCCTGCCAACGCCATGCCTGGCAGAACTTTTCGGTCTCGTATACGGCGTTGCGGTATGTATAGGTGGTCAGCCAGCCGGTGCCATTCCGCAGAGCGTCCCAGTGGCGATTTTGCGGGTCAAGCGCATCTCGTCCCATCCGCAGCTCGAATTCAGAGATCTCACCGGCCGTCGCGACCCTGGCGCGCAAGCCGCGTTCACCAAGCATTGCGGCTGTCCGCTTGGCGCAAGCGACTGCTGCCGACCCCAACGATGTCCGCCACTGGAGTGCCTCGCCGTTGGGTAGATCCGGAAGGCGGAGCAACAACCACGTCTCCCGGCGACCGGCGTACGAGGACGGCCCGACCAAAGCGTCATAAATCCTGGGATAATCACCGAGCCTGTTGCGTCGGGAACCGGCTATCACCACGCTTATGGAGTCGAGTGTGATTCCCAGGCTTTGTTTGAGTGCCGGTATCAGCCATGTGACGTCCAGAGTGTTGTTCGTTTCGGCCACCCTCGAGCCGGTAAGTCTGGTGGCCTCGTGAGGTTTACCCAAGACCTGTACCGCGGCGATAGCAATTCCGTTGCTACACCTGACACCTGCAGAACTCCCATCATGTGAAACCGTCGCTAAGCCATCGAAGCGGATCCGCCGTTTCCGGCGTGCGTAACGACATGCCCATGTCGACAGCGGGCTGCCCCTTAACGGCACGGCGATGCATGACATGCTAAGCGCGAAGGCTAAGACAGCGCCGCCGGCGGCGCCTATAGCCCAGCCGCAGAGGACTGCGGCAAAGAGTCCGCCCGTCTTGGCAAGCCAGATATTCAGGTTCACGTTGCTTTCCGGGCTCGATTGATCGCAGCAGCAATGAGTAGCCCTGCCATCACCGTTGCGACCAAGGTCAACGCATGGTTCCGCGCTCGCCGATCTGGGGCTGGACTTTCCGTGGGGGGCGCAATCGCCCGCGTCCTTGACATCTCAGCACCCCGTGGAATGGGAAGAGGGGCGAATGTCAGTGCAGAAACAGGATCGATGACCCCGTACCCGATTCGGTTATCCACGCCCGACGCCGGATTGTGCGCTGTTTGAAGAATTCGTTCGACTATCTCGTGCGCTTTCAACTCCGGATAGCGCGCGCGAATCAGCGCGGCAACACCGCTGACGTACGCGGCGGCGAAGCTCGTTCCCCACATGGGGAGGGCTGCCTCGCCGGGGCGTTGGGGCGGATATGCATTGCCCGGCAGACCGGTCCGCGGCGATAGACCGGTGATCGCGGTCCCCGGAGCGCCGACCCGAACCCAGGGTCCGGCCAGGCTTTTCTGTATAGGAACCCCCGTGGTGTCCACCGCTCCCACCGAAAGGACGTAGTCGGAGAAGACCGACGGTGACGACACGGTCCTCACCCCCTGCCAGTCCCGTGGATCGGATTCCAGCCGTGGCCCGCCGATCGGGTTTTGAGCGCAGCCGTCCTCGCCCTCGTTTCCGGCCGCGGCAACGACAACGACATCTTTGACCGTTGCCGCGTACCAGACCGCTGCGCCGACGGCCCGCTGGTCGACCGGATCCGCTGCTGAGATGCAGGCGGCAACGCTGACGTTGAGTACCCTCACGCCGAGATTTGCGGCGTGAACGATCGCGCGCGCCAGAGTCTGCACCGTTCCGGCTTTTCGGCGGGCTTCCATATCGCCCGAACCGGGGTTGCTGGCTTCATAGGCGCGCGATGATTGCCGGATCGAGACGATCGTCGCCTGCGGAGCTACACCTGCAACACCGTCGAACGCCGCATGCTGAGTCAGCGGATCGGCATAGTTGAACGAATCAGGTTTTCGCGGCTCCGCTCCGATGATGGATGCGACGATCGTCCCGTGGGCATCGCAGTCCACCAGACCATCGCCTCCCATGATGTAGTCACCGCCGGCTGACACCTTGAGGCGGGAGTTCGGTGTGACCCCAGTGTCGATGACACCGACCGCGATACCGTTTCCCTTGGAGTACCGCCATGCGGTGGCGATGTCGAGCATCGTGAACCCTGGCGCCGGCTCAGCGATATCGGGGTGAGAAACCGCGACGGTGTCGGCACACTCATTGCTCTGTCTCATGTGCTGATCCGACCGTGGTGGTCCATCCAATGGCAGCAGCCCGGGATCGATCGGGGGCCGGGGAAGAGCCGATGCGAATTGGATCGTTGCGGGCTGGACAAATGACACGACACACAGCAGCGCATTCAAAGCCGCAGCCATCCGGATGCGCCTCATCGCATCCGCACCCAGGTGAAGAGATCGCATATCAAGGCAGAAAGTGGTAACGCAACGACGATTGCCGCCAACTCCACCCACTCGGTGAGCATGCGCACCAATGGCGTGAACCGTGTCACGGGTACCAACAATGCCGCTGCCAGTCCGGTGGCAGCGAAGATCGTCAGCCCAATGGCAGACCATACAAAGGGGACCGCTGAACTGCCCTGGGCGTAGATCACGCGGCATGCCGCGACGGCGCAGAGCATCGCGGCAGCGCCCAGGACCAATGCCATCGCCTGCCGCCGATCGCTGAAAGCTCGGGCACGCTTGATGAAGATCAGTACAAAAACCAATACCAGTGCCACTGCTGCACCTGTATGTCGCGCACCCGGTACCAGCGTGACCCACGCGGCTATCGGCGCGGCGAAAGCCGCCGCGCCGCAGAGTCCCGTCAGCACTCCGTTGGCACGCAGAGCGGCGCCGACCACCGCACCTGCCGTTGGGGTGGTGTCCACGTTGGGATCGTCACCACCTGCGGCGGCGATCGGAGCCACCGAGTCGGCTGGCATGCCCTCGTTGCGGCGGAAGATATCTCGGCCGGTGATCGAGCCGAAGTACGGCGGACGAATCCGCGCGACCCACAGCGCCACGGTAGGGCTGACTGTCACCAGACAGAGCACTGCAAGTAACCCGAGGATTCCAAGCCGCTGAGTCGTAGGCGCCAGCCATTCCTGTAGGCCCGCGATCAATACTCCCAGCAACGCCAGCGCAGCCACTGCCGAACCCCGAGCGAAATGCCTGCCGCTGAGACCGGTGACAATCGCGGTTGACACCGCCACGGTGAGGAATGCGATGAATGCGTGCGCCGCCCCTAACGGTCCGGGTACCGCCATAGCGAAGCCGGCGGCAACTGCTGGAATGGCCAGCCAAGCGAACCGATCAAGTAGTTCTCGGCGCTCCGGATACCACCGGTGGACGGCGACGGCGGAGCCGGACAGGGCCAACCCGATCAGCAGGACCGAAATTCCGGTCATGCTCTCCTCGAACCGCCACCGGACCCAGAGTGCGAGTATCAGTACGCTCAATGACGTCATTGCCAGAATCGCGGCGGCGCAGTCGGCTGCCGTCGCGGCGGTCACTGGTGGGAAAAGTCGCTGACCGATACGGGCCAAGCCGGTTGAGAGCGACTCGAGTTGGGGCTCGAATGAGTCACCGCCCTCCTCCTCGGCCAGCACCAGGGTGGCGCCGTCCTCGACTCCCAGATCTGCCAACGTCTTAGTGATATCCAGCCGGGTTCCGTTCGTTCGTTGGAGCTCGTATCTGATTGACACATCCAATCCGGGTGCCCCGTGACGCTTCAGGTCCTCATCCAGCAGTTCAATCGCGTTGTCGATAAAGGCCTCAACCGGGACCAAGGCTGGGTAAACCTGGGACACCAGTTTCCCTCCGCAGACAATCGAAAGAGCGCAACGGGCGGGAAAGGCGGCGGTTGACATCATCGGACCCGATCGGTGTCGGGAACATACAAGTCGGCCAGCGCGGCTGTTATCTCGAGCAAGCGCGTCCTCGCTTTTTTGCTCACGTGGTTTGCGGTGTCGATGATTCCGCCCTCGGCCAGATGCGGGTCATAGGGCATGTACTCAACGGTTGCGCCGGACTGACTGAAGCGTTCGGCCAGATAGCGCCTAGCCTCGCGGTCATCGCGGTCGCGGCTGTCGTTGAGGATGACCATGCTGCGTGACAACAAGTCGTGATAGCCCAGCGCTCGCAGTAAATCGACACCTCTGGTAACCGGGTGAGAAGTGTCGGCGGTCAATCCCGAGACGAAGACCAGGGAGTCGCACGAGCCGAGCACGGCCTCCATCGACGGGTGCTCAAAGTCGTCCGCTGTGTCGACCACGATGATGCTGTGCGTACGGCGCACACGTGACAACACACCGCTGAACATGCTCGGCGCCAGCGGTCTCGGTTGATCCGAACTCCGGTTGCCGGCCAGGACGTCGAGTCCAGCGCTGTTCTGCCCCAGATACTCGCGGATATCGGCATACCCTTGTATATCGGTGTCGGCGAGAATAGCGGCGTAGTCACCGGGTGGCATCTCATCAATTCGGCCGGCCAGTGTTCCAAAACCCGGCACGGCGTCCACTGCGACGACATTTTCGGAGCGGCACTCGCTGAAAATCCCACCGATGCACGCGGTGAGGGTTGTCTTCCCGACGCCGCCTTTTCCCGCAACCACCGCGATCACGTAGTGCTTGCGGATATGCCGACGGATACGATCCCGGAGTTCACGGTGGTGCTTTTCCGACGGCGATTCGCCGGGGTTTATCGCTCCCGAGGACCAGCGGTAGAGGATCTTTCGCCATCCTGAGCTCGGCGGGGTGCGCCGTGGCGAGATCAGGTCGGATATCCGGAGTGTCGCGGAGACCGCGCTATGTGGATCGGCGACTGGATTCATCCTTCAGACCGCCTTTCGATACATGTGCCATGTTTCTTGGGCTGGAAGCCGGCGCATCATCTTTATGACCGCCCACGCGATGCCCGGGTTTGATCCGGGACCAACAACCAGCCAGTTCTTTCCGTCTCGAACGACATGCTCAAGCAGCAGCCTGCCTCTTGGTGTATCGATGATCGTCACGGTGCCGGCGCCGATGTACGCGCCTGCCGGTGCGCCTGGAACGCCGGCCTGAATGGCGACAACGGATGATTGCGTTGAGAGTCCGCTGTCTGCGGCAAGCGCGAGGATCGATTTCTGTTCGATGTCAATGTCCTCGATGGAAAGGACCGCATCCGGAGTTCCGGCGTGACGCACTGCATCGAGAAGCTCGTCTGAGGACAGGGTCAACGGTCGTAACTCAGCTGCATCCTCGACACCCCAGTGCCGTTGAAGTTGAGAGCGGATCAACGCTGCCGCTGCTTCCTCTGTCGTAGCTGTGCCGACCCCGCTGATCGTCACAACTGCGCCACACCGCTGCAGCAGGACCCACCATTGCGCGAATCGCGCGAGTAACCGATGCTCAGGGCCACTGTCCGGTAGCTGCCGGTAGAACAGCAGGCCCACTTCTCGGCGCGCAAGCACGGTGAGCCATTCGACGATGACTTCATCGACTGAGTCGTCATCTCCGATGACATCGGCCCGCCGCAACTCCGCCACTATGGGATGCGCCAGTGCCGCCTCTTTGGTCTCCATACTGGGAAAGTGCGGTCGTAGTCCGAGTTCCGGAGCCAGAACCTCCAGGCCGGTGAGCACCTGCAGTACCCACAAGCCATCCACCGTCGTCGTCAACATATTCATCCCCCGATCCGGCCGACGGGGCGCCCGCAGAGCGCTCCGCCGGCCGACGGAACGCTCTAGAAGAGGCTGCCCATCATGACGTCGGTCTGATGTGCGTTCTCGTTGACGCTGCTGATGGTCTGGCCGTGCTGCTGCATGGTCTCGATGAGACCTCTGAGTCCTTGCAGCATCTGCAGCTGGGCGTCGTGGAACGAGGTCGCGGCGTTCCCCTGGAAGAACTCAGCAACGGCGTTCGTTCGGTGAAGCACGTCGTCGTGAATCTCGGTCAATTGCGCGGAGCGCGCCGCGACTTCGGAAGCGAAGTCGGCCACGCCACCGTGGTTGTAGGTGATTGCGTCAGACACGCGGGGGTCCTTTCGGTGGTCGTGATCAGGAGTTGGGAGCTAAACCGGACAAGCTGTGAGCGGCGTCGGCCTCTGCCTGCTCCATCACGGAGGCGGCTTGGCCGAGTCCCTGCGCCAATCGTGTGCCGCCGGTGAGAACCTGTTGCAGGTCCTGATTGATCTGCGCGGCGGTGTTCACAGATGCCAGCTGCGCCTGGCCGCCCCACACTGCTGAGCCGAGTGACTCATGGCCGCTGAGGTATCCATTCGCGATGGACGTCGCGTGCTCAAGTGCGGTTTCGATTGCTTGCCTGGTGCTTCGGAGCACCTCCGGTGTTACGACCAACGGCATGTGCGGATTCCTTTGCTGTAGCGGTGTCGAACCCGTCCCGGTTGGGAACGTGGAGTGAAGTATTCGAGGGCCACGACAGGCTGTCACTTCACCCGCGGAGCAAAACTCTTGCGCGGTGGGCCATGCGCGACAGCGGTTCGTCAGTCCATCGCGTCGGAGTTGGGTTCTGCACCGAGGAGAACTCGAGCGTGAACGACGGCTGCCTCGCCGCGCTGCGACCGGCTTCTCCCGTTCGGCGAGGCCGGTAGGACACCGACACCCCCGGTCGCCGAGCCTTGCTGATGCACGGGCAGGGGCTCTCCGCTCCTCAGTCCTAGAGGACGTCCGGGGGATTCCGGCGGGAAGGCGGCGGCCGGCTTGGCATAGGTCGTGGGCGTGACAACTGGTATCGCTGGCGCACCGACCTGTCCACCGGCGGTGGCAACTGCACCACCAGGACCTATCGCGGAGATCGCAGGCAGCCCGGCGGCCGGCAGCGCCGGGGAGTAGCCGAGCGTCCCGAGTTCATCACCACCGGGTTGCGGCGCCGACTCCGCTGCGCCGGCCAGACCGCCGATCGCCTGGATCGGCGCCTCAAACATCCCGGGCTGCGACAGCGCACCTAGGGAGCTGACCGGTGTGGAGATTCCGGTGAGGGGCTTCACCAGAGTCTCCGCGATCGCCTCCGGCGCCGTGCCCACCGGAGGCGAGAGCCGACTGGATCGGCTCGTCGCTTCACCGGCCACCGCACGGGCGGTCGTCTCTCCCACTGCCGCGACCGCGGCCGTCGGGCCGGCGGTCGAAGCCCCGTTCAATACGGCAGGCGGCGGGACTGCCAACGCGGTCGTCAGCGCGGCCAGTGCGGCACCGTAGGTTGCGCCGACAGCGGCGTTATGCGGCCAGTACTCACCGAAATACGTTGTATCCAAGGCGATTATGGCCGGTGTCAGCGCACCGAAAACCAAAGGGTTCATCGCCACATCGGCAGCCTGCTCGGCTCGGTTCGCCAGCGAGACGGCTGCCGGGATCATGGCTGAGGTCGCGGTTTGAAAGGCGGCGACTCCCGCGGCCGCTATCGCTGTCCTCTCCTGAGCCCACGCTGCGAGCGCCTGAAGTACGCCGTTGAGGCCCGCGGCCAGTGCGGCAGAGGCCGCGCCGCCAACCCCTTCGAACCCTGGGGCGGTACATGCGGCGTTCGCTGCCGATACCGCGCACTCACCTTCGCCGGTCGCCGCGACAACCTGCCAGGCGGCGCCACTGGCGAGCGTGGTGGCAATGCCACCCGCACCGGCGCCGACGAGGCGTAGGTGGTTCACCTCCGGCGGTGACGAGGGCCACGCGGGATCAGGCACTGACGGGATTCAGAGGGCAAGCGCTGCGTTATTGATCAGGTCAGTCGCGGTATAGGTGGCCGCCGCGATCTGTTGAGAGCCGGCGTAGATCTGTCGCTCCGCAGACTGTGCGGTGGCTGCACCGATGAAGGCGGCGCCCGCGGCGTTCAGCGCGGCGGCGAACGCCACGGAATCCAGATCCGCTCCCATCGGCAGTGCTGCCGTCAAGGGTTCGGCCACCGCGGCCGTCGTGGACGCCAATGAAGCGCCCACTGCGGCCTCGGTGGCAGCTGACGCGCTTACGGCTGCCGCGCTGACGTTGAAGACCATGGGTTGCACCCTTTCGTCCGTCGGTAACCCTCGTGCGGTTGGGTCAGGTTAGGTGCCGAAAGGTGGGTCGGCGACTCATCGCAGCGCACCCTGTTAGTCCTGACAACCCTGTTAGTTCTGACGGCGGGGAACGAAAATGAGCCGGGAACCCTTGCGGATCCCCGGCCCTGCGCGCTCTGTTGTGGGCGAAGGGGGACTTGAACCCCCACGTCCCGAAGGACACTGGCACCTGAAGCCAGCGCGTCTGCCATTCCGCCACTCGCCCGAACGACCGCGAGAGCGTATCACGCTGACGGGTTCGCTCCCCAACCCGCTAGCGCCTCCAACCTGCACTGACGCGGCTCCCCCGGCCTGTGCAACCGGTTCCGCGGGCCTGCCGGCGATACATTGACACGATGCCAAGAGCACACGGCGACGAGTCGCGGTGAGTAATCAGCGCGGACCCCTCTCGCGGTTGGAGCGCGCGTTGGAGGGTGCCGTCGGTGATCTGTTCGCCCGGGTGCTCGGGGGCTCGATAGTTCCCACCGAACTGGAGGCGCTGCTGCGCCGCGAAGCCTCCGACGGCACCCGGCGACTGGCGGGCGATCGGACGCTCGCTCCCAATGAGTACGTCATCACCCTCAGCGACGCCGACTATCAGAACCTGAGCGCCGATCGCGAACTCACCACCCGATCATTCGCCCGACACCTGGCGGGTTACATCGCCGATCAGGGCTGGCAAACGTATGGTGAGGTGGTAGTTCGGCTGGAGCCGTCCGATGGTTTGCGCACCGGTCAGTACCGGGCGCGGGCCGTCGTCAACCCGGATGCCAGCCCGGCTGCCGACCCCCGACCGTCCACCGCCGCGAACCGACCAGGACAATTGCACGATGCGCACCCCGCGGAGTCAGGAGCACGACCGATGAGCGACAACTACCCCGGCGGCCAGGGCCAGGGGCGTCCCGGCGACGACTACTACGACGAATACGGCCGTCCGCGCGAGGATCAGTCCGGCGAAGAGCGTCCGCCGTACCCGCCTGAGCAGGGGTATTCCCCGCAGTACGAGCAGGGCTACCCCCAACAGGGCTACCCGCCACCGAACTATCCCCAGCAGGGCTACCCCCAGCAGGGCTACCCGCCACCGAACTATCCCCAGCAGGGCTACCCCCAGCAGGGCTACGAGCAGCGGCCCCCCGCCGGGTATCCGCCCCAGGGCTATGACCAGGGCTATGACCAGGGCTATCGGCAGCCGCCCCCCGGCTACCCCCCGCAGGGTCAACCCCCGCAGGGACAGCAGTACGGCCCACCTCCGGGTTACGCCCCCCCGGCTCCCCCGCCGGCGCAGCCGCGCTACGACGATCCCGGTTACGGCCGCCCGGCGGAGCCGCGCGGTTATGCCGATCCTCAGCAGGGCCAGCAGGGCCAGCAGGGCCAGCAGGGCTACGCCCCCAGCTACGGGGGTACGTATGGCCGCCCGGAGTATGCACAGCCCGATTACGGCTACGAACAGGGCGGATACCCCCCGGCGGCGGCTCCGTCGGAGTACGACTACGGCCAGCAGGGCGGGCATGCGCCCGTCTACGGGCCGACGGTCACCCTCCAACTCGATGACGGAAGCGGCCGCACCTACGAGTTGCGCGAGGGCGCCAACGTGATCGGCCGCGGCCAGGACGCTCAGTTCCGGCTGCCTGACACCGGGGTTTCGCGCCGGCATCTGGAGATCCGCTGGGACGGCCAGGTCGCGCTGCTCACGGACCTGAACTCCACCAACGGCACGACGGTCAACAACTCACCGGTCCAGGAGTGGCAGCTCGCCGACGGCGACGTCATCCGGGTCGGTCACTCTGAGATCATCGTCCACCTTCGCTGAGGTCAGCGGGGCGAAGAGGGTGTGCGGGGCCGTTGCGGCTTCGGGCCTGCACCCGGCTGGCGCCCAAGTATCCTCACGGTGCCGAATGCGGTTGCGGCGGTGAGTCCCGCGGCCCCGACGGCGACACCGACCGGACGGAGGGGCCCAGCATGCAGGGATTGGTTCTGCAGCTGACCCGCGCCGGGTTCCTGCTGCTGCTGTGGCTGTTCATCTTCTCGGTGCTGCGGATCCTGCGCAACGACATCTATGCCCCGGGCGGCTCGGTGATGGTGCGTCGCGGCCTTCCGCTTCGCGGTGCGCGCACGCCGAAGGTTCCCGGCCGCGCGGCGGCCCGTCATCTGGTGGTCACCGAGGGCTCCCTGGCCGGCACCCGGATCACCCTGGGCTCCCAGCCGGTGCTGATCGGCCGTGCCGATGACTCCACCCTCGTGCTCACCGACGACTACGCGTCCACCCGGCATGCGCGGCTGTCGATGCGGGGGTCGGACTGGTACGTCGAAGACCTCGGCTCCACCAACGGCACCTATCTGGATCGCGCCAAGGTCACCACCGCCGTGCGGGTGCCCATGGGGACGGCCGTGCACATCGGTAAGACGGCGATCGAGTTGCGCCCGTGACCCTGGCCCTGCGCTACGCCGCCCGAAGCGACCGCGGTCTGGTGCGCGCCAACAACGAGGACTCCGTCTACGCCGGAGCCAGGCTGCTCGCTCTCGCCGACGGCATGGGCGGGCATGCCGCGGGCGAGGTGGCCTCGCAGCTGGTGATCGCCCACCTTGCTCATCTCGACGACGACGAACCCGGTGGCGATCTGCTGAGTAAGCTCAATGACGCTGTGCACGAAGGTAATTCAGCGATCGCACACGAGGTCGAGGAGAATCCCGATCTCGAGGGCATGGGCACCACGCTGACGGCGATCCTGTTCGCCGGTGACCGGCTGGGCCTGGTGCACATCGGCGATTCGCGGGGTTATCTGCTTCGCGACGGTGAGTTGGTTCAGATCACCAAGGACGACACCTTCGTGCAAACCCTCGTCGACGAAGGCCGCATCACCGCCGAGGAGGCGCACACTCACCCGCAGCGCTCGCTGATCATGCGGGCCCTCACCGGTCACGAGGTGGAGCCGACGCTGATCATGCGGGAAGCGCGCGAGGGCGACCGGTACCTGCTGTGCTCCGATGGCCTGTCCGACCCGGTCAGCCAGGAGACCATCCTGGAGGCGCTCAAGGTCTCCGACGTCGGCCAGAGCGCCGACCGGCTGATCGAACTGGCGTTGCGCGGCGGCGGCCCCGACAACGTGACGGTGGTCGTCGCCGACGTCGTCGACCACGACTACGCCGGGCAGACCCAGCCGATCTTGGCCGGCGCGGTGTCCGGCGGCGATGACAGCCTGGCACCGCCGGATACCTCGGCAGGTCGCGCCGCGGTGATCGCGCCGCGGCCACCAGCGGCGAAAACACCTGAGCCACAAGCCGATCCGGCGCCCCCGCCGCCGAGTCGGCGGCGCAATGTGCTGATCGCCGCCGTTCTCGGGTTGCTGGTGCTGGCCGGTGTGCTGGGCGGCCGTCACATCATCAACAGCTACTACTACGTCAGCGCGCACGAAGGCGACGTCGCCATCATGCGGGGCATCCAGGGGTCGTTCCTGGGCGTGGCGCTGCAGAAGCCCTACCAGCTCGGCTGCATCAACGGCCGCTCGGAGCTTTCGCAGATCAGTTTCGGCCAGGCCGACACTCCGCTGGACTGCAACCTGATGAAGGTCGGCGATCTGCGCCCCTCCGAGCGCGCCGCCGTCACCGCGGGCCTGCCCGCCGGCAGTCTTGACGACGCAATCGCGCAGCTGCGCAACCTGGCCCGAGACTCGTTGCTCCCGGTGTGTGCTCCTCCCCCGCCGCCGCGAGCGCCTGCGCCTGCGCCTGCGGAGACGCCGCGTACGTCAGCTGAACCAGCTCCGATCGTGAATCTGCCTGTGCCCCAGCAGAAGCCCGGAACCGACTGCCGGGCGGCCGCATGAGTTCCCGCGATCAGGCGCCGGTGTCGCGCGCCGCCACCACCGCACCTCAGGCGCCGGTGCGCATCGCACCGGTACTGCCCACCCGGCGCAACGCCGAGCTCGGGCTGATCGGCTTCGCCACCCTGATCACCGGCGTCGCGCTGCTCATTGTGGAAGCCAATCAGGACCAGGGCCTGAGCTGGGACCTGGTGAGCTACACGTTGGTGTTCGGAACGTTGTTCATCTGCGCGCATCTGGCCGTCCGCCGGTTCGCCCCCTACGCCGACCCGGTGCTGCTGCCGGTGGTCGCTCTGCTCAACGGTCTGGGACTGGTGCTGATCCATCGGCTCGACCTGGTGCCCGGTGCGCCGACGGACGGACCCGGCGCCGGACAGCAGATGCTGTGGACGCTGGTGGGCGTCGCCGGATTCGCCGCGGTGATCATCCTGCTCACCGACCATCGGCTCCTTGCCCGCTATGACTACGTGTGCGGGCTGGCGGGCCTGATCCTGCTGGCCATTCCGGCGCTGCTGCCGACCAGCCTGTCGGAGACCAGCGGAGCCAAGATCTGGATCCGCCTGCCCGGCTTCAGCATTCAGCCGGCGGAGTTCTCCAAGATCCTGCTCCTCATCTTCTTCGCCGGTGTCCTGGTGTCCAAGCGGAGCCTGTTCACCAGTGTGGGCACTCACTTCCTGGGTATGGACCTGCCGCGGCCGCGGGATCTGGCGCCGCTGCTGGCGGCGTGGATCATCTCGATCGCGGTGATGGTCTTCGAGAAGGACCTCGGCACATCGCTGCTGCTGTACGCGTCGTTTCTCGTCATGGTCTACATCGCGACGGAACGCATCAGCTGGGTGGTGATCGGGCTGACGTTGTTCGGCGCGGGAAGCGTTGTCGCCTACCACCTTTTCGGTCACGTCCGCGGGCGGGTGCAGACCTGGCTGGACCCGTTCGCCGATCCCGAGGGCGCCGGCTATCAGATGGTGCAATCGCAGTTCAGCTTCGCCACCGGCGGCATCTTCGGGACCGGACTGGGCAACGGTCAGCCCGACACGGTGCCGGCGGCATCGACCGATTTCATCACCGCCGTCGTGGGGGAGGAGCTCGGTCTGGTCGGCCTGGCCGGGGTCCTGCTGCTCTACACGATCGTGGTGGTGCGCGGGTTGCGCACCGCCATCGCAGTGCGCGACAGCTTCGGCAAGCTGCTCGCCGCCGGGCTGGCATCCACCCTGGCCATCCAGCTGTTCATCGTGGTCGGGGGAGTGACCGGCCTGATCCCGCTGACCGGACTGACCACACCGTGGATGTCCTACGGCGGCTCGTCGCTGGTGGCCAACTACGTTCTGCTGGCGATCCTGGTCAAGATCTCCCACGCCGCCCGTCGGCCGCTGCAGACCAGCCAGCACACACCGATCGCCGCCGCCCACACGGAGGTGATCGGCCGGGTATGAATCTCTCACTACGCCGCATCTCGGTGACCGTCATGGCGCTGATCGTGCTGCTGCTGGTCAACGCGACCGTGACGCAGGTGTTCCGCGCCGGAGCGTTGCGCTCCGATCCGCGCAATCAGCGCGTGCTGCTCGACGAGTACTCACGCCAGCGCGGCCAGATCACCGCCAGCGGCCAGATCCTGGCGTACTCGGTCGCCACGAACGGCCGCTACCGGTTCCTGCGGGTGTACCCCGAGCCGTTGAGTTACGCACCCGTCACCGGCTTCTACTCGCTGCGGTTCTCCAGCACCGGACTCGAACGCGCCGAGGACCCGGTTCTCAACGGGTCCGACCAGCGGCTGTTCGGCAAGCGCCTGGCCGATTTCTTCACCGGGCGCGACCCGCGCGGCGGGAACGTGGACACCACGCTGGTGCCCCGCGTGCAGCAAGCCGCCTGGGAGGCGCTGACGCAGGGCTGCAACGGTCCTTGCAAGGGTTCGGTGGTCGCGCTGGAACCGTCGACGGGGCGGATCCTGGCAATGGTGTCCGCGCCGTCGTACGACCCGAACCTGCTGTCCACCCATGACACCGAGGCGCAGGGGAGGACCTGGCAACAGTTGCGCGACGACGCCGACTCGCCGCTGACGAACCGGGCGATCGCCGAGCGCTACCCGCCCGGGTCGACGTTCAAGGTGATCACCACCGCGGCCGCCCTGCAGGCGGGCATCACCGAGAACGAACCGCTGACCGCAGCGCCCCAGATCGTGCTGCCGGACAGCACCGCCACCCTGGAGAACTACGGCGGCACCCCGTGCGGCGGCGGGCCGACGGCTCCACTGCGCGAGGCGTTCGCGCGCTCCTGCAACACCGCGTTCGTCCAACTCGGTATGCGGATCGGCGGCGAGGCGCTGCGCAACGCGGCCGACGCCTTCGGTTTCGATTCCCCGCCGGCGGCCATCCCGCTGCAGGTGGCCGAATCGACGGTCGGAGCGATGCCCGACGCGGCGTCGGTGGGGATGTCGAGCATGGGCCAGAAGGACGTCTCGGTGACACCGCTGCAGAACGCGATGATCGCCGCGGCGATCGCGAACTCCGGTGTGGTGATGCAGCCGTACCTGGTGGATCGCCTCGAGGGACCCGACCTGTCCGACATCGCCACGACCGCACCCACCGAGCAGCGACGTGCGGTGTCTGCGCAGGTCGCGGCTAAGCTAACGGATTTGATGGTCGGCGCCGAGCAGATGACGCAGCAGAAGGGGGCGATCCCCGGCGTCCAGATCGCGTCGAAGACGGGCACCGCCGAGCACGGAACCGATCCGCGAAACACCCCGCCGCACGCGTGGTACATCGCTTTCGCCCCGGCGCAGAACCCGAAGGTGGCCGTCGCGGTGCTGGTGGAGAACGGCGGCGACCGGCTCTCAGCCACCGGCGGGGCACTGGCCGCACCTATCGGGCGGGCGACGATCGCGGCTGCGTTACAGGGGGCGCAATGAGCCCCCGC
>JBAXCK010000031.1:0-25256 GCA_037141465.1 Mycobacteriaceae bacterium | reverse complement strand
CGGCTCCCCGCTGTACGCACCGCTACATAGTAGAACTAACAGTCTCCGGATGCTAAGAGCTCGCCGACCGGCGTGACCGGCATCACTCGACGGTCCCGGAGAGCCCCACGTCCGCGAGTGTTTTCTCGGCGGCCCCCTTGAGCTGCTCGCGGGTGGTGGACGCATCGGCATCGGCGAAGCCGATGGACAGATAGACCCGCCCGTTGATGCGACCGGAGACGACCGGAAAGAACACCCCGCCGGAACGGCGCAGGTCGGCGCGGGTGAGACGCTCGGCCATCCGCGCGGCGAACCATTCGGCGTCGGTGCCGTCGGGCCGGTTGGCCAGTGGATCCATATCGCTGACGTTGGAGGATCCGACGACCCTGTCCCCTCGCACGAGGCCCTCCAGCCGCCGGGCCGCTCCCTTGGGCACCAGCGGGGTCAGCGGAAGCGGCGCGAGCAGTTCGTTGCGCGCTTCGCCGAGGCCGGCGAGCGCCGCCTTCAGACTCGCGCGAACGCCGGTGAGATCGGTGGTGACCTGATGAGGATCGGCGGTCATCGTCACGCCGGTGAGCGCATTGCCGCGGTTGTCCTCCGCCGGCTTGCGATCGTTGACGGGGACCGAGAGTTTCACCGAGCCATCGGAGGTGAGCCAGCCGAGGTTGTACCCCAATCGGGTGGTGAAACCGTGGAACAACGAGTTCGGCGTACCCCCCAACTCCTGCGAACGCCTGTCCCACTGCTCGATGCCGACGTGGACGGTGACCGCGGGGACGACCACGACGCCCTCGTCGGCGTTTCCACCCGGGGCGCTCCTGTCCACACCGGGCGCCTTGCCCGGTGAGAGCTCTCCCCGGTTGTTGCGCGCAACCCGGATCGCGGCGAGCACCGATCTCGCCATCTCCGGAACGCTTCGCCTGAACGCCAGCCAGTCTTCCTGCCGCGCTTGGCGTTTGGTCCGGGTCCCGGGTGGCGGATAGGGCAGGTCGCGGGTGACGCCGCCGGCGGCCTCGGTGACGGCGATGACCAGGCCGACCCCGTCGACAACGGTGTGCGAGGCCACCAGTGTCACCGCGGCGCCTCCCTCGGTGATCGGCTGAACCGACAGCCGGAACACTGGGCCGTGTTCTGGGTCGATCGGCAGCAGCGACTGCCGGCCGAGCCAGTCCGCGACCTCTGCGCGGGGGATGGCGACGGGAGCGATCTCGATGTCGCCGGGGCCGGAGTCGGCAACCCAGCGGTGACGGCCGAACGGCAGTGGGGAGACCTCGATACGCCGTCCCAGCAGACCGCGGCCGAGATTGCGGTGGAACCGGCGCAGGCCGTCGAGATCCACCTCGTGGCTGTAGATCCAGATCCACTGGATCACCGGACCGTGACCGAGCGCCCTCAGGCCCAGAAACGACGCCTGATCCATGTAGTCGATCGTGTTGTCCACGCCGACATGCTAAGCGCGGCTTACTCGACGGCTCCCGACAATTGGAAGTCGGCCAGGGTGTCGCCGACGCACTGGATCAACTCGTCGCGCGTCGTCGTGCCCTCGGCGTTGGTGTATCCGATGCTCATGAAGATCTTTCCATTGACGCGGCCGGTCACGATCGGGAAGAAGGACCCGCCGGTGCGCCGGATGTCGGCCCCGGTGAGGTTCTCCGACATGCGGACCGCGAAGAACTCCGCGTCGGTGCCGTCCGGGCGGTTGGCGGCCGGATCCAGTTCGCCGAGGTTGGAACTGCCGACGACACCGTTGCGGATGACCATGCCCTCGAGCCGCCGTGCGACGGCCCTGGGGACCAGGGGAACCAGCGGCAGCGGGGTCAGCAATTCGTGACGGGCCTGACCGAGGGTGGTGAGGGCGGCCTTCAGGTCGGCACGGACGGTACGCAGATCAGCGCACACCTGATCGGGGTCGACCGTCATGGAGACCTGGGTGAGCGCGTTACCCCGGGTGTCGCCGTCGGTCCGCTCGTTGACGGGGACGGTGACACCCACCAGGCCCTGGTCGTCGACCCAGCCGAGCCGTCCGCCCAGCCGGGCGGTGATACCGATGAACACCGACGTCGGCGTCCCGCCGAGTTCGGCCGCCCGGCGGTCCCACTGCACGGTGTCGACGTAAGCCGTCACCGTCGCCGGCCGAACCGGCTGATCCGACCCGGGTTCGGTGCCCTTCGTCACGCGCACCGAGTTCGATAGGTCATCGCGCCGCGTGCGGGTGAGTCTGCTCACCGCCACCGCCGCCCGGAACATCGCGGGAATGTCGCCGATGAGCTGACGCACGTCGGCGCGCAGCGCCGCGAATTTCCTGGATCTGCCGGTCGCCGGGTAGCCCAGGTTCGCATCGGTGCCGTTGACGGCCTGGACCACAGCGACGATCCCCCCCACGCCGTCGGCGACGGTATGGGACAGCACCAGTGTCACAGCGGATCCGCCTTCGGCGATGGGCACCACGGCCAGTCGAAAACTGGGCCCCCACTCGGGATCGATCGGCAGTGCCGCCTGGTCGTCCACCCACCGATGCACCTGCGCACGGGGCACCGCGCGGGGGGCGATCTCGAGATCCGGCGGACCAGGCCAGGCGATCCAGCGATGCCGGCCGAAGGGCAGCGGTGAGCGTTCGATGCGCCGTCCGAGCAGTCCCCGCCCGAGATTGCGATGGAACCGCCGCAGCGCGCCCAGGTCGACATCGTGTTCGTAGATCCAGGTGTACTGGATGACGGGTCCGTGCCCGAGTGCCCGCAGCCCCAGGAAGGACGCCTGATCGATGTAGTCGAGGGTGTTGTCAGTCACCGTGGCGCTCCGGCTTGGCGTCTATCCCCGACTCCTTTCGCTGTTGGGCGGTGATCGGCGCCGGCGCGTCGGTCAGCGGGTCCACCCCGCCGCCGGACTTCGGGAAGGCGATCACCTCGCGGATGGAATCCGCTCCGAACAGCAGTGCGGTGATCCGGTCCCAGCCGAACGCGATACCGCCGTGCGGAGGTGCGCCGAATGTGAACGCCTCGAGCAGGAAGCCGAACTTGTCCTCGGCCTCCTCGGCACTGATACCCATGACCGAGAAGACCTGTTCCTGGATGTCTCGGCGATGGATGCGGATCGACCCGCCCCCGATCTCGTGGCCGTTGCAGACGATGTCGTAGGCGTCGGCGAGGACCGAACCCGGGTCGCTCGCGATCGCGCCCTCCTGCCCCGGCTTCGGTGAGGTGAATGCGTGATGCACCGCCGTCCAGGCCCCCGAGCCCACGGCGACATCGCCGGCGGCGGTCGCGTCGCCGGCCGGTTCGAAGAGCGGCGGGTCCACGATCCACACGAACGCCCAGGCCGCATCGTCGATCATGTCGAGCCGGCGCGCGATCTCGCTGCGGGCTGCGCCCAGCAGCGCACGCGAACCCTTGGCCGGTCCGGCCGAAAAGAACACGCAGTCACCGGGTTTCGCGCCGACTCGCTGCGCGAGACCATCACGCTCGGCATCGGAAAGGTTCTTGGCCACGGGGCCGGCGAGCGTTCCGTCATCGTCGATGAGGACGTAGGCGAGGCCCTTGTGCCCGCGTTGCTTGGCCCACTCCTGCCAACCGTCGAGGGTGCGCCGCGGTTGCGAGGCGCCGCCGGGCATCACCACCGCACCGACGTAGGGCGCCTGGAACACCCGGAACGGCGTGTCGGAGAAGTAATCGGTGCACTCGACCAGTTCGAGTCCGAAGCGCAGATCGGGCTTGTCCGAGCCGAACCTGCGCATCGCGTCGGCATAGGTCATTCGCGGGATGGGCGTGGGCAGGTCGTAGCCGATCAACGACCACAGCGCGGTCAGGATCTCCTCGGCGACGGCGATGACGTCGTCGGCGTCGACGAAACTCATCTCCACGTCGAGCTGGGTGAACTCCGGCTGGCGATCGGCGCGGAAGTCCTCGTCGCGATAACAGCGCGCGATCTGGTAGTAGCGCTCCATCCCCGAGACCATCAGCAACTGCTTGAACAGCTGCGGACTCTGGGGCAGCGCGTAGAAAGAGCCGGGCCGCAGCCGGGCCGGCACCAGGAAGTCCCGTGCGCCCTCCGGGGTGGAACGGGTCAGCGTGGGTGTCTCGATCTCGACGAAGTCGCGCGCGGCCAGCACAGCCCGCGCCGCGGCGTTGGCCTTCGAGCGCAGCCGGATCGCGTCGCCGGGTCCGCCCTCGCGGCGTAGATCGAGGTAGCGATAACGCAGGCGCGACTCCTCGCCCGCGGTCTCGTCGAGTTGGAACGGCAGCGGCGCACTCTCCGAGAGCACGGTCAGCGACGTGGCGTTGACCTCGACATCGCCGGTGGGCACGTCGGGGTTGGCGTTGCCGTCGGGCCGGATCTCCACCACGCCCTGCACCGCGACGCAGAACTCGGCGCGCAGCCGGTGCGCCCGTTCGAGAACGTCGCCCGCCCGGAACACGACCTGCACGACCCCCGAGGCATCGCGCAGGTCGATGAAGATGACCCCGCCGTGGTCACGGCGTCGGGCCACCCATCCGGTCAGAGTGACCGTCTGTCCGGCGTCGGCGGCCCGCAATGAACCCGCGGTATGGCTGCGCAGCAATGACACTCCTCGGTATCGCAGACGGTCGGGTGAAGTCTATGGACTGGACCTCTGACCGCGACCACCGCCACCGTCAGCGGCGGTTGTGGCAAGCTTGTTGCGGCGGCTCGGGGCGAACCGCAGCAAAAAACGAGGAGCGCGGCGATGACCTTCAACGAAGGCATGCGGATCGACACCAGCAGGACCTCCACCGGGGGTGGTGGCGGGCGCGGCATCGCCATCGGCGGCGGGGTCGGCGGCCTGGCGATCGTCCTTCTCGCGCTGTTCCTCGGGGTGGATCCGGGCACGGTCCTGCCGGCCCAGCCGATGGGACCGGCCTCCCAGGGCCAGGCCTACGACCTCAGCAAGTGCCGCACCGGAGCGGACGCCAACCGTTACGACGAGTGCCGGGTGGTCGCGACGGGCAACTCCGTCGACGGGGTGTGGGAGCAGCAGTTGCGCGGCTACCGTCCGCCGACGATGAAGCTCTTCAAGGGCTCGGTCCAGACCGGGTGCGGCCCGGCCACCAGCGACGTGGGGCCGTTCTATTGCCCGGCGGATCAGACGGCGTACTTCGACACCGACTTCTTCAAGGTGCTGGAGACGGAATTCGGCTCCAGCGGCGGGCCGCTGGCGCAGGAGTACGTGGTCGCCCACGAGTACGGCCATCACGTCCAGAATCTGCTCGGCGATCTGAGTAAGGCCCAGCAGGGCGTGCAGGGCTCACAGGGCAACGGGGTGCGTTCGGAGTTGCAGGCCGACTGCTACGCCGGTGTCTGGGCGCACTACGCCTCGACCACCAAGCAGGAGGGCACCGACGTGCCGTTCCTGCAGCCGCTGAGCGACCAGGACATCGCCGACGCGCTGTCGGCGGCGTCGTCGGTGGGCGATGACCGCATCCAGGCCGAGACCACCGGACGGATCAATCCGGAGAAGTGGACGCACGGCTCCTCAGAGCAGCGTCAGAAGTGGTTCACCGTCGGCTATCAGACCGGTGACGCCAGGCAGTGCAACACCTTCCAGGCACGCGATCTGGGCTAGACCCGGGTCTGCCTACCACGGGCGCAGCGCGCACTGCACCCCGCTGCCGCCCTGCTGGGATACCACGACCTGACCGTCGACGGTGATCTCGCAGCGGAACTCGGGATTGACCCGCAGTCCGCCGCTGGCGCTGATGAATGCCCACTGGGTGGGGTTGTTCAGCGTGGTCTGGAAGGTCCACGGCGCACCGGGACCGACGCCGGTTCGCGCCATCGGCATGAACTGCGGGTCGTTGGCCGCCGACTGGCTGGGCGGGTCGGCGGTGACGTAGTAGATGTTGGCGGTCAGATCGCTGGTGGTGGTGACGGTGTAGGTCACCTGGTGCGCGGCGCCGGGAGCCGGGCTCGGGGTGGGCGGGCTGTCGGGGTCGGCACCGGCGGAGGCGTGGACCGCGACGCCGCCGAGGGCGAGCAGGAACGCGGCGATGGTCAGGTGTCGCATGATCGGGATATCGATGGCCGGGGCCGAGCCGTTACGGGCGGCATCGGACGGGGCCGTTCAGCCGGCGTCGCGAAGCCCGGCCGGGGTTTGCGGGAGCTCGGTGACCGCCTGCCGCATCCGGCCGAACAGCTCGATCCCCGCCGACACCGTCTCGTCGACGAAGGACGCCAGCGCGTCGGCATCGGCGGGCCGGTCGGCGTGCAGCAGCAGCACCCCCACCAGGGCGGGATCGCAGGAATCCCGGACCACGACCTGCGATCCGGGATGCCCGGCGTTCCAGCGGGCCGCCAGGGCGGTCAGCCGGTCCCGGGCCTGCGCCGGGTAGTAGCGGTCCGGGGTGATGCTGACCTGCACGACATCGCGATCCGGTCCGGCTGCCTCAATGTGCACGTGCAGCCGGCCGTGATGGGCATCGGCGACGAACAGGAAATCGACGAGGAAGAAGTACTCGTCGTCGTGGTGGCCCCGGAAATACCGCAGACCCGTGGTGCGCAGGTACTCCTCGATCAGCGCGTTCATGCCCGGTCAACGGCCGGGCTCGGCGCCGCGGTTCCCGGCGCGGTTTAAGAGTTTGCTGAGGCTTGTTCTGTGGCAGGTTCTGTGGAGGGTCCGGACAGCGCTGCGACCACCTCGTCGACCACCGCGGCGATCGGCACGTCGCGCTGGGCTCCGGTGGACAGATCCTTGACGCCCACGGTGCCGGCCGCGATCTCGCTGTCGCCGGCGATCAGCGCGATCCGCGCCCCGGAGCGGTCGGCGGCGCGCATCGACGCCTTAACCCCGCGGTCGCCGTAGGCCAGATCGACCCGGATCCCGGCGCGGCGCAGGGCGGCGGCCAGCGTGGCCAGGTGCAGCTTGGCCTGCTCGCCCATCGGCACTCCGAAGACGTCGCACTGGCTGGCATCTCCCACCGTCTTGCCTTCGGCGCGCAACGCCAGCACGGTGCGGTCCACCCCGAGGCCGAAGCCGATGCCGGAGAGGTCGCGCCCGCCGAGTTCGGCCATCAGGCCGTCGTAGCGTCCGCCCCCGCCGATACCCGACTGCGCACCGAGGCCGTCGTGGACGAATTCGAATGTCGTCTTGGTGTAGTAGTCCAGTCCGCGCACCAGCCGCGGATTGATCGCGTACGGCACACCGAGTGCGTCCAGATGGGCCAGCACGGTGTCGAAGTGCGCCCTGGCGGTGTCGGAGAGGTGTTCGAGCATGACCGGCGCATCGGCGGTCAGGGCACGCACATCGGGTCGCTTGTCGTCAAGCACCCGCAGCGGGTTCAGCTCGGCCCGCTGCCGGGTGGCTTCGTCAAGATCGAGCCCGAAGAGATACTGCTGCAACACCTCCCGGTACTGCGGGCGGCAGGTCTCATCACCGAGCGAGGTGATCTCCAACCGGAAAGCCTCGAGTCCCAGCGAGCGGAAGCCGGCGTCGGCGACGGCGATCACCTCGGCATCGAGGGCCGGATCGTCGACGCCGATCGCCTCGACGCCGACCTGTTGCAACTGGCGGTAGCGGCCGGCCTGGGGACGCTCGTAGCGGAAGAACGGCCCCGCATAGCAGAGCTTCACCGGCAGCGCGCCGCGGTCGAGGCCGTGTTCGATCACCGCGCGCATCACACCGGCGGTGCCCTCCGGCCGTAGCGTCACCGACCGGTCACCCCGGTCGGTGAAGGTGTACATCTCTTTGGACACCACGTCGGTGGACTCCCCGACTCCGCGCGCGAACAGCGCGGTCTCCTCGAAGACGGGCAGTTCGACATCGCCGTATCCGGCCAGTCGTGCGGTGGCCAGCAGGCCGTCGCGCACGGCGACGAATTCGGCGGATTCCGGGGGCAGGTAGTCCGGTACGCCCTTGGGCGCCTGGAAGTCAGACATCGCAACCGATCACAGCGAGGTGATCCCTTCCAGGAACGGGTTGGTGCGCCGTTCGGCGCCGATCGTCGTCTGCTCACCGTGGCCGGGGAGGACCCGGGTGTCGTCGTCAAGGGTCAGCAATTTGGTGATGATCGAGTCCAGGAGGTCGCGGCCGCTGCCGCCGGGCAGATCGGTGCGGCCCACCGATTGCTTGAACAGGGTGTCGCCGGTGAACACGAGTTCATAGGCGGGCACCCGGAACGCCATCGAGCCCGCGGTGTGGCCCGGGGTGTGATCCGCGGTCACCTCGATGCCGCCGATCTCCACCACGGCGCCCCCGCGGTCGAGTTCGACGACCTGGCGCGGCTCACGGAACAGTGCGCTCATCGCGATCTGACCGATCCGGGGGCCGAAACCCCGGATCGGGTCGGCCAGCATGTGCCGGTCCGCTGAGTGGATGTAGACCGGGCAGCCGTAGCTGTCGGCGACTTTCTGCGCTGACCACATGTGGTCGATGTGACCGTGGGTGAGCAGCACCGCCGCCGGCGTCAACCGGTTGTCGTCGAGGATCCTTCGCAACGGCCCGAACGCGCGCTGACCGGGATCGACGACGACGGCGTCCGACCCTTGATGCGGCGCCAGCACGTAGCAGTTGCATGCCAGCAAGCCGGCGGGAAACCCGGTGAGCAACACCGCATCAGTGTCCCACCCCGGGCCGTCCGCGGCGGGTCCGCACCCCCGCCCGCATGTCGGGCTGGCACACTCGACGAAGTACAGACGCATAGGAGGACCACCGCGGTGCCCACGAACGCTGAACGACGCGAGGCGGCCAAGCGCAAGCTCGAGGTGGAACTCGAGCGGCGCGCGCACAAGGAGAAGCAGCGTCGCATTCTCACGGTGGTGGGCGCTGTCGTCGCGATCGCGCTCGCGGCGGGTCTGGTCGCGTGGTTTGTGCTGGGCAACAGGGACGCCGCGACGACCGCGTCGAGCGCCACGCCGTCCACCGGTGCGACGCCGACGGTGCTCAAGCGCGGCGGCGACGGGCAACTTCCGGCCTTCAAGGCGCCCGAAGGCCTCGGCGCCAACTGCCAGTACCCCGGGGCTGCTCCGGCGAGCAGGAAGGTCGACCCGCCGAAGTCCGGCAAGGTTCCCACCGACCCGGCGACGGTGAGTGTCAGCATGTCCACCGACCAGGGCAACCTCGGACTCATCCTCAACAACGCCGAGGCGCCGTGCACGGTGAACAATTTCGCGAGCCTCGCGCAGAAGGGATACTTCAACGACACGGTGTGCCACCGGTTGACCACCGCGCCGTCGCTCGGAGTTCTGCAGTGCGGCGATCCGACCGGCAGCGGGTCGGGGGGCCCGGGCTACCGGTTCGCCAACGAGTACCCGACCAACCAGTACCCCGCCGGCGACCCCGCCCTGAGCAAGCCGGTGCTGTATCCGCGTGGCGCACTGGCGATGGCCAACGCCGGTCCGAACACCAACGGCAGCCAGTTCTTCCTGGTGTACAAGGACTCTGAGCTGCCACCGAACTACACGATGTTCGGGACGATCGACTCGACCGGACTGGCCACCCTGGACAAAATCGCCAGCGCCGGTGTCAGCGGTGGCGGCGAAGACGGTAAGCCCGCCACCGAGGTGAAGGTGAAATCCGTCCTGCTGGACTGATGACGGCATGAACGTCCCCGCGAACGACCCGCAGCCCTACCCCGAGGACTATCCGTACCAGCCGTATCCCAACCCGTATCCGTACCCGTATCCGTACGCCCACCGCCCGCCGCCGCGCACCAACGCACTGGCGATCGCCTCGCTGGTGTGCGGGTTCCTCTTCGCTCCGCTGGCCATCGTGTTCGGCCACATCTCGCTGTCGCAGATCAAGAAATCCGGCGAGGACGGCCGCGGGCTGGCGATCGCCGGCCTGGTGATGGGCTACATCGTGACGATCGGGACCATCCTCGCGCTCGTCGCCGGGGCGGTGCTGCTGTCCTGGGCGGCAAGGGTCGTCCGCGATTCGTCGGATCCGGGCGGACTGGGCGTCCCGCGCCAGCGCACTGCGTCGCCGCCACTCAACGGCGACGACTTGCCAGTGTTCACCGCGCCGGCCGGACTCGGTGGGGCCTGCGCCTATCCCCCGACCGCGACCCCCGCGGTACGTCCGGTGCGACCGCCGCGTTCCGGTGCGGTGCCGACGGACCCGCCTGTCGTCGAGGCGACGATGCTGACCGCCGATGGGGCGATAGGGCTGCGCCTGGACAACGGCAAGGCCCCGTGCACCGTGAACAGCTTCGTCAGTCTTGCCCAGCAGGGCTTCTTCGACAACACCGACTGTCACCGGCTGACCGACTCACGCACCCTCGCGGTGCTGCAGTGCGGCGACCCGACCGGCACCGGCAGCGGCGGACCGGGCTACCGCTTCGCCAACGAGTACCCCACCAATCAGTACCGGCCGCTGGACCCCGCATTGGAGCGCCCGCTCACCTATCCCCGCGGGACGCTGGCCATGGCGGCGCCCGGGAAGGACAGCAACGGCAGCCAGTTCCTCATCGTGTATCGCGACTCGAAACTGCCGCCGACCTACACCGTGTTCGGGCAGGTCGACAACGCCGGACTCGTGACTGTGGACGCGCTGACCTCGGGCGGCATTGCCGGTGGTGCCGATGACGGAAAACCCAAGGAGCCCATCATGATTCAGTCGATCACTATCGAATGAGTCAACCCACTCCGGCCGCCGTCTCAGCCGGGATCCCCTCATGTAGCACCGCGACCGGGCAGCCCGCGTGGGCAAGCACCTTCTGACTGACCGACCCCATGATCAGTCCGGAGAATCCGCCGGAACCCCGGCTACCGACGACAAGCAATTCGGCGCCCACTGCCTCGGACAGCAGCACCTCGGCCGGACGTCCGGTGCCCGCGACGAAAGCGACCGGTACATCCGGGAACGCCGCGGCCGTCACGATCACCGGCGAGTGGAACGCACTGGTGTCCGAGCCAGGCGTCGCGTTCTCCGGGTCGATCGCCTCGGTCTCCGGTTCCCCGCGCCCAGGCTCGACGCTGACGGCTACCACGCCGCAGCCGATCGCCTCGGCGTGGCGGAACGCGAATGCCGCGGCCCGGTTCGACGCCGGCGAACCGTCATAGCCGATAACCACCTGTCCCGGGTTGCCCGGATAACCCTCGAGGTCCTCGAACGGCACGCCTTCGGTTTCCGCGCCCTCTGCGGCGTGGTGAACCACGACGACAGGGCACTGCGCGTACGGGGCGACGTGCATCGTCGTCGACCCCAGCAGAAGGCCGCGGAATCCCTCGATCCCGCGCGACCCCAGCACGAGAACGTCGGCGTTCTCACCCGCCGCGAGCAGTGACTGCACCGGCGCGTCGGGCATCTGCAGCGCGCGGATCTCCAGACCAGGTGCACGCGTGCGCGCCAGTGTCACGGCGGCGCCGAGCACCCCGGTGGGTTCGGCCACCAGCGTTGGATCGGCCATCGCGTCGGGACGCGCGTGAAGAACAGTCAGCGGCAGTCCATAGGCGACGGCGGTGTCGGCGGCCCATTGCACGGCGGCGATCCCGTGCTCGGAGCCGTCGGCTCCGACCACCACCCCGGTTTCGGCCACCTCGACAGCATCGGTCATGGCTGATGACCCTTCCCTTTGAGACGTCGAACCCTTCAGACATCGCGCACGTGTGACTTGGGTAAGCAAACACCCCAGCAACCGCTCGCGTCAGAGGTACCGTACTGCCCAAGCGACATCATTACGCGATCCCGGCGGGGGGCATGGCAGAAACACACGAGATCCACCACGCCGCCGAAGCCGATTTGCAGGAGAAGGGCCTCTCCCGCAACTCACTCGGTGTCTTAGGCAGCGTCATCCTTGGCATTTCCTGCGTGGCGCCGGCGTACACCCTGTCGGCGACAATCGGAATCCTGGTCACCCAGGCCGGCTACAAGACCGCGGTGGTGATCGTGGCCGGCTTCTTGCCGATGTTCTTCGCCGCCTATGCCTACCGCGAACTGAACAAGGTCATGCCCGACTGCGGGACGTCATTCACCTGGACGTCGAAGGCATTCGGGCCCTATGTCGGCTGGCTGGGAGGATGGGCGGCGATCCTGGCCACCGCCATCGTGTTGTCCAACCTGGCCGGGGTGGCAGTGGAGTTCTTCTACCAACTACTTGGGGACATCTTCCACAGTCCGAGCCTGGGAAGTCTGTGGGAGAACCATGCCGTCAATGTGGCGACCTGCCTCGTGTTCCTCACCGCCGCAACCTTCATCGCCTACCGCGGTATCACAACCACCGAAAAGGTGCAGTTCGCGCTGGTCGGTTTCCAGTTGGTCATGCTGCTCGTCTTCGCGGTGACCGCGGTGGTGAAGGCCAACTCCGGTGGAGGCTTCAACTGGCGCACGGCGATGGTCGAGACACCCGATCTGCCGATGCCTGTGGAACACCTTGCCGGCCTCTGGTTCAGCCCCGCCGGGCTCACACTGTCAGCCTTCATCGCCGGGTTGTCCGGGTCGATCTTCGCGTTCTGGGGCTGGGACACCTGTTTGACAGTCAATGAGGAGTCCAAGGGCTCGGAGAAGACCCCGGGGCGCGCGGCGTTACTGACCGTTCTCTCCATCTTGGCGACGTACTTGATCGTGTCGATCGCCGCGGTGATGTTCGCCGGTATCGGCACTGAGGGATATGGCCTGGGCAACGAAACCATCGCCCACAACGTCTTCGGTGCGCTGGCCGAGCCGGTCCTGGGTGATCCCTGGCACCTTCTGCTGTATCTGGCTGTGCTGGCCTCCAGCGTTGCGAGCCTGATCACCACCTTCCTACCGTCGTCCCGGACGATGCTGGGCATGGCGACCTACAAGGCTCTGCCATCCCGATTCGGCGCCATCCATCCGCGGTATCTGACCCCCTCCTACGGCACGGTGGCAATAGGCGTCTTCGCCGGCGTCTTCTACTCGGTGATGATCCTCCTCAGCGAGAACGCGCTCACTGACACCATCTACTCACTCGGCATCATGATCTGTTTCTATTACGGCCTGACCGCGTTCGGCTGCATCTGGTTCTTCCGCCGCGAGTTGTTCATCGACGCCAAGAGCATCGTCTTCAAATTACTCTTCCCGTTGCTCGGCGGACTCGGCCTGTTCGGCGTGCTGATCGTCACTCTGCACGACAGTGCCTCTCCGGAATACGGCAGCGGCGCGAGCGTCTTCGGCGTCGGCCTCGTGCTGGTGTTGGGCCTCGGACTGATCTTGCTCGGCCTGGTCTTGATGTTGGTCTGGCGGTCGGTGTCTCCCGCCTTCTTCCGAGGCGAAACCCTACGCAGAGACACGCCCGTCATAGACTAGCTTTCGGCGCACGGATTCAGTCGCTGTGGCAGGCGCCGGATCCGCCTTTGACGGTCGGCGGCGCGTCGATGGACGGATTCCGGTCGAAGAAGCCGGATGGCTTGAGCCAGAACGACACCGTGTCGACCGACATGATCGGCCACTCCTCCATCCGGGTGATGTGGTGGATGCCGAACACGTACCAGAGGACGACGTCAGTGTTCACCAGCGACGCGTCGTCCTTGATCCATTCGGTCATCCCGGTGTCGAACTCGGACTGGACCGGGTATGCGCCGGCGGGCCAGCGTTCGTCCGAACTGTTCTTGGTCACCCACAGGGTGTGGCCGATCACCGGGGCCCGCAAATACTGGGGCGCCAACTCGTCCATCATCGGCGGGAAGCACGCGCCGGGAACGAGCTTGTACGCGACGTTCGTGCGGTGCTTGTTGACCTTGTTCGGGTTGACCACCTTCCAGCTGCGCTGGGTCGACCAGTCGAAGTCCCGGGCGGACTCCGCCTCGGATGTGATCGGCGTCGCCTCGGTCACCAGTGCCAGGCCGTAGGGATTGTCCGCGTTCACCGGCGGCGCCACCGAGTCGATCTCCATGACGGTGTTGTCCTCACCGTCGACGTCCAGGTCCAGCCGGGCTACCAGGAAATGCTGATGGAACGGAGCGTAGGTGTTCTTGTCGACGACCGTCCCATAGGGCGGCGGGGTCGAGCCCTCCGGGAAGGGCGTGGTCACCATGATGCCGGTGGCCCTGATCTCGCACTCGATGTTCCCGTCCTGATACAGCCGCCAGTAGATCAGGTACTCATAATTGGCCACAGTCGCATGGCAGGAGATCACCATCCGGCGCTGCCGGCGCACCTCGGCTCCGTGCTTGTAGTCGACGTGCTTCCACAGAACCGCGTTGTCCTCCTCATGCAGGCAGATCGCGTTCTTGATGGTGTAGGGCTCGCCCCGGGTGTTGGCGAGATGGGCGTCGACGTAGACGATCTCGCCGAGGCAGTCACACCCCAACTCAAGCGAAGTCGTCATCACCCCCAGGCCCCACTCCCCGATGTCGAAGGCGGTCCGGCGGTAGTGATCGAAGGAGGGATCACGATAGGGAACCACCATCTCGGCAAGCGACATGCGATATGCGACATCGCGTTTGGTCCCGTTGTCGTCGAAGGTCAGCTGGTAGATGACCGGGCCCTCCCGGTAGTTGAAGCCCAGCCGCATAGTCCAGTTGAGCCATTTCAGCTCCGAGCCGTCGAGAGTGAATGACGGACCTTCGGGCTGGGTGATGTGCAGCGGTTTGACGTCGGTTCGCGGCTCGATACCGCGCACCGAGGGCACGTACTCGCAGTCCACCTCGGGTTGGCCGTAGGAGTGGTCGTTGTCGATTTCGAGCAATTCGTGGGTGTTCATGTCCACTACCAGCTGCAAACCGGACACCGGGTGACCATAGGGGTTGCCCTCCGGTGTCGCCCGGGCCCACAGATCGCACCAGCCGAGCCTGCGGTTCGGGTACTTCTCTTTACGCCGGAGTACGGCGCGGGCGAGCTCCACCGAAGCCGGCATCAGAGCCTTGGCGTATGCCCAGGTGTCGATCAGGATCAGACTCATATCGGTGTAGCCCCGCTCGGCGAGTGCGGCGATCACCTCGGGATGCTTGCGCATCGCCTCGTCGATCTCGTAGAACTCGTCGACGGTGAAATTGGGCTGGACCCCGGGAACGTGCTCGAAGGAGATCAGCGAGTCGTCGACCAGATCGACCGTGGCCTCGTAGGTCTTGTTCTCGGCGCGGTCCAGCAGCACCGCGAACGACGTACGCGGCACCGGATCCCCCGGACGCCAGGCCTTGACGAAGCTCTTCTCGGGCTCCTTGAGTTCAATGGAGGTGAAGCGCCAGCCGTCGGTGACCGGTCCCTCGCGGCGGACGATCTCAGCGGTCCGCCTGAACTCCTCCGCCGACAACGAATCCAGTGGATGCTCGGCCATCGAGGCCCCCTTCTTCTAAATCGACATCCCTGTTTCCCGGCCGCCCGCACCCGCGGCATGACACAATGCGACTCCGGCAAGATAGCGGATCGACCGGGAGGACCGCGGAATTCAGATGATATCCAACGTATTCCGCTCCCGCGGACTTAACGGGATCCCGGAGATCCGCACTTTCTTCCGAACCAACGAGCAACCGATCTTCTTCGTCGGGCCGACAGCCTTCAACCTGCTCGGGATCGACCGCTGGGTGCGGGGCTTCGAGTACATCGTCTACCACGACTCCTGGGACTCCTCGCACCCCAGGGTGTTCACCCCGGGCAGCAAGCCCTATGTCGAGTTCACCAGTTCCGAGGAGATCAACAATTACCTCCTCCGTGATCCGGAGGTGCAGCGCCATATCGAATCACGCTGCGCAGCAACAGGTTTACGTCCAATGATAGCAATGGTGTTCTTCGACGAGGAGACCGAGGAAATCTGCCGAGGGCTCGACTACAACCTGATCCTGCCGCCGGACTCGCTCCGCCGCCATCTGGACTCCAAAATCGTCACCACGCAGCTCGGCGAGGAGGCCGGCGCGCCCTCGGTGCCCAATATCCTGGCGCGCGCCGACAGCTACCAGCAACTGAGCGAGCTCGCGACCGAGGCGGGTCTGGGCTCCGACCTGGTGGTTCAAACTCCCTACGGCGATTCCGGCAAGACGACTTTCTTCATCACGAGCGAGGCCGAATGGGACCGCGACAGCGAGAACATGATCGGCCAGGACCTGAAGATCATGAAGCGGATCAACAACCGGGCCGTTGCGGTGGAGGCGGTCAACACCGAACACGGCACCCTCGTCGGCCCCTTCATGACCGACCTGACCGGATACCCGGAACTGACTCCCTATCGCGGCGGTTGGTGCGGCAACGATCTATATCCCGAGGCGCTTTCCGAGACCCATCGCAACACCGCAATCCAGCATGTACGACGGCTCGGCGATAGGCTCCGCCAAGAGGGCTACCGGGGATTCTTCGAGGTCGACGTTCTCGTCGACCTCGACTCCGATGAGGTTTACCTCGGCGAACTCAACCCGAGGATCTCAGGGACATCCTCGATGACCAACGTCACCGCGGGCGCGTACGCCGACATCCCGCTGTTCCTGTTCCACCTGCTGGAGTTCATGGACATCGACTACCAGTTCGACGTCGACGAGATCAACGAGCGTTGGCGGGAACTGGCCGCCGTCGACGTATGGGCTCAGTTGATCATGAAGGAACCGAACGATGCGGTGGAGCGGATACTGGCCGCACCCACGACCGGGAGGTACCGGCTGACCGAGGATGGCGCACTCCGCTTTATCGGCGTCACCAACGACTGGCACGACGTGACCCATGAGGATGAGTGCTTCTTCCTCCGTGTCTACGGGCCCGGGGACTACCGGTTCAAGGGCGCCGATCTGGGCATTCTGGTCACCAAAGGCCGGATGCAGACCGAGGACGGGCTCACCAGACGTTGCCGCAGCTACATCGACGGTATCCGCGCGATGTACGTCAGCGAGCCACTTCCCAGCCCTCCTGCGGTGTACCCGATCGGCTTCGTCAAATAGCGCCGGGGTCAGACAACGCCGGGGTCCGGCAACGCCGGATCAGACAACGCCGGATCAGACAACGCCGGATCAGCCGTGGCCGCGCTCGCGGCCCTCGGCGACCCCGATCGGCCCGGTGAGTGCTGCTGTCGCCGTGCCGATGCAGGACAACCCAGCAAGGTGTCCGCCAGTCGCGGCGAACGCCCGGATGGTGTCGACCAGGTAGGTCGGCGATTGGGCCGTCGGCCACGACGAGAATTTGACCGATACCGTCTTGGTGGCCCGATCGACCACGACCATCTGGCCGTGGATTCCCAGGCAGACCTGTAGATCACCGAACGGACCGGGCACGAACCAGAACTGATTGCGATACCAGCCCCCCGTCAGCGTCGACTCGGTCGCCGACGATGCGAACGCTCCCCGGATATCGGGGTCGATACTGCGCGACTGCACCAACCAATTGGTGGGCAGAACCGGTACACCTGCGACGTAGCCGTCGTCGAGGAGCATCTGACCGAATCGGGCCAGATCGCGTGCCGTGGCCGACATACCGCCGTCGTGGATCGCCGAACCGACTCCGTCGCAGGTGATTTCGGCCTCGAATTCCGCGCCCATCTGTCTCCAGATCAGATTGGAGATCAGATCAGCCATCCGAACGCCGGCGGCGCGTTCGCACACCCAGCCCAACATGTCGGTGTCCGCCGAGCGGTAAACGAAGGACTCGCCGTGCGGACCCACAGCGCTCATCGACGCGAGGAATGCATACATGCCGCCGATCCATCCGGGACTCAGCCCCGGCCGCCACCCCATATGACGCTCCATCTCGCGAACCTCGGAATGGGGATTGGTGTACTCCTCGCGGAACAACACCCCGGTGCGCATGTCCAGCAGGTTCCGCGTAGTCGCGCCGCTGTACCCCGAACCACCGACCTCAGGCACATAGACGTCTATCGGCAGCGTCGGATCGATCAGTCCCTGACTGATCAGCACCCCTGCTACGCAGCCGACGACCGACTTGGTGACCGACATCATCAGGTGAACGGTGTCAGGGGTCATGCCGTTGCCATAGGACTCAAAGACGATGCGGCCGTCATGGACGATCACCACAGCGTCGGTCCAGGTGTCGGCGAGAACGTCGGTCAGGGTCGACGACCCTTCTTCGGCCCGTTGGACGCTGACCGCCCCCGGTTCGAATTGGGAGTCATGCCAGGTCAACGGTCGGATGGTTCCATGCCCACGGGGAATCCGCTGAGTGGGGATCAATTCCCGCAAATGCTGGAATGACCATCGGTTGAACGGCGGCTCCTGCCAGTTCAGCAGCGTGACACGGGTTGCCGGATCGGAGGGGAACCCGGTCATCATCGGCGCCTCGGGCATGGGCTGATCCTATCGTTCTGGCAGCCGATCACGCCGACCGACTCAAGTGCCGCACCGTCACGCGGCGGAGGTCACCCGGTACACGTCGTAGACGCCTTCGACGTTGCGCACGGCATTGAGAACATGTCCGAGATGCTTGGGGTCGCCCATCTCGAAAGTGAAGCGGCTGACCGCCACCCGGTCGTCGGACGTCGTCACCGACGCCGACAAGATATTGACCCGTTCGTCGGCCAGCACACGGGTGACGTCGGAGAGTAGGCGGTGTCGATCCAGCGCCTCCACCTGGATTGCCACCAGGAACACCGACGTCGGCGACGGCGCCCACAGCACCTCGATGATCCGTTCGGACTGCAGACGAAGATCATCGGCGTTGGTGCAATCGGTCCGATGCACGCTGACGCCGCCGCCGCGGGTGACGAACCCCATGATGTTGTCACCGGGAACCGGCGTGCAGCACTTCGCCAGTTTGGTCACCGTCCCCGGCGCCCCGGGCACCGCGACACCGTTGTCCTCGGTGCTGCGCTGGCGGATCGGCATGGTGGCCGGCGTCGAGCGCTCGGCGATCTCATCCTCGGCGCCCTCGGCTCCGCCCAGCTGAGCCAGCAGGCGCTGTACGACGTGGCGCGGTGACACATGCCCCTCGCCCACCGCGGTGTAGAGCGCCGAGACGTCGGCGTAGCGCAACTCCGCCGCCATCGCCGTCATCGCCTCGCCGTTGACGATGCGCTGCAGTGGCAGCCCGCCCCGGCGAACCTCCCTGGCGATGGCGTCCTTGCCGGCTTCCAGAGCCTCCTCGCGGCGCTCCTTGGCGAACCACTGGCGGATCTTGGCCTTCGCCCGCGGCGAAACGACGAAACCCTGCCAGTCCCGGGACGGTCCCGCGTTGGGCGCCTTGGAGGTGAAGACCTCGACCAGCTCACCGTTCTCGAGTGTGCGTTCCAGCGCGACCAGGCGGCCGTTCACCCGCGCTCCGATGCAACGGTGACCGACCTCGGTGTGCACCGCGTAGGCGAAGTCGACGGGGGTGGAGCCGGCCGGCAGCGTGATCACGTCACCCTTCGGGGTGAAGACGAAGATCTCCTGCACCGCGAGGTCGTAGCGCAACGACTCGAGGAACTCGCCCGGGTCGGCGGCCTCACGCTGCCAGTCGAGAAGCTGACGCATCCACGCCATGTCGTCGATCTCGGCAGCGGCGTGCGGCTGTACCACGGCGTTGCGGCCCTTGGCCTCTTTGTAACGCCAGTGTGCGGCGATGCCGTACTCCGCGGTGCGGTGCATGTCGCGGGTGCGGATCTGCACCTCCAGCGGCTTGCCCTCCGGACCGACCACGGTGGTGTGCAGCGACTGGTACACCCCGAACCGCGGTTGGGCGATGTAGTCCTTGAACCGGCCCGGCATCGGTTGCCACAGCGAGTGCACCACTCCGACGGCGGCGTAGCAGTCACGGATCTCGTCACACAGGATCCGCACACCCACCAGGTCGTGGATGTCGTCGAAGTCGCGGCCCTTGACGATCATCTTCTGATAGATCGACCAGTAGTGCTTGGGTCGCCCCTCCACGACGGCGTTGATCTTCATCGCCCCCAGCGCCGCGTTGATGTCGGCACGCACCTTCGCCAGATAGGTGTCGCGCGAGGGCGCCCTGTCGGCGACCAGGCGGACGATCTCCTCGTAGCGCTTGGGGTGCAGGATCGCGAACGACAGATCCTCCAGCTCCCACTTGACGGTGGCCATCCCGAGCCGGTGTGCCAGCGGCGCGATCACCTCCAGCGTCTCGCGGGCCTTGCGTGCCTGCTTCTCCGGCGCAAGAAAGCGGATGGTGCGCATGTTGTGCAGCCGGTCGGCCACTTTGATGACCAGCACGCGCGGATCGCGGGCCATCGCGATGATCATCTTCCGGATCGTCTCGCCCTCGGCGGCGCTGCCCAGCACCACCTTGTCGAGCTTGGTCACCCCGTCGACGAGGTGGCCCACCTCCTCGCCGAAGTCAGCCGTCAGCGCGCCGAGGGTGTAGCCGGTGTCCTCGACGGTGTCGTGCAGCAGGGCCGCCACCAGGGTCGTGGTGTCCATCCCGAGCTCGGCGAGGATGCTCGCCACGGCCAGCGGGTGGGTGATGTAGGGATCACCGGAGCGGCGTGACTGCCCGGCGTGCTTGGCCTCGGCCACCTCGAAGGCGCGCTGCAGCATGGACAGGTCGGCCTTGGGGTAGATCCCGCGGTGCACCGAGATCAGCGGTTCGAGAACCGGGTTGAAGCCGCCCCGCTGCGCGGTCATCCGCCGGGCCAGCCGGGCACGCACCCGCCGCGACGCGCTGCTGGGCGTCTTCAGGGATTCGGTGCGCGGATCGGAGTCCTCGGCAACCGGAGCATCGCGCAGGGCGGGCTGGACTCCCGTGCCCGTATCCTCCGCCATGCTCACCTCCGATCGGGTGTCAAAGCGAGGATATCCTCCCGGGTGGTTCTAGAGCCGCTGCAGGCTCCGGACGGCGAGCGGTTCGAGCCGCGCGCGACCGCCCAACGCGTCGAGTTCCATCACCACCGCGGCCACCGTCACCTGCGCACCGGCGGCATCGAGCAGGTCGCGGGCGGCGGCCACCGTTCCTCCGGTGGCCAGCACATCGTCGATGATGGCGATCCGCCTCCCCGACACGGACACACCCGCCGCGGGCATCTCCAGGGTTGCGGTGCCGTACTCGAGGGTGTACTCGCGGCGGTGTACCGGGGGCGGCAGCTTGCCGCCTTTACGGATCGCCAACACGCCCACCCCAAGGCTGTGCGCCACCGCGCCGCCGAGCAGGAACCCACGCGCGTCGATCCCGGCGATGAGATCCGCACCCTGCACCAACTCGGCGAGGGCGCCGGTGACGATCGCGAAACCGCGGTCGTCGGCCAGCACCGGTGTGAGGTCGCGGAACACCACGCCCGGTTGCGGGAAGTCCGGTACCGATCGGGTCAGTGCGGCGATCACCTCCCCGGCGGTGCCACTCAGGGCTCCATCCGCCATCGGTCCATGTTCCAGCCGGCGCCCCACCGGGTGGGATTGCCCTCGACGGCGAACATCTTCTTCGACGCGATGATCGTGCGCTGCTGACGGTAGAGCGGCAGTGTCGGCACGTCGGCCCACAGCATCGGTGCGGCATCGGTGAGCAACCGCGCCTGCTCCTTCGGATCGGCGGTCACCGCCAGCGCGGAGATGATGCCGTCGATCTGCGGGTTGGCGTAGCCGGACAGGTTGTTGCCGTTGCCGCCGTGCAGCGCATAGGCGTCCACAGCCGACGATCCACTCGAACCGCTGCCGACCGCACCGCCGGTGCTGGCCAGCAGGGCGTCCATCTGGCCCTCGCGCAGGGTCTTGGGTCCGGTGGTCTCGTTGGTGACGTCCTCGACGGTGATGCCCGCCGGCGCGCAGGCGTTGGTGATCGCGGCGACGGCGGCGGCAAGCCGCGGGTTGGGCGCCTGATATCCGATCCGGACGGTCAGCGGCACCCCGTTGAGAGCCGCCCGCGCCGCGTCGGGATTGGCGACGCTGAACTGTCCGGCTTCGGCAGCGCCTTCGGCGGCGCTGAACGCGTCATCGCCGACGGGGTTGAGCCGGGAGTTGACGATCGGCATCTCGGCGTTGCGGGCGATGACGTCACGCGGTGTGCACAGGGCCAGCGCCCGGCGGGCGGGCGGCGCCGACAGCGCGCCCTGGGCCGCGAAGATCAACTGCTGGACCCCACCCGAGGCGATTTCGGTCCGCTGATAGTCGTCGGGGGTGGTCAGCGTGCCCGATGATCCGGTCGCGACGTCGATCACCTGGAAGCTGCCGTTGTTGATCCGGTCCTGCAGGTCCACTCCGCGCGGCCACACCGTGATCCGCTTGGTGATGGGCTTGGCGCCCCACCATTTGTCGTTGGCGCTGAGCACCACCGCACCTTCGGGCAGCACCGAGTCGATCTTGTACGGGCCGGACGAGGGGAAGCGTTTGAGGTCGATGTCGGTGTTGAGATCCCAGATGGTGTTCCATGCGTCGGAGATCCGGCTGACGGCGGCGGGATCGCCGCCGAGAAGCGTCGTCGTGACGTCCATTCCGAGTTCGTCGCCGATCACGTGCGAGGGCATCATCGCGGTCGCGGAGAACAACTGGTTGTAGTCGACGATCGGACGGCCGGGCAGGAAGTTGACCCGCGCCTTCTTCTGCCCGGGCTGGCATTCGACACCGGCGATGTCGACGTAGCCGGCCCGGGTGGCGGCGTCGAAACCCGGGAAGCGGCCGGACTGTGCGGCCCACGCCAGGACCATGTCGTCACAGGTGACGGGTTTGCCGTCGGAGTACACCGCGTCGTCTGCGATCTCGTAGTCGAGCACCAGCGGATCCCGGCCGGCCAGGGTGACGGTGCCGAAATCACGATCGGCGAGCACCTGACCGTCCGGTCCGTGCAGGCTGAAACCGGTCAGCGTCCGCGCGAAGGCCTGCGCACCGGCCGATGCGGCACCGCCGACGGTGTTGGTGTTGTAGGTGCTCAGCATGCCGTCGACGGCGAAATTCACCTGATCGGCCGCCCCACCCGCGCATGAGGTCAGCGCCGCGGTCGTCACCACGCTCAGCGCGGCCGCAATCGAGGCGGTGGCCGCCCGATGCCGGCGGCGGCACCCGATCCTCACCCGTACTCCTAGCGTTCCCGCTTGCCCGACGGGCGGTTCGGACGGATCGGCTTGGCGCCGGGAGCGGGCCCGGCGACGGCTGAGACCTTCTCCCCCGCGTTCTCGGTGGGCGTGGTCTGCGAATCCGATTCGGCTGCGGCGGCGGCCTGTTCGCGTCGTTTGAGCACCCGGCGGTTGTGAGTGCGCACTTTCGCAGTGCGCTCACGCAGGCTCACCAGCAGCGGCGTGGCGAAGAAGATCGACGAGTAGGTGCCGACGAGGATGCCGACCAACTGGACGAGAGCGAGATCCTTCAGCGTGCCGACCCCGAGCAGCCAGACCGCGACCACGATCAGCGCGAGGATCGGCATCACCGAGATGATGCTGGTGTTGATGGACCGCATGAACGTCTGGTTGATGGCGAGGTTGGCCTGTTCGGCGTAGGTGCGACGGGTGGTGTGTTCGAAGCCCTTGGTGTTCTCCTCGACCTTGTCGAACACGATGACGGTGTCGTAGAGCGAGTAGCCGAGGATGGTCAGCAGTCCGATGACCGTCGCCGGAGTCACTTCGAATCCGACCAGCGAATAGATACCCGCGACGCTGATCATGTCGAGTGCGAGTGAGAACAACGCCGCTATCGCCATGAACTTCTCGTAGCGGACGGTGATGTAGATGGCCACCAGCACCAGGAACACCGCGAGCGCGATGAGTGCCTTACGGGTGATCTGGCCACCCCAGGTCTCCGACACCGCCGAGTCGCTGATGGTCAGCTTGCTGGGCTTGCCGTCGACACCCTTGGGCTGGAACTCGTCGAACAGTGCCGTGCGCAGCTTGGCGGCCTGGTCGTTGGTCAGCGTCGCCGATCGGATCTGCACGGTCGAGGTGGCGCCGTTGCCCACCACCACCACGGCTTCCGGACTGATGCCCAACGCCTGGCGGAACGTGTCCTCCACCTGCGTCACGTTGGCATCGCCGTTGGCGCCCGCCCGGGGGAACGACACCTTGGTGCCGCCCTCGAAGTCGATACCGAAGGTGAAGCCCTTCAGGATGATGCTCGCCAGCGCGACGGCCACGATCAGGGCAGTGGCGGCGAACCACAGCTTGCGCCGGCCGACGACGTCGTACCCGCCGGTGCCGGAGTAGAGGCGCGCGAAGAAACTGTGCTTCGGCAGGTCGGCTGAGGTCACATCGCGGTCGAGTGCCTCATCGATATCGACGGCTTCATCGTTGGTGCTGTCCGTCACTTGTCGTCCCGTCCCTTCGCCGCTTCTACGGCGCGTCGTTCGCGGGCAATCTGCTGGACCGCACCGAGCCCGTTGAGTGCCGGCTTGGCCAGTGTCGCCGACTTCGACGCCAGGTAGACCAGCGGCCAGGTCACAAGGAAGACCACGGCGGTGTCGAGCAGCGCACTGAGACCCAGCGTGAAGGCGAAGCCCTTCACCTGTCCCACCGCCAGCACGTAGAGGACAGCGGCGGCCAGGAACGTGACGGTGTTGCCCGACATGATGGTCTTACGGCCGCGCACCCAGCCGCGGGGCACCGCTGACCTGAACGATCGCCCTTCGCGGATCTCATCCTTGATCCGTTCGAAGAACACGACGAAGGAATCGGCCGTGGTGCCGATGCCGATGATCAGACCGGCGATACCGGCCAAGTCGAGGGTGTAGTTGATGTACCTGCCCAGCAGAACGAGGATCGCGTAGATCATCAGGCCCGAGGAGAGCAGCGATATCAGCGTCAGGAATCCGAGTGCGCGGTAGTAGAGCAGCGAGTAGAGCAGGACCATCACCAGGCCGACGGCGCCCGCAATCAAGCCCGCCTTCAGCGACGCCAACCCCAGCGTGGCCGAGACCGTCTCAGCTTCGGAGGATTCGAAGGACAGCGGCAACGAGCCGTATTTCAGCACGTTGGCCAACTGCTTGGCGGTTTCGGGATTGAAGCCCGGATCGCCACCGGTGATCTCGGTCAGACCGCCGGGGATGGCCTCGATGATGCGCGGTGCGCTGACCACTTTGCTGTCGAGGGTGAAAGCGGTCTGTGTGCCGACGTTCGCCGCCGTCCAGTCCGCCCAGGTTTTCGCCGCGTCATCCTTGAACTGGAGGTTGACCACCCAGACGGCCTTCTGCGAGTTGAAACTCGGCGCCGCGTCCTTGATCTGGTCGCCGGCGATGATCGACTTGTCCAGAATGTAGACGAACTTCTTGTCCTGCGAGCAGGTCACCAGCGGCATGTTCGGATCGTCGTTGCCGGCAAGCGGATCCTCCTGGTCGCAACGTCCGGCGACGTACTGGACCGCGAAGATCAGCAGCGTCTGGTTGTTGCTCTGCCGCAGTTCCTTCTCGAACTTGATGCGGCCGGCGAGGTCCTCGCGCGGATCGGGCGGGCCCGGAGGAGGCGTTCCCGGGGGCCCGGGACCGGGACTGGACGTGGGACCGGGACTGGACGTGGGACCGGGACTGGGCCCGGGGCTGGGTGTGGGCTCCAGCGGGTACGGCCGCGGCTGCGGCGCGGGACTGGCCGGTGCCGGGG
>JBAXCK010000030.1:0-25715 GCA_037141465.1 Mycobacteriaceae bacterium | reverse complement strand
GATGGATCTACCGCCTCATCGTGGTCATCCTGGTCGGCGAACTCGCCCAATTGGCAGTCGCAGGACTGCGGATGTGAGGACCGACAGACCGATCGGCAAAGTCAAGGATCTGACCGGACCCGGCATCACCGACCACTTGGGTGCCGCCTGCACTGACCTGGGTGCTTCTGTCCAGACCGCTGACGGCCATCTGGTGTCGGTGTTCGGTGACACCTTCTCCGGCCACCGGGTGGGCGCCGGGGATTGGCGCTCGCCGGTGATCCTCATCGGGGCCGGAGACGCCACCCATCCCATCGTCTACACCCACGCCGGCGGAACGGACCGCCACTACGCCCGGCAACTGTGGCACTACCGGCGCCGTCCGAACCCCGGACTGCTGCGCCGCGGCATCAGCACGGTCATTCCCTCGGATCTGCTGCGCGTAGACGGCGCCCTGTATCTGCACGTGATCGTCAATCGGGGATTCGGCAACGTGGTGTGGACGGAGATCTGGCGCTCCGAGGACAGCGGCGAATCGTGGCGGCATCTCGGTGACAACGCCAAGTTTCCGGCAGACCAGTACGACGGGCACGCGCAGTGCTGGACGTGGGATTACAACCCGGAGGACGGCTGGGTGTACATCGTCTCAACGGGGTTTCAGCGCGACAAAGGCCTGATCCTGCGCCGCGTGCGTCCCGAACACATCGGGAATCGTCACTGCTATGAGGCCTGGGGTGACGGACGCTGGGGCGGCCAAGCCAGCGTGATCACCCCGGCGGACGAAACCTGGGGCGAGATCTCACTTCGTCGCTTCGGTTGCGGCACATGGGTTCTGGGGGGATTCCTGTCGTCGTCCTACGCGCTGGGATATCGGGCGTTACCGATCCTGACTGACGACCTCAACCATGTGCCCTTGCAGCTGCCGATCACTGGCTGCACCTGGGATGCCGAGGACCACGGCGTCGGTTGCCGCGTGGCGCAGCTCTACGGCGGCTATCTGCTGCCCGGCAGCCGACTGGACACCGAGGGCGGCGTGGGCCTGGTGGTGTCCCAGTGGAATACCGCCCACGGCTGGCCCTACCGGGTCATGCAGTTCCGGGTGACGCTGCGCCGGTGGCCCGAGGGCTAGCGCGGCGCTCGCCACATGCACCAGAGGGTCGGACCGCCGTCGGGTACGACGATCTCGCCCGTGACCTCGAACCCGAACCGGTTGTAATATGGGACGTTGTCGATGTTGCTCGATTCCAGGTATGCTGGCGCGCCCTCGGCGTCACAGCGATCCAGTCGCGAGCGCATCAGGGCCGCCCCGAAACCTGCCCCGCGCACGTCCGGGTCGCTGCCGATGATCGCCAGATACCAGTGCGGCTCTTCAGGGTGGACCGCCTTCATCTGCTCGGTCAGCATCCGCCCGGCACCGAGGCGCCCCCGAAACGCACGCAGCAGTGCCGGCAGCATCGGCAACTGCTCCCCCGGCGTCTGCTGCCAGTGGCCGGGTGGATCCCATAAAGCAGCCGCACCCACTCCGGAGTCCGAGGTTGCGATCTCGGTGCCACCGCCACCGAGGAAGTGGTGGCGCGTCATCGCGGCGAAGAACCCGGGCAGTGCCACCGAACGTCGCAGTGCATCGGGTTGCATCCAGCGCATGACGGGATCGTCGTGGAACGCGCGGGCCAGCACCAGCGCCAGCGCAGAGACATCGGACTTCCGGGCCGGCCGGACCTCAACGGGCATTTACCCGAGCACCGATGTCGCGCCGAGGGTGACGACGCACACGATCACGGCCGCGGTCGTGACGGCGTACATGAGAGTGCCTCGCCGACTACTGGCGAAAGAGCCCATCAGTTCACGGTCGCGTCCGAGTCCGACCATCGCGATGAGCAGCGGGATGAGCAGGACGGCGTTGAGTACCTGGGTGCCGACCAGGATCGTCACCAGCGGAGCGTTGGGCGCCAGCACGATGACGGCGCCGACCAGGGTGATGATCCCGTAGGTCATGTAGAAGGTCCGCGCCTCCCGGTAAGGGTCGTCGATCGCGGCCTCAAGGCCGGCGTATTCGCACACCGAGTATGCGGTGGACAGCGGCAGGATGGAGGCGGCCAGAAACGAGGCTCCGATCAGTCCGATCGCGAACAGCGTGGAGGCCGCCCTGCCCGCCAGCGGTTCCAGAGCCACCGCGGCGTCGGCGGCATCGGCGATGTGCAAGCCGTCGCGGTGCAGCGTCGCCGCGCAGGCCACCACGACGAAGAAGCCGATCACCCCGGTGAGCACGGCGCCGGTGATGACGTCGATCCGCTCAAGCGGCAGATCCTCGGTGCGCAGTTTCTTGTCCACCGCATAGGACTGCATGAACGACAGACCCCACGGTGCCAGCGTGGTGCCCAACGTGGCGGTGACGATGGCGATCGCCTCGCCGGTCATCGGCATCGTGGGCACAAGAGTCCCCCGCAGTGCCGCACCCCAGTCCGGGTGTGCCATGAATCCGGAGGCGATGTAGGCCAGGAAAACGGTCGACAGTAGCAGCAGCAGACGCTCCACGCGATGGAAGCTGCCGCGCAGAACAAGCAGTGAGACGATGACGGCGGCAACCGGCACGCTGATGTAGCGGCTGATTCCGAAAATGCCGAACCCCGCTGCGATACCGGCGAATTCAGCGCATGTCGTGCCGATGTTGGCGACTACGAGAGCGGCGAGAACGGCCCCACCGACCCGCACACCGTATCGCTGCCGAACCAGGCCGATCAGTCCCTGCCCGGTCACCACGCCCATCCTGGCGGCAAGTCCGTGAAAGACGACCAGTGCCACGGTAGACAGTAGAAGGACCCACAGCAACTGATATCCGTGATCGGCGCCGAGGACCGAATAGGTGGTGATGCCCGCAGGATCGTCATCGGAGAGTCCGGCGAGCAGTCCGGGTCCGACAACGGCCAGCAGTGCCGCGAACCTGGCGCTCGTGAAGCGCTTGGCGATGCTCACGGCAGCCGCCAGTTGAGATGCGGACGCCGCCACACCGACGAGCGCAGGAAGCGCCGCCCACCGAACGGGCGACGGCGCAACCGATCACGCCAGCGGCGTGCCCGCTCAAGGGACATCGCCGCCACGATGCGGGCGGCTTTCGCCTCGGGCATCGCGCGCAGGGCGCGTTCGGCAACGTCGGGGTGTGTCTGTTCGACTGCGGCGGCGGCCGCGGCGGGGTCCTTGACGGCCAGAATCTCAGCGGCGTCGTCGGTGTTGACGCGGCTGAGCACGGCTGCCAGGGCGCTCGGGTCAACCCGGTGCACTGCGGCACGCTCAGCCGACAACTGCACCATGTGGCCGCGTTCGGAGGTCAGATGCAGATCGGCCCACGCGACCACGTCCTCTGCCGGGGTGAAGACCGCACCCAGGCCGAGCCGCCGCAGAACACCGCGGAAGCCGACATCCACCCCGAGCACTTCGAGTCCCGCCGCATCCACCGGGTTCAACAACACGTCGGCCACCCTCGCCAGCCGGTGACCGACCACGTCGACCACCTGGGTGTCCAGAACGTCGCGCGCGAGGAGGATCTCCCCGTCCCGCAGAGCGTCACTGACCGACGCGATCTCAAAACCCGTCAGGTCGCTGGCGGCAAGGACGAGCTGTCCGTCACGGACCTCGGCGACTTCCTCCCACGGCAGCAGCAGAGCGGCCTGTCCGCGTCGCGCGATCACGAGGCGTTCGACGCTCGTCGGAGTGCCGTTGCCGTCGACCCGCACGATCAGATCCGCGAGCCGACCGGTTGAGCGTCCGTCGTCGCCGAGAACCTCGCGCCCGATCACCCCGCTGAGCAGCAACACGGGGATCAGCATGCCCCATTCGCCCGCAGTCACAGGGTCGACCGGCTGTAATCAAAAGGAGGCGGGCCGAGAGGAGAACGGGCCGAGAGGAGAAACGGTGCGAGCACTGCGGATGATCGGGTTCGGGCGCGATCCCGAACTCGTTGAGATACCCGATCCCACGCCGGGGCCCGGCGAAGTCGTGATCAGGGTCGGCGCTGCCGGTGCCTGCCACTCCGATCTTCACGTGCTCTACGAACTCGACGTCGCCGGCGTCTGGCAGTTGCCGATGACGCTGGGTCACGAGAACGCCGGTTGGGTGCACGCCCTCGGCGCGGGCGTGACGGGCCTCGCCGAGGGCGATCCGGTTGCGGTGTACGGGGCGTGGGGCTGCGGGGTGTGCGCCCGGTGTGCGATCGGGGTGGAGAACTACTGCGAGCGTCCGTCAGTCGTCGGGGGCGGTGGTCTCGGACTGGACGGCGGCATGGCGGATTACCTGCTGGTGCCCGATCAGCGCTATCTGGTTCCCCTTCCCGACGGTCTTGACCCGGTGACCGCGGCACCGCTGACCGATGCGGGACTGACGCCGTATCACGCGATCCGGCGTTCCTGGCCCAAACTCACCCCGGACGCGTCGATCGTGCTGATCGGGGTCGGCGGTCTGGGGCACATCGCGGTGCAGATCGCGCGTGCGACCACGGCCGCGCAGGTGATCGCCGTGGATCTCAAGCCCGACGCACTCGAGTTGGCCCGCAAAGTCGGCGCTGATCACGCTGTGGAATCCGACGACGATGCGGCGCAGAGGATCCGCGACCTCACCGGCGGTCGCGGCGCCGACGTGGTGATCGACTTCGTCGGAGCGACGCCGACACTGAATCTCGCCCGCGGCGTCGCCCGCAATCTGGCCGATGTCACCATCGTCGGCATCGCCGGCGGCGAGGTGCCGGTGTCGTTCTTCTCGCAGCCCTACGAGGTGAGCATCGCCACCACCTATTGGGGCAGCCGGCCCGAACTCGTCGAACTGCTCGCGCTTGCCGCAAGTGGCCGGATCAGCGCAGAGCGGTCCCTGTACTCACTGGAGCACGGCGCCCAGGCCTACCGCGACCTGCGCGACAACCGCGTCACCGGACGTGCGGTCGTCGTCCCCTGACCATGAGAGGCTGAGGGCCATGTGGGATTTTGAGACCGACCCCGAGTACCAGAAGAAACTCGACTGGGTCGAGGAGTTCATGCGCACCGAACTCGAACCGCTCGACCTCGCCCCGCTGGACCCCTACGACAAGAAGAATCCCGAACTGATGCGGGTGCTGCGGCCGCTGCAGCAGCAGGTCAAGGATCAGGGTCTGTGGGCGGCACATTTGAGTCCCGAGCTCGGCGGCCAGGGTTTCGGTCAGGTGAAGCTGGCGCTGCTCAACGAGATCGTCGGCCGGTCCCGCTGGGCGCCGTCCGTTTTCGGCTCTCAGGCGCCGGATTCGGGAAACGCGGAGATCATCGCGATGTTCGGCACCGAGGAGCAGAAGCGCCGTTACCTGCAGCCGCTGCTGGACGGTGAGATCTCGTCGTGTTACTCGATGACCGAGCCGCAGGGCGGTTCGGATCCGGGCCTGTTCACCACCAGTGCGGTGCGTGACGGCGACGACTGGGTGATCAACGGCGAGAAGTGGTTCTCCTCGAACGCCCGCTTCGCGTCCTTCTACATCGTCATGGCGGTCACCAATCCGGAGGCCCGCACCCATCAGAAGATGTCGCTGTTCATCGTGCCCGCCGAGACACCCGGCATCGAGATCATCCGCAACGTCGGCGTGGGCGGCGAGTCCTCGGCGCACGCCTCACACGGCTACATCCGCTATCAGGACGTGCGGGTGCCGGCCGACCATGTGCTCGGCGGTGAGGGCCAGGCGTTCGCCATCGCCCAGACCCGTCTCGGCGGTGGCCGGGTGCACCACGCGATGCGAACGATCGCTCTGGCGCGCAAGGCATTCGACATGATGTGCGAACGCGCGGTGTCACGACAGACCCGGCAGGGACCACTCGGGGATTTCCAGATGACGCAGGAGAAGATCGCCGACAGCTGGATCGAGATCGAACAGTTCCGGCTGCTGGTGCTGCGCACCGCATGGAAGATCGACAAGTACCACGACTATCAGAAGGTGCGCCGCGACATCGCGGCGGTGAAGGTGGCGATGCCGCGGGTGCTGCACGACGTCGTCATGCGAGCGATGCAGTTGCACGGGTCGTTGGGCGTGTCCGACGAGATGCCGTTCGTCAAGATGCTGGTCGCCTCACAGTCGCTGGCGATCGCCGACGGCCCCACCGAGGTGCACAAGCTCACGGTTGCGCGGCGCACACTCAAGGAATACGAGCCGGTGGACACGCTGTTCCCCTCGCAGCACCTGCCCACCCGCAAGGCCGCCGCAGCGGCACGTCTGGCCGCACTGCTCGAGCACGAGGTCGCCGAGCTCTAGACCCGGGCGACGGCCTGACCCTCGTGGACCAGCGTCGCCACCCGCTCGCCGTCGGCGTCGAACAGTCCGGCGATCATGATGCCGCGCCCGCGCGCCGCGACCGGTGAGCGTGACTCCAGCAGATTCCACTCATCGGCGCGGATCGGTGAGTGGAACCAGATCGAGGAGTCCGTGGTGGCGGCGTGGTGGCTTCGATCGGTCATCGAGTGGCCGTGCACCGCGAGCACGGGGTCCACGCCGTAGATGTCGGTGACGTAGACGGCCAGGCAGGCGTGTAGAACCGGGTCATCGGGCAAGGTCGAGGTGATCCGCCACCACAGCCGCCGAACGAACTCAGATCCTGTTCCCTCGTCGGCGATGCGGATGTCGATCTCATCGATCGGCAGCGACGGAGCCGGACCGATCGGACCGGTGCGCGGCACTGATTCAGGAGCCGGTCCGTCGGCACGGTCGCTGTGCGCGGGGCCATCGGCCGGCACGGCGAACAGCGCGGTCACGTGGACGATCACCCGGTCGCCCTGGCGCCCGAGCACACGCCGCGACGACGAGGTGCGCCCGTCATGCAGGCTGTCGACCTCGTAGCGCACCGCCTCACCCGCATCGCCGCCGCGCAGGAACTGCACGTGCACGGCGGTCGGCACCTTGCCGGCGCCGACGGTGCGGCACGCCGCCGCCAGCCCCTGGGCGGCGAGATGACCGCCGTAGGCCCGCTTGCCGGCGGGGCCGTTGGACGGGCCGGTGAACACGCCGTCCCCGCACGGCGTCAGCGCGAACACGTCGAGGATCATTCGCCCAGCCACTCCGCGGACACCTCGGCGTTGTGCTGACCCAATTCCGGCGCCGGCGCCGGCGCGGTGTGTGCGCCGTCGACCGACATCGGCAGGCCGGGCGCCAGGTGGCGGCCGATCCGAGGCTGATCGAGTTCGGCGAACACCGGGTTGGCCGTCACACGGGAACTCGACGCCACCTCGGTGAACGTCCGGTAACGCTCCCAGAGCACGGACGTGGCGGCCAATGCGGTCGCGACGACCTCGGCGGTGTGGGCGCGGAACCAATCGGCGAACAGACCGTTAAGGGCGTCGCGGTGCTCGAATCGCTGCCCCTCATCGGCGAAGTCCGCGCCCAACGCCTTAGCGAGTGCGGCGACCGCTTTCTCGGTTCCGGTCATCTCGGTGAGATCGGTGAAATGGCGGGGTGTGAGTGCGACGACCATGAAACTGGCGCCGTCGCTGCTGGTGAAGTCGCGGCCGTACTGACCGAAGATCGCGTTGCCCAGGCGTGGGCGCTGGGCGCCGTTGACCAACACCTCGGTGAGGAATCCCAGGTTCGCCGCAGTCGCCAGCGCGACGTCGTCGAGGGGCAGCCGGATACTGCTGCCCTCGCCGGTGCGGTCGCGGTGGCGCACCGCCGCCACGACGGCGAGCGCCGCATACAGTCCGCAACTGACGTCCCATGCGGGCAGCACATGGTTGACCGGGCCGTCAAGGTCGGCAGGTCCGGTCACCATCGGGAAGCCCGTTGCCGCGTTCACGGTGTAGTCGACGCCGGTGGCGCCGTCACCGCGGCCCACCACCTCGAGATGGATGAGATCCGGGCGCATCGCGACGAGTGTGGGGTGCGAATGCCACTGCCGGCCAGTGCTGTTGGTGATCAAAATTCCGGCGTGCGCGATGAGGCGCTGAATCAGTCGCTGGCCGTCGGCGGAACGCATGTCGACTTCCATCGAACGCTTGCCTTTGTTCAGCCCGGCCCAGTAGATGCTCTCCCCGGCAGCGGTCAGCGGCCAGCGCCGGTAGTCGGCGGCCCCGCCGACCGGGTCGATCCGGACGACGTCCGCGCCGAGTTGGGCCAGCGTCATTCCCGCCAGAGGCACTGCGACGAAGCTGGACATCTCGACGATCCGGGTGCCGGCCAGCGCACGGAAGTCGAAACTCACGCTATGAGTATGCGGTGTTAAGCGACCGCGAACGGCACGCCCAGGCATACCAGGAACAGCAGCAACAGGAACCAGGCTGCGGCCTGCCAGATCGGCCAGACTCCCTCTGCCTTCCACACCCGGTAGGTGCGCACCAGTGCCCCCACGCCGCCGGTGAACAGGATGAGCGGGACCAGAATTCCGGCGAGCAGAGAACGCCACGTGGCGGTGGCGGCGAAGGCGAGACCGGCGAGGACGACCACCACGACGACGTAGGTGATCGCGGATCGCACCATCGCCGGGTCGTGCCAGCGCTTCTCCACATCATTGGTGGTTCCGTCACCGGTTCCGTCGCTGCGTTCGTCCATCATCGCCTCACCATCAGCCTAGGCCGACGGAGGTGAGCCTGCGTCGTCTGCGACCTGCAGTCGCCGACTGAGGCCCGTCGCGCGCACGGCGCGGCGATCGATGGCGGCCCGCACCTGATCGGCCGAACCGATGAGCCGCACCTTGTCCCGGGCCCGGGTGACGGCGGTGTAGAGCAGTTCGCGAGTGAGGAGCCGGGAGTCCACCTCCGGCAATAGGACGGTGACCTCGGTGGCCTGGCTGCCCTGACTCTTGTGGATGGTCATGGCGTGCATGGTCTCGATGTCGGCCAGCCGGCTGGTGGCGAACTCCTTCGGACCGCTGGAGGTGGACATCATCGCCCGCAGTGCGCCGTCGCGCAGCACCGCCACACCGGTGTCGCCGTTGTAGAGACCCAGCCCGTAGTCGTTGGCGGTCACCAGCACCGGGCGCCCGACGTACCAGGCCGCCCACAGGGGGGTGTCGGTCTGCTCGGCCAGCCAGCGCTCGACCTGACGGTTCCAGTAGGCGACGCCGTAGGGTCCGCGCCGATGCGCGCACAGCATCCGATGCTCCTCGAGTGTGGCCAGTGCGGCCGGCCCGTCACCCAGCACCGCCGCCTCCCGCAACGCCAGGGCGTGCGGCACGAGGATGGTGCGCAGGATCGCTGACGGCTGTTCGGTGTCGACCCACTCGATGTGCTCACCGCCGGCCGCCAGCACATCGAGCGCCTCGTCGGCCTTCCCGTCGCGGATGGCGGCCGCCAGCGCGCCGATGGATTCACCGAAGCGGTGGGATGTCACCAGCCTGGCGATCGGGGTGTCGTCGACGGCCGCGAGCCCCTCGACGAGGTCGGCGAGCACGGCGCCGGCTTCCACCGACGCCAACTGATCGGGATCCCCGACCAGCACCAGCCTCGAGTCCGGCCGTACCGCTTCCAGCAGTCGGGCCATCATTGTCAGCGACACCATGGAGGTCTCGTCGATGACGATGACGTCGTGCGGCAGCCGGTTGTCCCGGTTGTGGCGGAACCGCGACGAGGTGTCGGGCCTGCTTCCCAGGAGCCGGTGCATCGTGGTGGCGGTCAGCACCGGCAGCCGATCACGGTCGATCGGGTCGAGATTGCCGACCTCGATCCGCACCGCTTCGACTAGTCGCGCGGCGGCCTTGCCGGTCGGTGCGGCCAGGGCGATCCGCAGCGGCGGGCGGCCGTCGAGTTCGGCCTGCTCGGCCAGTAGCGCCAGAAGCCTCGCCACCGTTGTGGTCTTACCGGTTCCGGGGCCGCCGGTGAGAACCGTCAGAGCCCGCGACAGCGCGACCTCAGCAGCCGCCCGCTGTTCGGCGAAGCTATCCGGGAACAGGCGGTGGATGTCCGGCACGGAGCCGGTGCGCTGTGCACCGGCCAGCCTGACCACGTCCTCGGCGACTCGGCATTCCTCGATCCAATAGCGATCGAGGTAGAGCAGACCGGCGTCGACATGCAGCACCGGCGTCTGGCCGGTGAGCACACTTCCCGACACTGCGGCGAGCCAACGCTCGGGGTCGGGCCACGGCAGGTCCGGCTCACCGACTGCACCCGCCACCGCCGATACATCGAGACACACCGATCCGCCACGCACCGCGCGCACGACGAATGCGATGGCCAGCGTGACGAGTTCGTCGGTCTCCTTGGCCAGCGCGGTGAGGCGCTGTGCCACAAGAACATCGGAGGATTCCAGAACGCCTGCCACGTTGAAAGCCCGCAGCAGCCCGGTTGCCGAGATGCTGCGCCGCCAGTCCGACACGTCGGTGACCGGGGCGCTCATGCCGCGCTCCGCTGGCCGTCGAGGAGGTCTGAGAGCGCGGTCACCAGGGCGGGCGGCGGTTGCCAGCCGAAAACCCCGGCGGGAGATCCGTCGATGACCGGGGTGTTCGGCCCGCACATGCCGCGGACGAAGAGGTACAGCACCCCGCCCAGGTGTCGAGCGGGCTCATAGCCCGGAATCCGCCACCGCAGGAACCTGTGCAGTACGACGCAATACAGCAACGCTTGCAGCGGATAGTCGGAGTGCAACATGGCTTCAGCCATCCGCGCCGGTGTGTAGTCGGCGGCGGTCAGCGGCCGGTCAGCCTCACCGAGCCAGTTGGTCTTGTAGTCGGCGACCACATAGCGGTGCCCGTCGGCGAAAGGGACCCGGAACACTACGTCCAGTGAGCCACTCAGGTAGCCGCGCAGGGTCTGGCGGCCGAGTGTGGCGTCGGTGAGACGATCGACGTAGGACCCCAACGGGTCGTCGTCGGGCAGATGCGCGGCGAGGAGCCTGCCGACGTCGGCGAGGCGGATGTCGGGAGCAGCCGATCGCAGATCTCCGCCGGCGAGCGGGAACTCGAAGTCCAGCTCGCACAAACGGTCTTTCAGGCCGATCTGCCGAAGGGTGAGGTTCCCGGCCAGCGGCCCGAGTGGCGTGTCGTGCATGGGTATCAGTGCCTCGGCGAGTTGTGGCGTGGGAAGGTCGACCGGCCACCAGATCGAATGCTTGTCGATCTGGACGGCAAGTTCGCCCACCAGATCGGGCGCCAGCGGGTCGGCGTGCTCGAGCACGGCGTGCACCAGAGTTCCGAATTTCGCACCCGTCGGCAGATCGGCCATCGGTGAGGGAACATCGGCGCCGTCGGCCGGTGTGGTCAGTGCGATGTCGGCGACCTCGTCGTCGAGTTCGAGGACCTCCGGCTCGCTGCTCACCCCGGCGCTCTCCTGCGCGGCGCGCACCAGACCCGAGTACGACGTTCTCCGCCAGACGGTGTCGATGTCACGGTGGAAATGCCGAACACCGAGATTGCCGGGCCGGGGCTTGACGCTGAAGTCCGCCAGGGGGACGACCTCTGAGTCCTCAATCGCCAAGGCGCCTTTGTCTTCCCAGCGCTTCAACAACGTCATCGCATCGGCGCACGAGATCTTCAGAGGGTTGCACCGCAGCGGCACGGAGGATTCACCGGGACTGCGGGCTCGCAGCAGCCGGGACAGGCCGCTGTTGGGCTCATCCCAACTGGGCGCCCACCACGCCACCACCTGGGACTGGGCCCGGGTCAGCGCCACGTATGTCAGCCGCAGTTCCTCGGCCCGCGCCTCGTCCTGTCCCAGTGCCTGCACACTGCTCATGTCCGGACTCTGCTTTCCCCCGATGTAGAGGCAACGCTGTTCGCCGTCGTGGAATCGGACGTATTCCTCGGCGAATATATGGCGGTTGAATGCGAACGGGAGGTACACGATCGGGAATTGCAGGCCCTTGCTTCCCCAGACGGTCATCACCTGGACCGCTTTGGCTTCGCTGTCCAAACGCCTGCTGCGCTCCGTTGCGCGCATGCCTTCATCTCGCTGCGTTCTCAGCCAATCGCGCAATGCGGTCAGGCTGTAGTGCTCGCGCTGGGCGATCTCATGCAGCAGTTCGGTGACGTGTGCGAGATCGGTCATGTGGCGTTCGCCGCCGGCCCAGGAGAGAACGTCCCTGCCCATGCCGTTCAGTTGCGCAGCCTGGTAGATCGCCGGCACACCGGCCTCACGTGCGTGGTCGGCCCACTTTCGCAACGTGTCGGCCACATCATCGGTGATGGCGTCACCACCACGAGCGAGTTCGTCGGCGGTCTTGCGGAAGAACATGGTTGCCGCAGCGGCCCGAACCAATCCGGGGCGGTGCGGTTGATCCATCGCATCGAGCAGACACAGCCAGTCATCGGCTGCGGGTGACTTCAGGACATCGCTGTCACCGGCGTAGACAGCGGGCACTCCCGCTTTGAGTAGACCCTGGAAGCACTCGCTTGCACCGGAGTGACCGGTGATCACCGCGATGTCGCGGGCCTCGAGTTCCCTCCCGTCGAAGGTTGCTCCGCTGGCCAGCAATGCGCGGATGTCGGCGGCCATGTCCTCGATGATGTGCGGCCAGAGCACTTCTTTCTTCACGGTGTCGATTCCGCCGAGATCAAAGGTGTCCCGTGCCACGACGCGCAGACGGAACGGATCGTTGCGGGGCGCCCCGGCCAAACGGTGCCCAGATTTGGCGGCTTGGACGTCGCGCACCACGATATCGGGATCGCCGAGTTCAGCACCGCCCATGAACTTCTGTAATCGATCGACGAGGACGTCGTCGCTTCGCCAGTTCTTTCCGAGCGTTTTCCGATCGCCCGCGGTGCGCGCAGCGCTCAGATAGGTGACGATGTCCCCGCCGCGGAAGGCGTAGATCGCCTGCTTGGGGTCACCGATCAGGATCAAGGTCGATCGACCGCGAAACGCGCGATCCAGCACTTGCCACTGCACCGGGTCGGTGTCCTGGAATTCGTCGACCATCACCACCGACCAGCGCTGATGCATGCGGGATCCGGCGGGCGAATCCGGCTCCTCCAGGGCGTGGGCCAGGCGCGTCAGCAGGTCGTCGTATCCGAGGATGCCGCGCTTACGCTTGCGGCGATCGAGTTCGGTGATGAACTCACGGGCGAAGACCATGCGCACCGCAGCCGCGGTGTCGGGATGGGAGTCGAGTGGCCGTAACTCCGTTGCCGGTTGGCCGGCGATCTGGCGTGCCATCTCCAGTGCCTCGTCACGACTGAGCTTCGGCCGTTCTTGGATGTTCCCGAAATGTTTGAGGTAGAGATCGTCGACGATCTCCGCGACGAGATCCTCCAGGCTCTCGACAAGCTGCACTCCCGTCTCGCTGTCGCCTGCCACACCGAGAGACTTGAGCACGATATTGCAGAACTGGTGGACGGTGGCGATGGTTGCGGCGTCAAACCCGGCCAATGCGTCTTTCAACCGCTCCTTACGCCGGCTTAGTTCGTCGGCGTCGGCGTCGATGAGGCGGGCGAGCAGCTCGTTGTCCGTGACGGTTTCAGGATGCTCGATCGCCTGTACCGCATCCTGCAACGCCTCGCGGATGCGCTCCCGCAACTCCTGGGTGGCGGAGCGGCCGAAGGTGACGAGCAGCATCTCGTCCAGTGCCGCGATTCCCTCGGCGACGTAACGCGTCACCAGGCCGGCGAGGGTGAAGGTCTTTCCGGTTCCAGCACTCGCTTCGAGCACCGTGGTCGTCCCCGGGGCCGGCAGCGGTCCACACAGATCGAAACGTTCCATCAGCGGTTGCCCCCCTCGGCCGCCAGCATGGGCAGCCAAAGCCGTACGGCATAGGCGCCCATCCGGGTCGACTCGCCCTCGACCTCCTCGACAGAGGAGGGTCGATCCAGCAGTACCGACAACTCCGGATCCCTGCCCCAGATCTGTTCGATGGCAGGGTCTTCACGTTCGTACTTCCACTGCCCCCTGGCGGCGGCCTCCGGGCTCTGCGGACGCCGACGGGAGTTCGCCGTGTTGTCGAAGCGGGCCGATGCCCAGGCGAAGGACGTCTTGATCGGGAGCGGGATGGGTTCGCAGCGTCCGGCGTCATAGATGGCGACCAGGTCCCGAAGGACGCCGAGCGGATCGCCGGGCGCCCTCAACCGGCGCTGAACCAGAACGTCGTCGGTGCCGCGTCCGATGCAGACCGCGGTCCACGGCCTCGCGGGGAAGGCAGCTGCCAGGGCCACCAGCTGAATCCACGCGGCCAGCAGATGGGGACCGCCGAGCTTGGAGAAGGTCAACACGACGAAGGTGTCACCGAAGAGTTGCCCGACGGTGCCGCTGACCCGTCGTCCGTCACCGAGATCAATGTCGACATCGACGGCCGAGGGATCGCCGACGCGGAACTGCGCGGCGGCCGCTGCGAGCTGCTGCGCATCGTCGCGCAGTTCGTTGACGATACGGGTGCCGAGCCAGCCGGGCGGCACCAGACCCCGGCGCCACTCAGCCTGACGGGCTTGCGCGGGGTCCATGCCCGCGACCATGTCGGTGAGCATCCGGTCCCCGGCCGTCCACTTCTGCAGACCGTCGATCTCGACCGGCATCGAGTCATCGACGCCTTTATCGTCACGGGGAAGGTTGAACTGAAGCTCAGTGAAGAAGCCGCGGATCGGGTTCTTGAAGAAGGCCAGCAACTCGGCGAGTCCCACGTCCTGGGCTCTCGGCACGGGAATCGGTGCTCCGAAGAAGGCCGGTTTGACGGGACGGTCCTCGCCGGTGGCGCGAGCGGCGTCAAGTGCGGTCGGGTCGTAGGTGAACGGCTTCCCGGGAACACCGAGCTCACCCGGAGTGACGTTTCTGACGTCGAACGGTTGCAGCGGATGCCGGGTGAGGACCGTCGCACGGGCGTCCCCGTCGATTGTGGCGTCGAGTGCATCGAGCAGTTCCATCAGCGGTACTGCCGGCGGACGCTCCTTTCCGGAGTACTCGTTCGCGCCGGTATAGGTGACGATCAATTTCTCACCCGCGGCACAGATGGCATCCAGAAGTAACTGCCGGTCCTCAGACCGCACGTCGCGCTCACCGGTCACCGGGTCCCGCGCGAGAGCGTCGTCACCATCGGGGGTGCCCAGCCGGGGGAAGACCGCGTCGTCGAGACCGACGAGACAGACGACCCGGTGCGGCACCGACCGCATCGGCACCATCGTGCAGACCGTCAGGGTCCCGGTGCGGAAGTTCGCGCGCGTGGGCCGGCCCGCAAGATGGCCCTGCAGCATCGCGTGAACATCAGGCAGCCGCAGCAGGGTTTCGCCCCGCAGTCCGGCCCGCTCGGCGATGGCGTTGAACTCGCGCTGCAACTGGCTGATCTGCCAGGCGTCGGCATCGGTGACGCGTGCGATCGACATGACGCCGCGGGCCAGCGAGTCCAGCCACTCCCGCAGTGGGTGGACGCCGGTCAGCGCCTGGAACGCGTGGTGAAGACGTTCGACGAACTCCGCCAACCGGCCCGCGAGGTCGACGCGGTTGCTGCCAACATCGTCGAGGGGAAGCGTCGTGTCGATCCAGGCGTGGGAGTCGTCGGACATGGCCACCCCGGCGAGAATGCGGTCGAGTCCGAAGCGCCACGTGTTCTGGATGAAGTCGACGCCGAACGGCACGCGATGCTCCCGGTCGAAACCCCACCGGGTGTTGGACTGCATGACCCACGCGGTGATGTTCTCCAGGTCGTCGTCGCTGAAATCGAAGCGCGCCCGCACCGGGTCGGCGTGTGCGAGATTGAGGACCTCGCTCGCGGTCACCCGACTCGCCGCCAAGCTGAGCAACTGCGACGCCACCGCAAGCAGCGGATTGGTCTGGACAAGCGACCGGTCGGCCAACCGAACGCGGAGCCGGTGTGCGGGGTGGGCGCCGGGAACCACCTCGCCGAGACCGAAGTCCGCGGCGATCATCGGCGCGTAGGTATCAATGTCCGGGCACATCACCAGGATGTCGCGGGGCTCGAGGGTGTCGTCGTCGTCGAGCAGTCCCAGCAGGATCTCGCGGAGGACCTCGACCTGGCGTGCCGGGCCATGGCAGGAATGCACCTGCACCGACCGATCATGCTGGTCCAGCGAACGGATCTGCGGCCGAACGGCATTGGCGGCGATATCGGACTGCAGCCAGCCGAGCAGGGTCTGCGGTCGGGCGGTGGCACCGAGAAACTCGTCGGTCGCCACCTCGGTGGGCAGGCTGCGCTGCATCTCCCGCAGATCCCGGCCCAGGCTCGCCAGCAGCGGATGGGCGACCGCGCGGTGGCTGTCATCGTCGCGCCGCGCGATCGCCCCGCGCGAACCCGCCAGGGCGGTCCACATCTGCGCGCTGGGATGCGGAAGCCACAGGTGCACCTCATGATGGGCGGCCAGCGCAGTGATCAACTCGATGTCGGTCGACGGCAGGCGGGTGTGACCGAACATCGACACCCGCTCCGGCAGCTCCGCCGAGCCGGAGTCCTGCAATGTCGCGATCATCGCCGCATGCCGTGTGTGCGGCGGGTCGATTCCCATGATGGCGACAAGCCGGCGCCAGAGTTCCGGTTGCCAGGACAGGTCATCGTCGATCCCCCCCGCGTCGCCGTCGAGCCAGCCGGACAGCAGCCGCGGGCGTTGCCTGGCGTAGGAGGCGAACAGCCCGGCAAGCCGGCGGGCGACGGCGTAGCGGCGGCTGCGGCGGAGTTCCTTCTCGACGTCGTCTGACTCGAAATGCCCCAGGTGCGTGGCGAGCGTGCGTGCCCAGGGCTGATCGAGGTTGGCGTCGATCACCTCAAGCAGCGGCCATGTCATGGCGTCCGGCGACCACGGGTCGTCCTCGCCGGTGCCGGTGATCTCCGCGATCAGCGAGGCCGGTGATCGGAACCGGACTCCGGCACACACGCCGTCGGCCCCGGACCCGCGGCCGAGAATGTGGGAGAGCCGCTGGGACAGCCACCGCTCGACTCCGCGGGCGGGCACGACGACGAGATCCTCGGCGAACGGGTCCGAGGGCGGCGTGGCCAGCAGTTCCCCCAGTCCGTCCGCGAGGGTGTCGGTGCGTTCCGCGCGGTGAATGTGCAAGCCCATCGCGATCAAACCTAGACCGCACCTGTGACATTGCGGGCCGGACCAACCGACCGGGCCGGCCGGTCAGTCCCGGATCCGAATGACCACCTTGCCGCGTGCGGTGCGGGTCTCCAGCGAGGCCACCGCCACGGCGGCCTGCTCGAAGGGAAAGACCTGCGGCTGTGGCGGGGCCAGCGCACCCGAGGCCAGCAGAGCGGCCAGACCGTCCCACTGTTCACGCAGTGCTCCGGGATGGCTCAGCGTCCACGCACCCCATCCGACACCGACCACATCGATGTTGTTGAGCAGCAGACGGTTCACCTTGACCGTGGGTATCTCGCCACCGGTGAAGCCGACCACCAGCAATCGGCCTGCGGGCGCCAGGGAACGCAGCGAGTCGGTGAACCGGTCACCGCCGACGGGATCCATCACGATGTCGACGCCCCTGCCGCCGGTGAGTCCGGAGACGGCGTCCTTGAACCCCTCGGCCAGCACGACATCGGTGGCGCCCGCCGCGCGGGCCACCTCTTCCTTCTCCTCGGTGCTGACCACCGCGATCACCCGGGATGCGCCCAGGGCCGGCGCGATGCGCAGCGTCGAGGTGCCGATACCGCCGGCCGCGCCGTGCACCAGGACGGTCTCACCCTCGGCGAGCCGGCCGCGCACGGCGAGCGCGAAGTAGACGGTGAGGTCGTTGAACAGCAGTCCGGCGCCGGCCTCGAAGCTCACGTTGTCCGGCAGCGGGAACACCCGTTCGGCGTCCAGGACCGCCGTCTCGGCCATCGCCCCGCCGAGCATCGTCAGTCCCAGCACGCGGTCGCCCGCTTTGACGTGCGCGCCACTCGGTGCGGAGCGCACCACCCCGGCCAGTTCGGCGCCGAGGGTGAACGGCGGATCGGGCCGGTATTGATAGAGCCCGCGCGTCAGCAGTGCATCGGGGAACGCCACCCCGGCCGCATGGACGTCGACGACGATCCCGTCGCCGGCGAGGGGTTCGTCGACCTCGCCGATCTCCACCGATTCCGGGCCGGCGAGGGAGGTGACCCTGACAGCGCGCATCAGGGTTGCTTGATGGCGAGCAGGGTGACCTTCTGCTCGCCGCGCGGGGTCCGGTAGGTGATGGTGTCGCCGGCCTTGTGACCGAACAGGGCCAGGCCGAGCGGGCTGTCGGCGGTCAGCGTGGTGTCCTCGGCGCCGGCCGGCGTCTCCTCGATGAAGTTGACCACCCGCATCTTGACCTCTTCACCATCGGGCCAGCGCAGCTTGACCTCGGTTCCGTTCGGAAGCTGCCCGTCGACGGTGGCGTTGCCGCCGGCCAGCAGCCAGGTGAGCCTGCTGATCTGCTCCTCCACCCCGCCGAGGTCCTCGGCGCGTTGCAGAGCTTCGGCCGCATCGCCGCGGTCACCGACGGTTTCGGCGTCGCCCTGAAGGTCGGCGCGCAACTGATCCCGCCGGCGTTTGAGGTCGGCGAGTTCCGACTCCAGGCGCGCACGCTCGGCTTCGGCGAACTTCTTCGATCCGGAGTCCTGACTCATGGCAGTCAAGGTACCGGGTCGGGTGGTTTCGACGCCGTGTGACCGCCGAACGCTCCGCCGTATCGTCTTAGGCCCCGGCGTATCGTTTCACTCCGTGGCGAACCGTGACCACGGCGATCCCGGCGACGCCCCGACCATCCCGCCTCCGCTGAGCCCGATCGCCGACGACACCCGGCCGTCGGCAGCCGAGGAGGCGCGCACGATCGCGGCCTCCACCAACACCGCGACATTGGCGAGCCTGACGGCCACCGGCGATCCGTGGGCGTCCTTCGTCACCTACGGACTCCTGCACGGCGCGCCGGTGCTGTGCGTCTCACAGCTGGCCGAGCACGGCCGTAACCTGGCCGGCGATCCACGCGCGAGCCTTTCGATCACCGAGCCCGGCGGCAGCGCAGATCCGTTGGCCAACAGCCGGATCACGCTGGCCGGCGTCGTGGAACGGCCGGCCGGTGACGAGCTGGCCGCCGCGCGTGACGCGCATATCAACGCGGTGGCCGCGGCGCGGTTCTACATCGAGTACAGCGACTTCTCGCTGTGGGTGCTGCGCGTGCAGCGGGTCCGCTGGGTGGGCGGCTACGGCCGGATGGACTCCGCCACCGCCGCCGACTACGCGGCCGCCGGTCCCGATCCGGTGCGGCCCCTCGCTGCGGGCGCGATCGAGCATCTCAACGCCGACCATGCCGATTCGCTGGCGCAGATGGCCCGGGTGCTGGGTGGCTACCCCGACACCGAGTCCGCCGAGTGCACCGGAGTCGACCGCTACGGTCTGGATCTGAAGGTCGCCACCCCGCGGGGCGCCGCCTACACCCGCGTCGGATTCGGCCGACGGCTCGAGAGCCCCGGCGAACTCCGTTCAGCTGCAGCGGAATTAGGTCGACGCGCCCGCAGTGACTAGTCAGCCATCACCGGCGGCGGTCCGGAGGCGCATCTGCGCCGATGGCTGGGCTAGTGTTGCCCACGGTAGGCCGAGAGGAGACGGATGCATGGCTGATACCGGCCAACGCCAGCTCCTGGCCCAGTTGGGTGAGGAGCGAGGCTGGAACCGGCGTATCAGCGACGGGCGGGCCGACATATATATGAAGGGCACCGTTCGCATCCGGGTGGTCTGGGCGGGAGATCAGGACCTCAGCGGGGCGAGCCTGTTCCACGACCAGTGGTATGAGTCCTACACCCGCGACCCGTCCACCGTGAGCGCCTGGCTCAAGCGTTAGCCGGCGCGAGCACCGCCGCCAGTTCGCGCAGCGCCGGACGCGGATCCCACGCCGGATCGCCGTCGCCGAGCACCTGTACCACCACGTGATCGGCACCGGCTTGCAGATGTGCGGTCACCGTCTGTGCGGCCCTCTCGACCGAACCCATACCGACGATGCCGCGAGCCAGCCGCTCCGATCCGCCCGGGACGAAGTCGGACTCCTCGAAGCCCTGGCGCAGCCACGAGTTCCGGTAGTTCGGCAGACCCGAGTAGATCTGCAGGTGCAGATGGGCGCGCCGGAGTTGCTCCTCGTCGTCCTCTCCCACCACCACGGCCTGCTCGGAGACGATCCATTTGTCCGGACCGAGGATCTCGCGGGTGATGGCCGTCTGCCCCGGGTTGACCAGATACGGGTGCGCGCCGTCGGCGTGCGTGCCGGACAGTTCGATCATCTTCGGACCGAGCGCCGCCAGAAGCCGCGTCGGACGGCCTGACCCGGGTTCGATGGCCTCCGGCAGCGCGGCCATCCGCTCGAGGTAGCTGCGCATGGTCGCCAGCGGTTTCTCGTACGTGCCGCCCAGCAGGTTCGTCACCAGCGGCCCGTGACTCACGCCGAGCCCCAACACGAAGCGGCCGGGGTGCAGGGCGGTCAACGTGCGCCCCGCCCCTTCCATCGTTCCCGGGATGCGCGCGTGGATGTTCGCGATGCCGGTCCCCACGACCAGGCGCTTGGTCGCCGACAGGAACGCGGCCGACTCCACCAGGCAGTCCTTGAGTCCCACCTCGGGAATGAACAGCGATCCGAAGCCGAGCTCCTCGATCTCGGCGGCGACCTCACAGGCGGCCTGCATCGGCCAGGTGTCGCTGGCCCACCACACTCCGATACGGGACGGGAAGTCGATGCGGGCCCGAACGGAGCCGGCGCCGGATGGGGTCATCACTCGATTCAATCACCCGGCCTTTGGCAGACTGACCGCCATGGCCGGTGACGCAACCTTCAATCTTTCCTCAGTCTTTCGCACCGTGGCGGAGACCATTCCCGACCACAGGGTGCTGATCTGGCGGGACCGGCAGCTGACCTACGGGCAGATGGACGCCCGCATCGACGGCATCGCGCACTACCTGGTCTCCCGCGGGCTGGGCTGCCACACCGAGCGCGACCAACTGGCGGGCCACCAGTCCGGCCAGGATCACATGGGGCTGTATCTGCGCAACGGCAATGAGTACCTCGAGGCGATGGTGGCCGGTTACCGCGCCCGGGTGGCGCCGTTCAACGTCAACTACCGCTATGTCGAGGAGGAATTGCTCTACCTGCTCGCGGACTCGACGGCCAAGGCGCTGGTGTATGCCGCCGAGTTCGCCCCCCATGTTCAGGCCATCCGCGGTCGCCTGCCCGAACTCGAGGTCTTGATCCAGGTCGCCGACGACTCGGGCAACGAGTTGCTGCCGGACGCGGTCGATTACGAATCCATCGTCAACACCGCGGCACCGCCCGGCGGTATGCCGACCCCCGACGGCGAGGATCTCTACATCCTCTACACGGGCGGAACCACCGGCATGCCCAAAGGTGTGCTGTGGAGACAGCACGACATCTTCATGTCGGCGATGGGCGGCCGTCCGTTCCTGGCAGCCGGCGAATCGCTGGCGTCGTATGCCGATCTGGCCGCGCAGGCCAAGGCTCAGGCCGGCGTGCGTTCGCTGTTGCTGATTCCGCCGCTGATGCACGGCGCCGCTCAGTGGGGGGTCTTCAACGCCATCAGCACCGGCGGTTGGATCGCGATACCCGACGACGTCGCCAGACTCGATGCCGACGCCGTGCTGCGTCTCGCGGAGCGGGAACGGGTACTGGGCATCCCGGTCGTCGGCGACGCGATCGCCCGGCCGCTGGTGGACCAGATAGAGAAGGGCGACTACGACCTCTCGGGCCTGTTGGCGATCACCAATGGCGGCGCCACACTGTCGCCGACGGTGCGCGACCGGTTGCTCGCCGCGCTGCCCAATCTGATGATCATGGACGCGGTCGGGGCGTCGGAGTCGGGGGCGCAGATGACGACCGTCGCGACCAAGGGCGCCGATGTGGCCACCGCGACCTTCAGCCCGCTGGCAGACACGACCGTCGTCTCCGCGGACTTCAGCAAGGTGCTCGGGCCGGGCGATGGTGACGGCTGGCTGGCACGCCGGGACCTGGTTCCGCTGGGCTACTTGGGCGATGCCGAGAAGACCGCCCGCACCTTCCCGATCATCGATGGTGTGCGGTGGTCGATCCCGGGCGACAAGGCTCGCCTCCTCGCCGACGGCCGCATCGAGTTGCTCGGCCGCGACTCTGTCACCATCAACTCCGGCGGCGAGAAGATCTTCGCCGAGGAAGTCGAACGTGCGGTCGCCAGTCATCCCGCCGTGTACGACGTCGTCGTCACCGGTCGCCCGTCGGAGCGGTGGGGCAACGAGGTGGTGGCGATCGTCCAATTCGCCGACGACCGCTCCGCCAACGACGAAGAACTCGCCGAGGCCTGCCGCGAGCACATCGCCGACTACAAGGTGCCCAAGGCGTTCATCCGCACCGACCACGTGGTGCGCTCACCGGCGGGCAAGGCCGACTACCGGTGGGCCAAGGCGGTGGCGACCGGTCAGTCGTAGACCGACGCCGGCGGCGGTTATTGTCGAGAACCGTGCAGTCGGTGTGGGGTGACGCGGTCGCCGACGGCGCCTACGGCGGTCACCCCGGTCTCATGTATCGGCAGCGCCCCCGCAGCTTCGCCGAACTAATGACCGGAGTGCAGCGCTGGGCGCCCCGCACATTCCTCGTTCAGGGCGGCCGGCGGATCACCTTCGGCGAGTTCTTCGCCGCCGCCCACGCCGCCCGTGAACAGCTGGCTCCGCTGGGGATCGAATCGGGCGACCGGGTCATGCTGCTGGCCTACAACTCGCCGGAGTGGGTGCTCGCGCTGGTGTCGGCGTGGTCGATGGGCGCGGTGCCGGTGCTGGGCAACCGGTGGTGGAGTGAGCGCGAGGCGGCGCACTGCGTGGACGTCGTCGGTCCCCGGGCGGTGATCACCGACGCGCCGAACCTCGTGACCGGACCGGCCGTCGACATCGCCGGACTGACGGGCTGCTTCACCGACGCCGTCGACACCGCCCCCGATGTTCCCGGGCCGGTCGATGAGGAGTCGGCGGCAGCCATCCTGTTCACCTCGGGGAGCACCGGGCTGCCCAAGGCGGTGGAACTTCCGTTCCGATCGGTGGTGGCCAATCAGCAGAACGTGCTGGCGCGCGCCCACCTGCGTCCCGATCTGATTCCCGCCGAGGCGCCGCAGGCCGTCAACCTGATCTCCACACCGCTGTTTCACATCGGCGCGTTCGCGACCCTGGTCACCCAGATCCTCACCGGCGGCCGGATCGTGTTCAACACCGGCCGGTTCGATCCGGCCCAGGTGCTGGCACTCATCGAGTCTGAACGCGTCGAGCGGTGGGGCGCGGTGCCGACGATGGCGGCCCGACTGCTTGAGCATCCCGACTTCGACGCTCACGACCTGTCGAGTCTGCGCTCCTTCCCGCTGGGCGGCGCACCGGTGCCGCCGGTCCTGCTCGAGCGACTCGCCCGGCGACTGCCGCAGTTGCGGGAACGCGGGATGGTCAACACCTGGGGTATGACCGAGGGAGGCGGCTTCTTCACCATGGCCACCGGTCCGGATCTGGCGCGGTTCCCCAAGACGGTGGGTAAACCTTTCGCGACCGTCGAAGTGCGCGTCGCCGATCCTGACGACGACGGCCACGGCGAGATCATGGTGCGCTCCCCCACCATGATGCTCGGGTATGTCGGCGTCGACGACGGCACTCTGCAGGCAGACGGCTGGCTGCACACCGGGGACATCGGTCACGTCGATGACGAGGGGTTCGTGTTCATCGACGGCCGCAGCAAGGACATGGTGATCCGCGGCGGGGAGAACATCGCCTGCCCTCACGTGGAGGCCGCACTGATGCGCCACCCTGATGTCGTCGACGCCGCTGCCCTCGGACTCCCGCATCCGGATCTGGGTGAGGAACTCGCCGCGGTGGTGGTGCACCGCCGCGGTGGGCCGGTGCCCACAGCAGACGATCTGACCCGGCACATGCGCAGTGAGGTCGCCCACTTCGCAGTGCCGACCCGCTGGCGGATTCAGGAACAGCCGCTGCCCACCGTCGGCGCAGAGAAGGTCGACAAGCGCCGGCTAGCAGCGGAATTCGGATGAGGGCCGTCGTCCTGCTGGCCCACAGCGCGCGGTTGGAGCCCAACGGCACCATGCATGCCCTCGGCCTGGGTTGGACCACGACGACCACACCGGCGCCGCAGCATTCGCTGATCGTGTTCGTCGAGGTGCAGTGGTCGGAGATCGGCACGTCGTTTCCCATCCATGCCGAACTCGTCGACGGCGATGGCAATGAGGTCGCCCGCACCGAGGACAGCGTGATCAACGCGCGACGGCACCCGGCGCACCCCGCGGGCACCGCGGTCACCATTCCGTTCACCGCCACCATCCCGGCACTGCCACTGGTCGCCGGACAGCGCTACCAGTGGCGGGTGTCCATCGGCGGGCACATGGGCGAGGACTGGCTGGCCGGTTTCACCGTCACCGGCCCGGATGCGGCTCCGGCGCCCGAATAGCCACCGCGACGGCGTGTCTGCCCATGCGGCCGGCAGCACGTCATCTGCGAGCGGCAAGGGGTGCATGCTCGGGCCGCACCCCGACACCCACGACATATGCCGGCACCACCGATAGCCACGGCAGCCGGCGCAGCAGCCCGGTGAGGATCCTCGGCGGCTCGGCCGACGACCCATCCAGGATCGGCCGCACCAGCACTCGGTGCAGCGTGCGCTGCAAAGCCTGAATGACCACCACCGGCAGTAGGCGCCGCCGTCGCACCGCGGCGAGATCACGCTGGGTGACCTGCCCGCGCAGCAGTGGTGGCGCGAGCAGCGTCGCTGCGCCCACCGCATCCTGTACCGCGAGGTTGATGCCGACACCCCCCATCGGCGACATGGCGTGCGCGGCGTCGCCGATGCAGAGCAGACCCTCGGTGTGCCAGCGCCGCAGTCGGTTGAGGCGGACATCGAGGAACTTCACGTCCTCCCACGACGTCAGTACGGAGACATCGCCCTCGGGAATCAATGTGCGCACCTCCTCGATGAGGGCCGACAGCCCGCGAGCCCGCAGGCGCTCGTCGCTTCCCTTGGGAATCAGATAGGCGATCTGGAAGTAGCCTTCGCGGGGAATCATGATCGCGATACGACCGGGTGCAGTCCGGGGAATGAGTGAGTACTCGGCGTCTGATTCGCGGGGCAGCCGGAACCACCACACGTCGAACGGCACCGGCCATTCGCGCACCGGAAGTCCGGACTGGCGCCGCGCCGCCGACCATCGCCCATCACAGGCCACGGTCAGGTCCGCGGTCAACTCGCCCTCGCCCTCCGGACCGGTATAACGCACACCGGTCACCCGATTACCGTCGCTCAGCAGTCCGGTCATCTCATGACGCATCAGCAGGGTGAAGGTCGGTTCGGCTTGCGCGGCGTCGGAGAGCAGGCTGAGCAGATCCCACTGCGGCACCATCGCGATGAAGGGGTGCGGCTGGCGGAGCCTGGTGAAATCGATGAGGGTGACATCGGCGTCGCCGGTCCCGAACCGGATGCGCTCCAATCTGCTCTGCGGAAGCTCCGCGAAGCGCTTCCACAGTCCCAGTTCGTCCAGCAGTGTCAGGGTGCTCGGATGCACGGTGTCGCCGCGGAAATCGCGGAGGAAGTCGGCGTGCTTCTCCAGCAGGGTCACCTCGACGCCGGCCCGGGCCAACAGCAGGCCCAGCACCATCCCGGCCGGGCCTCCGCCGATGATCGCGCATGTCGTGGTTTGCGGCATCGGCCAACTCTAACCGGGCGTCAGATCTCGATTCGCGCGCCGATGATGACGGTGCGGTCCATCGGCAGCCCGAAGTACTCGGCGTCGGAGGTCATCCGGGAGATCGTGATGAACAATCGCTTGCGCCAGGGCGCCATCGTCGGTTCGGGTCCGGCCCGCAGGTTGACCTCGGAGAGGAAGTACGTGGCGTGGTCGACGTCGACCGGTCCCGCTGTCAGTGCGGGAT
>JBAXCK010000029.1:0-25757 GCA_037141465.1 Mycobacteriaceae bacterium | reverse complement strand
GCGACCGCCGGAACGACGACGGCTGCCACGACTGCGGCGGGGACGTCCTCATCGGCGGCGTCCTCATCGGCGGCACCGGCGGCGGCCACCACGACCACGACAAGCGCTGCGCCGCGCGCCGCCGAAACATCCGCGGCCACGCCCTCATCCGCGGCACCGGCGGCGACGACGACCGCGGCACCCGCGCCCGCCGCTACCACCGCGCCCGCGCCCGCGTCGGAGTCCGCGCCGGCGGCGACCACGCCGGCCCCGGTCACCACCACGACGGTGGTCCCGGTTCCGGTCGGCTAGCGGTGCGACTCGGCGATATTTGACTCGGCGATATTTGACTCAGCGGTAAGTGTCTCAGCGGTAATTGTCTCAGCGGTAATTGTCATAGTCCGACGTCGCTTCGTTCAGCGAGGCATCGGCGTAACCGCGGCAGTAATCCCACGTGACGTAGGCGTCCGGCTCGGGGTCGTAGGCCGGCTCGTGCGGACGGACCGTGCCGTCCACCAGAAGCTGAAGCAGGTTCGCCCGCAGCATGTCCCAGTCGTGGTAGTGGTCCTGCTGGCAGTCATCGCAGCACACCACCAGGCCGCGCACGCCCCGGTGGGCCAGCAGCGCCTCGTAGACCGCCAGATCGGCGAGATCGGCCTCCACAGCCGCGCGCTCCTGCGGTTCCAGCGGCTGGCCGGGTTCCAGAGCGTCCAGGGCCGCGGTCGGGTCACAGGGGTCGTCCGCGAACGGGTCCGGCGGCAGGCCGGGCGGGAGGTCGTCGCGCACGCCCCCAGACTACGCAGCGGCCGGCGGGGCGGCCAAGCTATCGCGCCAGGGAACCAACCGGGGTGCCGATAGGATGAGGCATTCGAAGTCGGATGGAGGCCCGTCGATGACCATTGCCGAAGGCAGCGCCGCGGTCCGTACCGGCGGAGACGACCCGCACAAGGTCGCCATGCTGGGTCTGACATTCGACGATGTACTGCTGCTGCCGGCCGCGTCCGACGTCATCCCCGCCAACGCCGACACCTCCAGCCAACTGACCCGCAAGATCCGGCTCAAGGTGCCGCTGGTGTCCTCGGCGATGGACACCGTGACCGAGGCGCGTATGGCGATCGCCATGGCGCGCGCGGGCGGCATGGGTGTGTTGCACCGCAACCTCTCGATCGCCGAGCAAGCCGGGCAGGTGGAGATGGTGAAGCGCTCCGAGGCGGGCATGGTCACCGATCCGGTGACCTGTTCGCCGGAGAACACCCTGGCCGAGGTGGACGCCCTGTGCGCCCGGTTCCGCATCTCCGGCCTGCCGGTCGTCGGCGCCGACGGCGCACTGGTCGGCATCATCACCAACCGCGACATGCGCTTCGAAGCCGATATGGATAAGCGTGTCTCGGAGGTGATGAGCAAGGCACCGCTGATCACCGCGCAGGAGGGTGTGACCGCCGATGCGGCGCTGGGCCTGCTGCGCCGCAACAAGATTGAGAAACTGCCCATCGTCGACGGACACGGCCGACTCACCGGTCTGATCACCGTCAAGGACTTCGTCAAGACCGAGCAGCACCCCAACGCCACCAAGGACAGCGACGGCCGGCTCCTGGTCGGCGCCGCGGTGGGTGTCGGCGAGGACGCCTGGGACCGGGCGATGGCCCTGGTTGATGCCGGTGTCGATGTGCTCATCGTCGACACCGCGCACGCCCACAACCGACGGGTGCTCGACATGGTGGGCAAGCTCAAGGGCGAAGTCGGTGAGCGCGTGGAGGTGGTCGGCGGCAACGTGGCGACCCGAAGTGCGGCGGCCGCACTCGTCGAGGCCGGCGCCGACGCGGTCAAGGTCGGTGTGGGGCCGGGTTCGATCTGCACCACGCGGGTGGTGGCCGGAGTCGGAGCCCCGCAGATCACCGCGATCCTCGAAGCGCACGCCGTGTGTGGCCCGGCGGGCGTGCCGGTGATCGCCGACGGCGGTCTGCAGTACTCCGGTGACATCGCCAAGGCATTGGCGGCCGGCGCCTCGACCGCCATGCTGGGCTCGCTGCTGGCCGGAACCGCCGAGTCCCCGGGGGATCTGATCTTCGTCAACGGCAAGCAGTTCAAGAGCTACCGCGGCATGGGCTCGCTGGGCGCCATGCAGGGCCGGGGAGCCGCCGGCGCCACCGGCGTCACCAGGTCCTACTCCAAGGACCGTTATTTCCAGGACGATGTGCTCTCCGAGGACAAACTGGTGCCCGAGGGCATCGAGGGCCGCGTACCCTTCCGCGGCCCGCTGGCCACGGTGATCCATCAGCTGACCGGCGGCCTGCGCGCCGCCATGGGGTACACCGGTTCCTCGACGATCGACGAGTTGCAGCGTGCGCAGTTCGTGCAGATCACCGCCGCCGGTCTCAAGGAGAGTCATCCGCACGACATCACGATGACCGTCGAAGCACCCAACTACACGGCGCGATAGGTCAGGAGAGATTCACCATGCGCGACATGGTTGAGATCGGCATGGGCCGAACCGCCCGCCGCACCTACGAACTCAGCGACATCAACATCGTCCCGTCGCGGCGCACCCGCTCATCGCAGGACGTCTCCACGGCATGGCAACTCGACGCCTACCGCTTCGAGATCCCGGTGATCTCACATCCCACCGACGCGCTGGTGTCACCGTCGTTCGCCATCGAACTGGGCCGCCTGGGGGGTCTCGGCGTGCTCAACGGCGAGGGGCTCATCGGCCGGCATGCCGACGTCGAGGAGAAGATCGCCTCGGTGATCGCGGCCGCCGAGAAGGAGGACGACCCGTCGGCTTCCATCCGGCTGCTGCAGCAACTGCACTCCGCCCCGTTGAATCCCGACCTCCTCGGTGAGGCGATCGCACGCGTGCGCGAGGCCGGTGTCACCACCGCCGTTCGGGTCAGCCCGCAGAACGCCCAGGCCCTGACACCCACTCTGCTGCAAGCCGGGATCGATCTGCTGGTCATCCAGGGCACCATCATCTCGGCCGAGCGGGTCGTGCAGGGCCGCGACGACGGTGAACCGCTCAACCTCAAGACCTTCATCTCCGAACTCGACGTGCCGGTGGTCGCCGGCGGTGTGCTCGACCACCGCACGGCGTTGCACCTGATGCGCACCGGTGCCGCGGGTGTGATCGTCGGTTACGGCTCCACCGTCGGAGTGACCACCAGCGACGAGGTGCTCGGTGTCAGCGTGCCGATGGCCACGGCCATCGCCGATGCCGCTGCCGCCCGCCGCGAGTACCTCGACGAGACCGGCGGGCGCTACGTGCACGTGCTCGCCGACGGTGACATCCACACCTCCGGCGATCTCGCCAAGGCGATCGCCTGCGGCGCGGACGCGGTCGTGCTCGGCACACCGCTGGCTGCGGCGCACGAGGCACTCGGCGGCGGCTGGTTCTGGCCCGCCGCCGCGGCGCACCCGTCGCTGCCGCGCGGGGCGCTGCTGCAGGTCGCCCTCGGTGAGCGACCGAGGCTCGATCAGGTGCTCAACGGACCTTCCGATGATCCGTTCGGTGTCTTGAATCTCGTTGGCGGCCTGCGTCGTTCGATGGCCAAGGCCGGGTACTGCGACCTCAAGGAGTTCCAGAAGGTGGGGTTGACCGTTGGCAGCTGAACCCGGCCGGCGTCCCGTCCTGGTGGTGGACTTCGGTGCGCAGTACGCGCAGTTGATCGCCCGGCGCGTGCGCGAGGCGCGGGTGTTCTCCGAAGTGATCCCGCACACCGCGGGCGTCGATGACATCAAGGCACGCGACCCCCGGGCCATCGTGCTCTCGGGCGGACCGGCCAGCGTCTACGCCGACGGCGCGCCGCAACTGGACCCTGCGTTGTTCGACCTCGGCGTGCCGGTATTCGGCATCTGCTACGGGTTCCAGGCGATGGCGGCAGCGCTGGGCGGAACGGTCGCACGCACCGGCACCAGTGAGTACGGCCGCACCGAACTCACCGTGACCGGTGGGGAACTGCACACGGGACTGCCGCAGACGCAGCCGGTGTGGATGAGCCACGGTGACGCGGTCACCGAGGCACCGGACGGATTCGACGTCGTCGCCAACAGCGCCGGCGCACCCGTCGCGGCGTTCGAGGACCGCGCACGCAAACTGGCCGGGGTGCAGTATCACCCCGAGGTGATCCACAGTCCGCACGGACAGCAGATCCTCAGTCGCTTCCTGCACGAGTTCGCCGGCATCGCGCCGGACTGGACACCCGCCGGTATCGCCGAGTCGCTCATCGCAGAGGTCGCCGAACGGATCGGCGCCGGCCGCGCCATCTGCGGGCTGAGCGGGGGAGTGGACTCCGCGGTCGCGGCCGCGCTCGTCCAGCGCGCCATCGGTGACCGGCTGACGTGTGTCTTCGTCGACCACGGTCTGCTTCGCGCCGGCGAGCGTGAGCAGGTGCAGCGCGACTTCGTCGCGGCGACCGGGGCGCGGCTGGTCACGATCGACGCGCAGGAGAGATTCCTCGACGCGCTCTCGGGAGTGAGCAACCCGGAGGGCAAACGCAAGATCATCGGCCGCGAGTTCATCCGCGCCTTCGAGGGTGCGGTGCGCGATCTGGTGCACGACGGCGATATCGAGTTCCTGGTGCAGGGCACGCTGTACCCCGACGTCGTCGAATCCGGCGGCGGCAGCGGAACGGCGAACATCAAGAGTCATCACAATGTCGGCGGGCTCCCGCCGGATCTGAAGTTCTCCCTCGTCGAACCACTGCGGCTGCTGTTCAAAGATGAGGTGCGTGCGGTGGGCCGTGAACTCGGGCTGCCCGAGGAGATCGTCGGCAGACAGCCCTTCCCGGGCCCGGGGCTGGGAATCCGGATCGTCGGGGAGGTCGACGCGCACCGTCTGGACATCCTGCGGCGCGCCGATGCCATCGCCCGCGAGGAACTCACCTACGCCGGCCTGGACTCCCAGATCTGGCAGTGCCCGGTGGTGCTGCTGGCCGACGTCCGGTCGGTGGGTGTGCAGGGCGACGGCCGCACCTACGGCCACCCGATCGTGCTGCGGCCGGTGTCCAGCGAGGACGCCATGACCGCCGACTGGACGCGGGTTCCCTACGACGTCCTCGAGCGCATCTCGACCCGGATCACCAACGAGGTGCCCGAGGTCAACCGGGTGGTGCTCGACATCACCAGCAAGCCGCCCGGCACGATCGAGTGGGAGTAGTCCGACAAGTGGGAGTAGTCCGACGACGATGCGGGGCGTGAGCCCCGAGGAGGAGTCGGACAAAAATAGAAGTGACTCTCTGCTGAGGTCTTGACGGCCTTCGCCGGGCCGGTGTTTACTGAATTATTCGAACATATTTTCGAAAACAGTGGGACGCCGAGCAGGGTTGGAGGTGAGCGATGGCGGCTGCGCCGGCGCTGGCCAAGCATTCGGAAAACCGTTCTGAACAGCTACAACAGCTGCGCCATCAGATGGCGGCGATCTCCGGTGAGGTAGGCCCCCGCTGGCACGGCCGGGACCGTCCCGACGAACTGCTGCCGACGTCAGAAAGTTTGCTGGCGGTTCCCGATTCGCTGGCCGGACTGCTTGGCTCCGGGTTGCCGAGGGGTTCGGTGGCGGTGCTGTGCGGAGCCCGCTCCCCGGTGGTCGGCCTGACCGCCGCGGTCAGCGGCGCCGGTGGTCACGTGGCCGTCGTCGGTCTGCCGGACTTCGGCCTGCTGGCCGCCGCGGAGATGGGCGCAGACCTGAGCCGGCTGGCGGTGATCCCCGACCCGGGCGCCGATCCGGTCGAGGTGGCCGCGGTGCTCATGGACGGGATGGACCTGGTGGTGCTCGGTCTGGCCGGCCGGCGCGTTGCGCCCACCCGGGCGCGGGCGGTGGTGGCCCGGGCCCGGCAGCGCGGCTGCACGCTGGTGGTCACCGGAGGCCGGGACGTCGGAGATCAGTGGCAGGGCGCCTCGATGCGGATCGGCGCCCGGGTGTGCGGCTATGACTTCACCGGCGGCACCGGCACCGGCGGGCGCATCAGTGGGGTGCGGGTGTCCGTGCGGCTGCAATGAGGGTCTTGGCGATCTGGTGCATGGACTGGCCGGCTGTCGCGGCGGCAGCCTCGGCAGGGCTGCCGGCCGTTGCGCCGGTCGCGGTCACCTGTGCCAACCGGGTGGTGGCCTGTTCGGCTGCCGCGCGGGCGGCGGGGGTGCGCCGTGGTCTGCGCCGGCGTGAGGCGCAGGCGCGCTGTCCCCGGCTCTACGTCGCCGCCGCCGACCTGTCCCGCGACGCCCGCTTCTTCGAGGGTGTGATCGCCGCGGTGGACGATGTGGTCCCGCGCGCCGAGGTGCTGCGGCCCGGCCTGCTGGTGCTGCCGGTGCGCGGTGCGGCGCGCTACTTCGGCTCCGAGCAGGGCGCGGCCGAACGCCTCGTCGACGCCGTCGGCGCCGCCGGTGCCGAATGTCAGGTGGGTGTCGCCGACGAACTGGCGACTGCGGTCTTCGCCGCCCGGGCCGGCCGGATCGTGCCTGCGGGCGGGGATGCGGAATTCCTGTCCGGGTTGTCGATCCGCCACCTCGGCGCCGAGCCGAGCCTGTCCGGTCAGGGGCGCGGCGAATTGGCGGATCTGCTGTGGCGCTTGGGTATCCGGACCTTCGCGCAGTTCGCCGCATTGCCGCGGGCGGAGGTGGCCGCACGGTTCGGCTCCGATGCGCTGGTGGCACACCGGATGGCCGCCGGAGAGCCGGGCCGGCCACCGGGCGGACGGGATCTGCCGCCGGAACTCGACGCCGTGCTCACCTGCGATCCGCCGATCGACCGGGTCGACGCCGCGGCGTTCGCCGGCCGGACGCTGGCCGCGGCACTGCACCGGAGTCTGGAGTCGGCCGGTGTCGGATGCACCCGGCTGGCGATCGTCGCCGTGAGCGCCGGCGGCGGCGAGATGACCCGGGTGTGGCGGTGCGCCGAACCGCTCACCGAGGACGCCACCGCTGACCGGGTGCGCTGGCAACTCGACGGCTGGCTCACCTCGCGGCGGGTGCAGGGACGACGCGCACAGGAACAGGGTCCGGCCGGCCCGCTCACCATGCTGCGCCTGCAGCCCGTCGAAGTCGTCTCCGCCGAGGCGCTGCAAATGCCGCTGTGGGGCGGCCTGGGCTCCGATGACCGGATGCGGGCCCGCCGCGCACTGGTCCGGGTGCAGGGTCTGCTCGGTCCTGAGGCGGTGCGGGTCCCGGTGCTCAGCGGCGGGCGCGCCCCCGCCGAACGGATCACCCTGATTTCCTTCGGCGACGAACTGGTTCCCGCCGCCGCCCCCGACCGGCCCTGGCCTGGTCAGGTGCCCGGGCCCGCGCCGACTGTGCTGGCCGATGAACCGGTGGAACTGCTTGACGCCCAGGGCAATCCGGTCCGGGTGAGCGCGCGTGGGATGTTCACCGCCGAACCCGCCCGCCTCGACGGGGTCGCACTGAGTTGGTGGACCGGTCCGTGGCCGGTCGACGAACGATGGTGGGAGAGCGAACCGGAGGACACCTCCGCCGGGCGCATGGCGCGGGCGCAGGTGCTCGTCGACGGCGATCGTGCGTTACTGCTGTGCTACCGCCGCGGCCGGTGGTACACCGAGGGCGTCTACGAGTGAGCCGCCAGTAACTCGCGCAGCCAGTCCGGCCACGACTGTTTGCGATAGTCGCGGGCGTCGACGCAGACATGGGTCATCGTCGCCTCGGCGATGACCTCCTCACCGCGACTGATCACATACCTGCTGCGCAGTGAGGTGCGTCCGGGCGGTTCGATCGCGACGTCGATCGCCAACTCGTCGTCGAAGGTGGCCGGCGCCCGGAACGACAACTCCGCACCGGCGACCACAAGATCCACTCCGCGGTCCAGCAGCATCTGGTACCCGCCGACGATCTGCCGCAACGCCTCGGTGTGCGCCATGTCGATCCAGGTCAGGTAGTGCGCGTTGAACACCCGTCCCTGCATGTCGCATTCGGCGTAGCGCACCCGCAGGGCCATCGTGAACGGCATCGCTACGGGTGCGTCACCGTTCACGCAGCGTTGGCGTCCGGCCCGAAGTTGGTGATGCCGTCCCATTCGACCAGCGTCCAACCCACATCCGGGTTACCGGTCACCACGACGCGCCCGGCGTTGGGCAGCGGGTGGTCGGTGAGAAGACTGCTGCGGGCGTTGGTCACGTTCAGCAGTGTCCAGACCATGATCGCCAGACCGCTGGAGAAGGCCAACGGCTTCTTGTCGCCGCTGTCGTAGATCTTCTGGACCGCGGTGGTGAAGGCGCCGTTGAACTGATTGCCGTTCACCGAACCCGGGATGCCGTACCGGCGGTCGCCCTTGAGCCACCCCTGCGGACCGAGCAGCAGCGTGCTCGACATGTCCTTCATCTCCACGCCCTCGAACCAGCCGGCGGAGATCTCGTTGAGTCCGGGCAGCACCGTCACCTGGTCGCCGAGTGCCTTCGCCGTCGGCGCGGCGGTCTGCTGGCTGCGCAGCATCTGCGAGGCGTATACGCCGTCGAAGCCCTCATCCTTGAACTTGTCCGCCAGTGTTGCGGCCTGCTCCTTGCCCAGCGCGGTGAGCGCCGGCCCCGGCACCGTGGTGTCGATCACGCCCGCGGCGTTGGCCGCCGACTCGCCGTGCCGGACGAACGTCAGGGTGACGGTGCGCTGCTGGGCCGCGGGCGAACTGCAGGCGGCGAGCGCGACTGCGGTCAGGACGGCGACGGCCGCGCGAAGGGGCCTCGGGAATGAAACGCTCATGGCGACAAGGGTGGCATCTCCCGCGGCCCGGGCGGGGGGGATTGGCCCACTTGCCCGATCGGATCGGGGTGGTGCTGTGAGATTCTTGCGGCCATGGCCATCGACCCCTCCGCTATCGGCGCTGTCACCGAACCGAAGATCTACGAGTGGACCGACCGCGACACCCTGCTCTACGCGCTCGGCGTGGGGGCGGGAACCGCGGATCTGGCCTACACCACCGAGAACTCCCACGACGTCCCGCAGCAGGTGCTGCCCACCTTCGCGGTGATCTGCTGTATGGGATTCGCCGCCGCACCGCTGGTCGGCACCTTCAACTGGGGCAAGCTGCTGCACGGTTCCCAGGAGATCCGGCTTTTCGCACCGCTGCCGTCGGCCGGTGCGCTGTCGGTGGTGGCCGAGGTGGCCGACATCCAGGACAAGGGTGAGGGCCGCAACGCCATCATCGTGCTGCGGGCCCGGGGAACTGATCCAGGCAGCGGCGAGCAGGTCGCCGAGACGCTGACCACGCTGGTGATCCGTGGCGACGGCGGTTTCGGCGGACAGCCCGGCCAGCGTCCGCCGGCCCCGGAGTTCCCCGACCGCGAGCCGGATGCGCGCATCGCCCTGCCGACCCGGGAGGATCAGGCGCTGATCTACCGGCTCTCTGGTGACCGCAACCCGTTACACAGTGACCCGTGGTTCGCCCGCGAACTGGCCGGCTTCCCGACGCCGATCCTGCACGGGTTGTGCACCTACGGATTCGCCGGCCGCGCACTGCTGTCCGAACTCGCCGGCGGTGAGGCGGCCAGGCTCACCGCGATGGCGGCCCGGTTCTCCTCACCGGTGTTCCCGGGCGAGACGCTGACGACGTCGATCTGGCGTGTGGGCGAGGGTCGAGCGCTGTACCGCACCGAGGCCGGGGCGCCGGACGGCTCCAACACCCGGGTGGTGCTCGACGACGGTGTCGCCCATTACCGGGTTTAGCCCCAGTACCGGGATTAGGCGATCACGCCACCGAAGAGGTGGCCGATCGCGAAGGTGATGGCCATCGCCAGTGCACCGCCGATCACCACCCGTCGGGTCGCGCGGATCGGGTCCGCACCGCCGAGGCGTGCGCTGACCCAGCCGGTGATCGCCAGTGCGATCAGCACCGCGACGAACGTCACCGGGATCCGGATCGAGGTAGGCAGCAGCAGGATGGTCAGCAGCGGCAACAGCGCACCCACGGTGAACGAGACGGCCGAGGAGATGGCGGCGTGCCACGGGTTGGTCAGCTCGTCGGGGTCGATGCCGAGTTCGATGTCGATGTGCGCGGCGAATGCGTCGTGCGCGGTGAGTTCCTCGGCGACCTGCGCAGCGGTCTGCGGCGAGAGTCCCTTCTTCTCATAGAGCCCGGCGAGTTCCTTGAGCTCGGCTTCGGGGTACTCGATGAGTTCCCGGCGTTCCTTGTCCAGCAGCGCCCGCTCGGTGTCGCGCTGGGTGCTCACCGAGACGTATTCGCCCATCGCCATCGACAGCGCGCCGGCGGCCAGACCGGCCAGCCCGGCGGTGAAGATGGGTCCGCGTTCGCCGATTGCCGCGGCCACACCGATGACGATGCCGGCGATCGAGACGATGCCGTCGTTGGCGCCGAGGACACCGGCCCGCAGCCAGTTCAGTTTGGTGTTGATGGCGCCGACGTGGGGCTCCACCTTCTGGGTCCCGGAATTCTGGGTCTCTGAGCTCACTGTCTGAGCCTAGGACATCAAAGGGATGTCTTGTGTATCGAACATACGTTCGATACCGTGCCGGGGGTGGGCTGGAACGACGGACCGCCGAGCTGGGCGGAGATGGAGCGGGTGCTGGGCAGCCGCCCCGCACGTCCGGCGCCGGCCGCACCCCCGCCCGCCGCGCCCGCGCCGGTGTCCGCCGCACCCGTACCGGGCGGTGTTCCCTACGCCGAACTGCACGCGCACTCGGCGTTCAGCTTCCTCGACGGCGCCGCCACCCCCGAGGAACTCGTGGAGGAGGCGGCGCGGTTGGGCCTGCGCGCGATCGCGCTCACGGATCACGACGGTCTCTACGGCGTGGTGCGGTTCGCCGAAGCCGCCCGCGACCTCGGCGTGCGCACCGTCTTCGGCGCCGAACTGTCACTGTCCAACACGCCCCGCACCGGCGACCCCGACCCGCCCGGTCCGCATCTGCTGGTGCTGGCCCGCGGGCCGGAGGGGTATCGGCGGCTGTCCCGCCAGCTGGCCGCCGCACATCTGGCCGGGGGAGAGAAGGGCAGGCCGCGCTACGACTACGACGCGCTCACCGAAGCCGCCGGTGGCCACTGGCACATCCTGACGGGGTGCCGTAAAGGCCATGTGCGCCAGGCACTTTCGAATGGTGGTCCCCAGGCTGCCGCCGACGCGCTGGCCGATCTGGTGGACCGCTTCGGTTCTGATCGCGTCAGCATCGAACTCACCCACCACGGGCACCCGCTCGACGACGAGCGCAACGCCGCGCTGGCCGAACTGGCGCCCCGGTTCGGGGTGACTGTGGTGGCCACCACCGCCGCGCATGTCGCCACGCCCGACCGCGGCCGGCTGGCATCGGCCATGGCCGCGATCCGGGCCCGGCAGTCCCTGGACGAAGCGGCGGGCTGGCTGGCCCCGCTGGGCGGTGCGCATCTGCGATCCGGTGCGGAGATGGTGCGGCTGCTACACCGTCATCCCGAGTCTGTCACCGCGGCAGCCGATCTCGGTGAGCAGTGCGCCTTCGAACTGGCGCTGATCGCTCCGCAACTGCCGCCGTTCGACGTCCCTCCGGGCCACACCGAGGACAGCTGGCTGCGTGAACTGGTCATGACCGGCGCCGCGCTCCGCTACGGCTCACGCTCGTCGGCGCCGCGGGCCTACGCGCAGATCGAACGCGAACTCGAGGTCATCGCCCACCTGAATTTCCCGGGTTATTTCCTGGTGGTGCACGACATCACCCAGTTCTGCCGGCGAAGCGACATCCTGTGCCAGGGCCGTGGTTCGGCGGCCAACTCGGCGGTCTGTTACGCCCTCGGTGTCACCGCCGTGGATCCGGTGGCCAACGGTCTGCTCTTCGAGCGGTTCCTCTCACCCGCCCGCGACGGGCCGCCTGATATTGACATCGACATCGAGTCCGACCTTCGCGAACAGGTCATCCAGTACGTCTACCGGCGTTACGGCCGCGACTACGCCGCACAGGTGGCCAACGTGATCACCTACCGCAGTCGCAGCGCGGTGCGGGACATGGCCCGCGCCCTGGGGTTCTCTCAGGGGCAGCAGGACGCGTGGAGCAAACAGATCAGCCGGTGGACGATCACCGAGTCCGACAGATCCGACGAACTCGACGGGATTCCGCCGCGGGTGGTCGAACTCGCCACCGAGATCAAAGACCTGCCACGGCACATGGGCATTCATTCCGGCGGCATGGTGATCTGCGACCGGCCGATCGCCGACGTGTGCCCCGTGGAGTGGGCGCGGATGACCGACCGCAGTGTGCTCCAGTGGGACAAAGACGACTGTGCGGCAATCGGTTTGGTGAAGTTCGACCTGCTGGGTCTGGGCATGCTCTCGGCGCTGCACTACGCCATCGACCTGGTGGCCGAACACAAGGGCATCGAGGTGGATCTGGCCCGTCTGGATCTGTCCGAACCCGCGGTGTACGAGATGCTGCAGCGCGCCGACTCCGTCGGGGTGTTCCAGGTGGAGTCCCGCGCGCAGATGGCGACGTTGCCTCGACTCAAACCGCGGGTGTTCTACGACCTGGTGGTCGAGGTGGCGCTGATCCGCCCGGGACCCATCCAGGGCGGCTCGGTGCATCCCTACATCAAGCGGCGAAACGGGCTCGAACCCGTCACCTACGACCACCCGTCGATGGAACCCGCACTCCACAAGACGCTGGGGGTTCCGCTGTTCCAGGAACAGCTCATGGCGCTGGCTGTGGACTGCGCCGGGTTCTCGCCCGCCGAAGCCGACGAGCTTCGCCGCGCCATGGGCTCCAAGCGCTCCACGGCGAAGATGCGCCGGCTGCGGGACCGCTTCTATGCCGGCATGGCCCAACTGCATGGCATCACCGGTGACGTCGCCGACCGGATCTACGAGAAGCTGGAGGCGTTCGCGAACTTCGGCTTCCCGGAGAGCCATTCGCTGTCATTCGCCTCGCTGGTCTTCTACTCCTCCTGGTTCAAGCTGCATCACCCGGCGGCGTTCTGCGCCGCACTGCTGCGGGCCCAGCCGATGGGTTTCTACTCGCCGCAGTCCCTCGTCGCCGACGCCCGCCGGCACGGTGTCGCGGTGCGCGGCCCGTGCGTCAACGCCAGCCTGCCGCACGCCACGCTCGAGAATGCCGGGGGTGAGGTGCGGTTGGGCCTGGCCGCCGTGCGCCACATCGGCGCCGATCTCGCCGAGCACATCGTCGCCGAGCGGCAGATGCATGGCCCGTTCGCATCGCTACTGGATCTGACTGCGCGGGTGCAGCTTTCGGTGCCGCAGACCGAGGCGCTGGCGACCTGTGGGGCATTGGGCTGCTTCGGCGTGAGCCGACGGGAGGCGCTGTGGGCGGCCGGCGCCGCTGCCTCCGAGCGGCCCGGCCGGCTGCCCGGAGTCGGTTCGTCGTCGACCGTTCCGGCCCTGCCCGGAATGAGTGACGTCGAACTGGCCGCCGCCGACGTCTGGGCCACCGGTGTCTCGCCGGACAGTTATCCGACCCAGTTCCTGCGTGCCGACCTCGACGCACTGGGCGTCACCCCGGCCGGCGAACTGCTGTCGGTTCCCGACGGAAGCCGGGTGCTGATCGCCGGGGCGGTGACCCATCGGCAGCGTCCGGGCACGGCCCGCGGCGTGACGTTCATGAACCTCGAGGACGAGACCGGGATGGTCAACGTGCTGTGCACTCCCGGGGTGTGGACCCGGCACCGCAGGGTGGCCCAGACCGCCGCCGCGCTGCTCATCCGAGGACAGGTGCAGAACGCCACCGGCGCGGTGACGGTCGTGGCCGAACGCATGCAGCGAATGAGCATGCCGACCGGCTCCCGGTCTCGCGACTTCCGCTGACCGGCCGGCGCTACTGAGCAAACTGCCTTGCGGAGAGTAACTTTCTGCTGAGCAAAAGCTGAGCAAAAGCTGACATTTCACCCATTTTGGTTGCAATATCGACGTGACTAGCGTCAATCACCCAAATGTCGCTAACCTCTGCGGCCAGCGAGTTACATTGAAAGCGCTTCACCAAAGCGCCGACCCAGCAACGCCCACGGGGGAAAATCTGATGATGATGAGCGAGAGCGAAGTCCAGCTGGTCATCTACGTCGAGGATGTCCTGCGCCGCCGCGGATACGCGGACCTCGCCAACAACCTCACCGGAATCATCGACCACGAGGTGGATCGCCGGGCCCGGCTGATGTCGCCGGCCGACACCAGGTTGCGAGCGACGGGCTAGCTCCCTCGCATACGCTGAGCGGTCATGAACCTCAATCTGACCGCTGACGAAGTCCTTACCACCACCCGTTCGGTGCGTAAGCGTCTGGACTTCGATAAGCCGGTGCCCCGTGAGGTGCTGATGGAATGTCTGGACATCGCACTGCAGGCGCCCACCGGATCCAACGCCCAGGGCTGGCAGTGGATGTTCGTCGAGGATCCCGCCAAGAAGAAGGCACTGGCCGACATCTACCGCGCCATGGGCACCCCCTACCTGAGCATGGAACCGCCGGTCCGTGGCGACATCCGCGACGAGCAGATCGGCGCGGTGGTGAGTTCGGCGAAGTACCTCAACGAGAACATGGAGAAGGCCCCGGTCTTCATGATCCCGCTACTGGAGGGCCGCCCGGAGGGAACCGACGCCGGCGTGCAGGCATCGTTCTGGGGTTCACTGCTTCCGGCGGTCTGGAGTTACATGCTGGCCCTGCGGGAGCGCGGTCTGGGTTCGGCCTGGACGACGCTGCACCTGATCGGAGATGGTGAGAAGAAAGCCGCGGACCTGCTCGGTATTCCCTACGAGCGCTACACCCAGGGCGGGCTGTTCCCGATCGCCTACACCAAGGGCACCGACTTCAAGCTTGCCAAGCGGCTGCCCGCCGAGCAGTTGACGCACTGGAACAGCTGGTAGATCAGATCCCGCCGGTGAACCCCTGTTGCCGCCAAGCCTCGTAGGCGGCGACGGCGGCCGCGTTGGACAGGTTCAACGATCGTCGGCCTGCCAGCATCGGAATCCGGACCGCTGCGGTGATGTGCCGGTCGGCGAGCGTGGCGGCGTCCAGTCCGTCCGGTTCCGGACCGAACATCAGCACGTCCGTCGCCCGGTAGGAGATCTCCGCGAAGGACGTCTGAGCATGGGCGGTGAAGGCGAACACCCGCGCCGGCAGCAGCGCGTCCCATGCGGCGCTCAACGAGGGATGCACGGTCACCGATGCCAGATCGTGGTAGTCCAGCCCGGCGCGACGGACCTTCGGCTCAGAGAGGTCGAAGCCGAGCGGTTCCACCAGGTGCAGTTCGCACCCGGTGGCCGACACCATCCGGATCGCGTTGCCGGTGTTGGGTGCGATGCGGGGCGAGAAAAATAGAATGCGGAACATCACCATGAACATATATCTCGATGTCGACGGCGTGTTGGTTCAGCACGACGGCACCCTGGCCAGACATGCCGACGAGTTCCTTGCCGAACTAGTGGCCAGTGGCCACCCGCTGCACTGGCTCACCACCCGCTGCCGGGACGGCGATCCGGCACCGGTTCGCGAGGCCCTGTCCAAGCTCGTCGCGCCGGCAACGGCAGACCTGCTTCATGCGATCAGGCCGACGTCCTGGGCGACGAGCAAACTGGAGGCGATCGACCTGAAGAATCCGTTCATCTGGTTCGACGACCAACCGCTGCAGTTCGAGATCGAGGAACTGCGCGAATGCGGCCTTCTGGAACGCTGGGTGAAGGTCGACCTGGTCAACGAGCCTGGGCAGTTGGGAACCCTGCGACTGCTCGACCTTCCAGGTCATGGCTGACAGTCGTTCAGTTCGGTGATCCGAAAGCCTTCTCATCGACCTTCTGGCGTTCCAACGAAATGCGCGACAGCACCGGAATCTTGCGTGCCTCCGCCTCGAAGATTCCCTTGAGGATCTGCCTGTTGGTCTCGAACTGCCAGGCGGGCCGATCCACCCCGTAGATCCGACGCTGTTCGGCATTCATCAGGCCGGCGACGGCGATACCCAGCATGTGCGGCAGATAGGTGGCCGGCTTCCAGGCGACGGAAGCAGGGAGCGCCATCTCTTTGAACCAGACGGTGTCGTTGCCCACGGCCAGCAGTGGCGTCATACCTTCGATGTAGGCGTAGAGGTCCTTCTCGGTGGTAGGCACGTCCTCGACAGTGCATCCCGTCAGTCGCGCTGCGATGAGCTGTTCGTTCAGGTAGGTCGCCTTGTCGGCAGCGCTCAGGGAGGGACCGAAGGAGTCGGTCACGCGAAGCACCATCCACTGCAGAGTGTTGTGCACCCACAGCAAAAGATCGGGCTCATCAGCGTGATAGGTGCGACCCGATACCGGATCGGTGGCCGTGACCCGGTGGTGAATGTTCGCGAGGACCTCAGCGGCGCGGTGAGCCGCTGCGGTGTCCCCGTAGGTCAGGGTGCGCCCGTAGAGGGCGGTGAGTTCGGCGCGAGAGGCAGGATTCGTTCGAAAGGCCGATGCCTGATCGATCATGTGCATGACCATCGGGTGCAGCATCTGCAGTGTCGCTGCCGCGTGCGCAGCCAGTCCCATCTGGGGCAGCGCCGAGATGCGCCAGGTGACACTGTCGGGGCCGAACAAGCCGTCATCATCGGTATGTCCGGAGAATTTGATGCGATCGGGCCGACGGCTCACCGGAGTGGTTGTCATCTATGAATCATGACGAGTCACTTGGCGCGTGGGAGCCGAATTCTCCATCTCACCAGGCTCAGGTACACCACGCTCAGCACTGCCAGCATCGCCATGTCGAACCACCACACCGGCGCGCGGTGTTCCCACCAGTGGTCCTTGGGCGTCAGCGGGCCGGGCACCAAGCGCACCAGGTCCACCGTCGACGCCGATGCGGCGAACCCCCAACGCGCCGGCGTCAGCCAGGACAGCTGATCGAGGACGAGCCGATCGGTCACCGGGATCATGCCGCCGGAGAACACCAACTGACTCATGATCGCCACCACCAGAAGCGGCATGATCTGCTCGTTGGATTTCGCGACCGCAGAGAGCAGCAGGCCCAGGTTGGCCGAGGCCACACACGTCGCCGCGATCGTCACGAACAACTCCAGACCCGGGGACCCGAGCGCGGCGGCATGCTCAGGGGATCCCTTGCCCCACAGCACGATGAGCGTGACGATCGCCGACTGCAGCACTGCGAAGATGGTGTAGACACACACCTTGGCGAGCAGATACGCACTCGTCGACAATCCGACCGCCTGTTCGCGGCGGAAGATCGCCCGCTCGCCGATCAGGTCGCGGATCGTCAGCGCCGTGCCCATGAAGATGGCGCCGACGTTGAGCAGCACCAGGATCTGTCCCGGTTCGTTGGGCGCATTGCTCATCGGGTCGGGCACGCCGAAGCCGCCGGTGCCGGGAACAGCCAGTGACAGCACGCCCATGATGAACGGCAGCAGCGCCAGGAAGATGAAGTAGCCGCGGTCGGAGACGATCAGACGGGCCTGGCGCCGCACGATCGTCGAGAACTGCCGGCCCAGACTGGTGTGCACCGGCTCACCGAGTTCGGACGGCTGCTCGGCCGGCGGTGGCGCCGGCTGCGGTCCGCTGGAGGCCAGATAGCGGGCGTTGGCACCGCGCGGGTCTGAGGCGACGGTGGAGAAGATGTCGGCCCAGTTCGTCGTGCCCATCTCCGGTCCGATCCGGCTCGGTGGCCCGCAGAACGCGGTTTTACCACCCGGCGCCAGCAGCAGCACCTGATCGCACACGTCGAGATAGGTCAGCGAGTGCGTGACCACCAGCACCACGCGCCCGGCGTCGGCCAGATCGCGCAGCATCGTCATCACCTGCCGATCGAGCGCAGGGTCCAGACCTGACGTCGGCTCGTCGAGGATCAGCAGCGACGGTCCGGTCAGCAACTCGAGTGCCACCGAGGCGCGCTTGCGCTGACCGCCGGAGAGTTTGTCGACGCGGGTGTCGGCGTGCTGCGTCATCTCCAGTTCGCCGAGCACCTCGGCCACCACCGCCGCACGGTCCTCGGTGGTGGTGTCCGGCGGCAGCCGCAACTCGGCGGCATACATCAGCGCCTGATTCACGGTCAGCTGGCCGTGCACCACGTCGTCTTGGGGCACCATCCCGATCCGCGATCGCAGCGAGGCGTACTCGGCGTGGATGTTGTGCCCCTCGAAGCTGACCGTGCCGCTCGTCGGGTGGGTGTAGCCGGCGATCAGGCGCGCCAGTGTCGACTTGCCCGCCCCGGACGGACCGATGATGGCGGTGAGGGTTCCCGGCCGCGCGGTGAACGAGATGGTGTCCAGCAGGGTCTTGTCGTTCTCGATCGTCCACGTCACCGCGCGGACGTCGAGGCCGCCGGTACCGGTGGCCGCGGCGGTTTCGGTGCGCCGGAGCAGGACTCCGCCGGAGAACACCAGGTCGACGTTGCCGATGGTGACGACGTCGCCCTCGCTGAGCAGGGCGCGGTCGGTGCGGTTGCCGTTGACGAAGGTGCCGTTGATGCTGCGGTTGTCGACGACCTCGGTGCCGGCCGGCGTGGGGATCAGGGTGGCGTGATGCCGTGACGCCAGCACGTCGGGGATCACGATGTCGTTGTCGTTGGCCCGGCCGATCGTCAGCGCGCCGGGCGGTGGCGGGGCCGATGATCCCGGCCGCAGGATCCGCAGCATCGACGTCGCCAGATTCGACGTCGACCCCGTCCGTGCCGGGGCGGGCCCCATCTGGGTGGGTGCGGCGTCCGCCGGTGGCGAAACCGGGGGCAGGGTCGGCGGCCCCCTGCGCGGTGCGGGCGGCGCCGAACCCTGGTGGCGGCCGATCCCGAAGCTCAGCGGCGGGCCGTCGGGGTTGCCGAGGTTGATGTTCATTCCGTCGGCGATGTCGACGGTCGGCACGCGGTGGCCCGCCACGAACATTCCGTTGAGCGAACCGTTGTCGATCGCCACCCAACGGCCGCGCGAAGGGTCGTAGCGCAGCACGACGTGTGCCCGTGACACCAGGGGATGGGGCACGCGCACGTCGGCACGCAGGTCGCGGCCGACGACGACGTCGCTGCCCGGCGCGAAGGTCCGCGGCGCACCCTCGTAGCGGACGGTCAGGTTCATCAGACGGGGCCGCCGGTCACCACGCAACGGGTCCGTGAGTAGATCGTCGGCATGCATTTGTTGCAGTGGTCGCACAGCGAGCGCACCGAGTGCGCCTCGCCGTCGGCCCGGATCCGGTTGATCAGATCCGGTTCGGCCAGCAGTGCACGGCCCATTGCGACGAAGTCGAACCCCTCGGCCATGGCGGCGTCCATGGTCTCGCGATTCGTGATGCCGCCCAACAGGATCAGCGGCAGCGAGAGTTCCCTGCGGAACTGTTTCGCATCGTCCATCAGGAAGGCGTCCCGGTACGGGTACTCGCGGAGGAACTTCGTCCCCGTCATCCGCATGCCCCATCGCAGCGGCGGGGAGAACGCCCCGGCGAACTCCTTGAGCGGGGCATTGCCGCGGAATAGATACATCGGGTTGAGCAGCGAGGACCCGGCGGTCAGTTCGAGGGCGTCGAGGCCGCCGTCGTCCTGCAGCCAACGGGCGGTCTGCAGCGATTCCTCGATGGCGATGCCGCCACGCACGCCGTCGGCCATGTTGAGTTTCGCAGTCACCGCGATGGCCGGGGTCGTGTCGCGGTCGACCTCGCGGCGCACCGCGGCGATGATGCCGCGGGCCACCTTCGCCCGGTTCTCCAGCGAGCCGCCGAACTCGTCGGTGCGGCGGTTGACTAATGGGGAGAGGAACGAGCTCGCGAAGTAGTTGTGACCGAGGTGGATCTCCACCGCGTCGAAACCCGCGTCGATCGCATACCGCACCGCCGTCGCATGCGCGGCGATCACCTCGTCGATGTCCTCGCGAGTCGCATGCCGCGCGAAGCGCATCGACAGCGGATTGAAGAACCGCACCGGGGCCAGCGCGGTGGCCTTGTTCGATCGCGCGTTGGCCACCGGGCCGGCGTGGCCGACCTGGGCGCTGATCGCCGCGCCTTCGGCGTGGACCGCCTCGGCGAGTCGCCGCAGCCCGGCCACCGCCTCCGGACGCATCCACAGGGCGGAGTCGTCGGTGCGCCCACCGGGGCTGACCGCGCAGTAGGCCATCGTCGTCATCCCCACCCCGCCGGCGGCGATGGCGGTGTGAAAGGCGATCAGGTCCTCGCTCACCAGCGCCCCGGGTGTACGCGCCTCGAAAGTGGCGGCCTTGATGATGCGGTTGCGCAGGGTGATCGGGCCGAGCTTCGCCGGGCTGAAGACATCCGGTGCGGCGTTCATATGCAGAATGTAGCCGTGCCCGCCCCATTTCCTCCCGCCCAGTGCCTCGACGGAAAGCTCACCCGCGACGAGATCTTCGTCGACCTCGCCGGGCGGGTGGCCGCGCTCACCGCGGCGGGCCGCACACCGGGGCTGGCCACCGTGCTGGTCGGTGACGATCCGGGATCGCACTCCTACGTCAAGGGCAAGCACTCCGACTGCGCCAAGGTCGGCATCACCTCGATCCGCCGTGATCTGCCGGCCGACGTCAGTGCCGCCCAACTCAACGACACCCTCGACGAACTCAACGCAGACCCGGCCTGCACCGGCTACATCGTGCAACTGCCGCTACCGCGCCACCTAGACGAGAACGCCGCCCTGGAGCGCATCGACCCGGCCAAGGACGCCGACGGGCTGCACCCCACCAACCTCGGGCGGCTGGTGCTCAACGAGCCAGCGCCGCTGCCCTGCACCCCGCGGGGGATCGTGGCGCTGCTGCGCCGCTTCGACGTCGACCTCGACGGTGCGCACGTGGTGGTGATCGGCCGGGGTGTGACGGTGGGTCGTCCGCTCGGGCTGCTGCTGACCCGGCGCTCCGAGAACGCCACCGTCACGCTCTGTCACACCGGGACCCGTGACCTCCCCGCTCTGACGCGCCAGGCCGACGTCATCGTCGCCGCCGTCGGAGTACCGCACATGCTGACCGCCGACATGGTGCGTCCCGGTGCCGCGGTGGTCGACGTCGGTGTGAGCCGGGTCGATGACAAGCTCACCGGTGACGTGGCGCCCGATGTCTGGGAGGTGGCGGGAAAGGTGTCGCCCAACCCCGGTGGCGTGGGTCCGCTGACCCGGGCGTTCCTGCTGACCAACGTCGTCGAACTGGCCGAGTCCGCTTTGAAGAAGTAGTTGCATGCCGTATCTGCATCCGGAACGACTGCGGCGGCAGTCACCGATCCTCGCCGTCGCCGGCATCGGCTTGGTGGCGTTGGCGTTGATCGCAGCCGGGTTCTGGCGGCGCGGGGCGCTGCTGATCGGTATCGGAGTCGGAGTGGCCGCGATACTCCGGTTGGTGCTCAGCGACGAGCGGGCCGGACTGCTCGCGGTGCGTACCAAACCCATCGACGTGACCATGATGGCCGCGGTGTGCGCGGCGGTGGTTTACATCGCGTGGACGATCGACCCGCTGGGCACGTCCTAGCCGGATCCGCGCAGCGTGGCCCGGATGCAGATGGTGATGTAGGGCAGGGCGATACCGCTGGCGTTGGCCAGTGCGGGATGGGTGGACAGCAGTTCGCGGACCTGATCGAGCGTGCGGGTGCGCACGTCGGCCGGCGAGGTGATGCAGTAACTGCGGGATGCCACGTAGTCGATGAGTGCCTGCGGCGTCAGGTAGTTGGTCCATTCGAACTCGCGGGTCACGATCTCGGCGAATGTATCGGGTAACTCAGCCGTGGTGTCGCGGTCGGCCTCGCTGCCCACGATCCGCCCGAACTCCTTGACCCAGCCCAGCCGTTCGTCGCGGACATTCCACACCAGGCCGAGCCGTCCGCCCGGACGCAGTACGCGGGCCACCTCAGCGGCGGCGCCCTCGGGGTCGAACCAGTGCCAGGCCTGGGCGACCAGGACCGCGTCAACACTGCTGTCCTCCAACGGAATGTGTTCCGCGGTGCCCAGCAGTGCGGGCGTCTGGGGCAGTGCCTCGCGCAGCACGTCGAGCATCTCGGCGATCGGGTCGACCGCGATGACGTTGAGGCCGCGCTCGACCAGTCGCGTGGTCAGCTTGCCGGTGCCCGCGCCGAGATCGAGGACGTCTCGGGCTCCAGCGGGTAGGAGCCAGTCGATCGCCTCCGGCGGATAAGAAGGGCGTCCCCGTTCGTAGGCGGCTGCCTGCGAACCGAACGACAGCGAACGCCTCTGCCGCCCGTCAGCCATCGGCGAGCGTGAGCGTCTGCCGGATCAGCTGACCGACGGCCTCGGTTTCGATGAGGAACCCGTCGTGGCCGTAGATCGACTCGACGACATCGAGCTCATTGCAGCCGGGAAGCAGATCCGCAAGCTCCTGCTGCAGGCGTAACGGGTAGAGCCGGTCCGAGGTGATGCCACCGACCACCACCGGCACCGGGCACGAGCGCAGCGCCGCGGCGATCCCGCCCCGCCCGCGGCCGACATCGTGACTCGACAGCGCATCGGTCAGCGCCACGTAACTGCCCGCGTCGAACCGGCGGATCAGCTTGTCGCCCTGGTGCTCCAGGTAGCTCTGGACCGCGTAACGGCCGCCTTCGAGTGGACGCTCCCGGTCCTCTCCACTGCCCTGCGCGTCGTTGCCGAATCGGGTGTCGAGTTCTACCTCGCCGCGATAGGTGAGGTGCGCGAAGCGCCGCGCCAGCTGCAGTCCCGCCTCAGGCGTGCGGCCGGTGCCGTAGTAGTCCCCGTCCTGCCAGTCCGGGTCAGAGGTGATCGCCGCCACCTGAGTGCTCTGCGTTCCGATCTGATCGGCGGTGGCACGCGCCCCGACGGCGAGCACCAGGGCCGCGCGCACCCGGTCGGGATAACCGACCATCCATTCCAGCGCGCGCGCACCGCCCATCGAACCGCCCACGACTGCGGCTACCTCGGTGATACCGAGGGCCTGCAGCGCGGCGACGTCGGCGTCGACCTGGTCGCGGACCGTGATCGCGGGAAACCTCGAACCCCAGGGCCGTCCGTCCCGCGCGAGTGAACTCGGCCCGGTCGAGCCGCGACATCCGCCGAGGACGTTGGTGGCCACCGCACACCAGCGGTCGGTGTCGATCGGGGCACCCGGTCCGGCGATCCCGTCCCACCAGCCGGGGATCGAAGAATCTCCGGTCAGCGCGTGCAGGACGACGACGACGTTGTCGCGGGCCGGCGACAACTCGCCCCACCGCTGCACCGCGATCGAGACTTCATCGATGACGGCGCCGCTCTCCGTCCGCAGCGGGCCGATGTCGACCACGCCGATCTCACCCTCGGGCGGCAGGGTGTCGATGCGCTCATACGAGAGAGTCACGTCACATTCCTCAGGAGGCCGCCACGGCCCGCGGCTGCCTGGCAGCCTCGAACCCCAGTTCCAGATCGTTGAGGATGTCGTCGATGCCCTCCAGTCCCACCGCGAGCCGGACCAGGCCCGGGGTCACGCCCGAGGCCAGTTGCTCTTCGGCCGAGAGCTGCTGGTGGGTGGTCGACGCCGGGTGGATGACCAGCGAGCGGACATCGCCGATGTTGGCGACGTGGCTGTGCAGCCGCAGCGCGTTCACGAACGCTTTACCCGCCGCAACGCCGCCTGCCAGTTCGAACGACAGCACCGCGCCGGTGCCCTTCGGCGCCAGCTTCCCGGCCCGCTCATGCCACGGCGAGCTGGGCAGCCCGGCATAGTTCACCGACACCACGTCGGGATGACTCTCGAGGAACTCCGCCACTCGCTGCGCATTGGCGACGTGTCGTTCGATGCGCAGGCTCAGCGTCTCCAGCCCCTGGGCGATCAGGAATGCGTTGAACGGAGATGCCGCCGAGCCCAGGTCGCGCAACAACTGCACCCGGGCCTTGAGCGCGTAGGCCGGCGCTCCGAGATCGGCGAACACCACGCCGTGATAGCTCGGGTCGGGCGTGGTGAAACCGGGGAACCGTCCTGACGTCCAGTCGAAGGTCCCGCCGTCGACGATCACTCCGGCGATCGCGGTGCCGTGCCCGCCGAGGTACTTCGTCGCCGAGTGGATCACGATGTCGGCCCCCTGTGACAGCGGCTGGATCAGGTACGGCGTCGCGACGGTGTTGTCCACGATCAGCGGGACATCGTTGGCGTGCGCGACCTCTGCCACCGCGGGGGTGTCCAGCAGGTCGATCTTCGGATTGGAGATGGTCTCGCCGAAGAACGCCTTGGTGTTGTCCCGCACCGCCTCCTGCCAGGACGCCGGATCGTCGGGGTCGGCGACGAACGTGGTCTCGATGCCCAGTTTCGGCAGCGTGTAGTGGAACAGGTTGTAGGTGCCGCCGTAGAGGCGCGGGCTGGACACGATGTGGTCCCCGGCTCCGGCGATGTTGAGGATCGCGAAGGTCTCCGCGGCCTGCCCGGACGCCAGCAGCAGTCCGGCGACGCCGCCCTCCAGTGCCGCGATGCGCTGCTCGACGACGTCGGTGGTGGGGTTCATCAGCCGGGTGTAGATGTTCCCCGGCTCTGCGAGTCCGAACAGCGCCGCTGCGTGGTCGGTGCTGTCGAAGGTGTACGAGGTGGTCTGGTAGATCGGCAACGCCCGCGCGCGGGTCGTCGCGTCACTGCTTTGTCCTGCGTGGATCTGCTTGGTCTCGAAGGACCACCCGTTGTCCGGGGTCGCTCCATCTTTCTGGGTCGTCACTGCGCCATGGCTCCTTGGTGATGGGGCCCGTCATGGCGGACCCGCGCTTGCCGTGCAGCCGCGGTTCGGCTGCTCCAACCCGGTCATCACCCGGGGCACCCCACCGCGGTTGGAGGGTTGCCGGCCAGCAAGCCGGGGCTTGTCGCTGGCGCTCATGACCAACCCCGAGCCTAACGCATATCCAGGGGCGCTGGCTAGCTGGTGGACCCGTGAGCGGCCGCTACCCCCCTTGTAATGTTGGCGCCACGAGCGCTGGCTCACCGGGCCTAGGAGGATGCGGACACATATGTCGGGCGGACGAAAAATCAAGGTCAAGGGCACCGTGGTCGACCTCGACGGCGATGAGATGACCCGGATCATCTGGGCCCTCATCAAAGACACCCTGATCCTTCCGTACCTCGACGTGAACCTGGAGTACTACGACCTGGGCATCGAGCATCGCGATGCCACCGATGACCAGGTCACCATCGACTCCGCCAACGCGATCCTCAAGCACCACGTCGGGGTCAAGTGCGCCACCATCACCCCTGACGAGGCCCGGGTCAAGGAGTTCAACCTCAAGAAGATGTGGCTGTCGCCCAACGGCACCATCCGCAACATCCTCGGCGGCACCATCTTCCGCGCCCCGATCGTCATCTCCAACATCCCTCGCCTGGTGCCGGGCTGGACCAAGCCGATCATCATCGGCCGGCACGCCTTCGGTGACCAGTACCGCGCCACCAACTTCAAAGTCGACCGTCCCGGCACCGTCACCCTGACCTTCACCCCCGAGGACGGCAGCGAGCCGATGGTCCACGAAGTCGTGCGCATCCCCGAGGACGGCGGAGTCGTCATGGGGATGTACAACTTCAAGAAATCCATCCAGGACTTCGCCCGTTCGACGTTCAACTACGCGCTGGAGCAGAACTACCCGGTGTATCTGTCGACCAAGAACACCATCCTCAAGGCCTACGACGGCATGTTCAAGGACGAGTTCCAGCGCATCTTCGACGAGGACTACAAGGAGGAGTTCGACAAGCGCGGACTCACCTACGAACACCGTCTGATCGACGATATGGTGGCCTCCTGCCTGAAGTGGGAGGGCGGTTATGTGTGGGCGTGCAAGAACTACGACGGCGATGTGGAGTCCGACATCGTCGCCCAGGGGTACGGCTCACTGGGTCTGATGACCTCGGTCCTGATGACGCCGGACGGCCAGACGGTCGAAGCAGAGGCCGCGCACGGCACGGTCACCCGTCACTATCGCCAGCACCAGCAGGGCAAGCCCACCTCGACCAACCCGATCGCGTCGATCTTCG
>JBAXCK010000028.1:0-25772 GCA_037141465.1 Mycobacteriaceae bacterium | reverse complement strand
CTCACAACCAGTCGCGTCGCCTGAACCCGATGTAGAGCGCCAACGACGTCAGGACGGACAGCACGGCGCTGGTGACGACACCGGAGGCCTCACTGAACCCCGGATAGGGAACGTTCTGCCCGTACCAGCCGGTGACCAGCGTGGGCACCGCGATGATCGCCGCCCAGCCGGTGAGCTTCTTCATGATGGTGTTCAGTCGTGCGTCCTGCAGCGACAGGTTCGTCTCGAACACCGTGGTGACCATGTCCCGCAGCGATTCGGTCCACTCCGAGGCCCTGGTCACCTCGTCGTACAGGTCGTCGTACCACCTGGCGAGTTCGGAGGTATGGGCGCGGTCGACGGTCCGGTGCCGAACGGTGTTGATCACCTCCCGCATCGGGAGCACGACGCGCCGCAGTTCCACCAATTCCTTTCGCGCCCGATAGGTGTCGCGCTGCAACTGGCGTGTCTGCGGAGCCTCGCCGAAGAGGTTGTCCTCCAGCGATTCCATGGCGTCGTCGAGTTGTCCGATCGTGTCGAAGTACCCGTCGACCACCACGTCGAGGATTCCGTGCAGCAGCGCGGGGCTTCCCATCTTGACCGCGTCGCTGTCATCCCCCCACCGGCGAACCACCTCGTCGATGTCGAAAACAGGGTGAGCCGGGTCGGTTTCGTTCCGAACCGTGACCACGGCGGTCGGCGATACGAAGATCAAGACTCGAGCAGTCAGCAACCGGGACTCGATCGAGCCCGCAACCTGCGGGCCGAGTGCCGTCACATAAACCGTGACTAGGGTGTCGTCCCCGTAACGGGTGGCTTTCGTACGCTCACTGTGCTCGACGACTTCCTCCACGGCCCGCTGAGGCAGGCCGAGTTCGTCGGCCAGTTGCGCCAGAGCGCGTTCATCCGGGTTGCACAGATCCGCCCAGACAAGCGCCCCGGGTTTGTGGAGATACTCCGATATCTCCGCGAGGGGAAAGTTCTCGGCCTTCATCTCGCCGTCGACCCACAGCCGGGTCCGCACGGCGCTCGGCGACACCGGAGTGATCAGCCCGAGGTGTGGACGATCAGCACGTCGCTCTTGGATCGCCGCGCCACATTGGCCGGCACCGAACCGAGCAGACGACCCGCGATGGTGTTGAGGCCGACGTTGCCCACGACCAGCAGATCCGCGCCGACCTCCTCGGCCAGGTCGACCAGGGCGTCCACCGGAGCGCCGACGACGGCCTTCTCCTCAATGTTCGTCGCGCCCGCAGCCTTCGCGCGTTCGCGGGCCTCATGCAGGATGTCGTAGATGGGCGCGGTGCCGGCCACCTTGTATCCCTCGTCCTTGAGGACGTCGGCGGCGCGTGAATCCTCCGCGTCCGGGAGGTAGGCGCTCGCCACGATGAGCTTGGCGTCGGGTCCGGAAGCCAGGGCTCCCGCCCGTTCGACCGCGCGCAGCGACGACGCCGAGCCGTCTGTTCCGACGACCACGGTCCTGTAACCGCCCATCCGTACCCTCCAGTCTCGTGTGCATTCAGCCGACTCGAACCCTAACGCTTGTGCCACGTCAGGCGGGTGTGATTGGGCACACCGGGGAACCGTCCAGAGGTTTCAGACCCGGCCCCACATGGGCAAACAGGGTCCGTGCGGGATCCGGGTGACGTTCATGACAGCACCGGCCGGTTACCGTGACCGCCGTGGCCACCCTCTTGACCGAACAACCCCGGCCCGCAGTCGCCGCCGTCCCGGTCGCGCCGGTGGTGCGACGGCGCCGGCCCTGGGATCCGATGTGGGTCGCCGTGCTGACGGTCGCCCTCAGCGCCGCCGGGTCGGCCCGGCCGTCGCTGTGGTTCGACGAGGCCGCGACCCTCTCGGCCGCAACCCGTCCGCTGCCGGCGCTGTGGCGGATGACCGGGAACATCGACGCGGTTCACGGGCTCTACTACCTGATGATGCACGGCTGGTTCGCCGTCTTCCCGGCCACCGAATTCGCCTCGCGGTTCTCCAGCGCTCTGGCCGCCGGACTCGCGGCCGCGGGCATAGTGGCACTCGGGCGCCAGCTGTCCACCCGCGCGGTGGCGGTGACCGCCGGCATCGTGTTCGCGGTGCTGCCGAGGGTCACCTGGGCGGGGATGGAAACCCGCTCCTATGCGCTGTCCATGGCGGTGGCGGTGTGGCTGACGGTGCTGTGCGTAACGGTCGCCCGGCGCGGGGCGGCGCCGTGGTGGATTCCGTACTCGGTGCTGCTGGTGTGCGCCGCAGTGCTCAACGTCTTCCTGGTGCTGCTGATCCCCGCGCACGCTGTGGCGGTCGCGTTGTTCGCCCGCCGGCCTGGCGCACTCAGGTATTGGGCGGCGGCCTCCGTCGTCGCCGTCTCGGCAGTGGTTCCGTTCCTGGCGTTCACACAGTCCCAGCTGTTCCAGGTCCGGTGGATCTCCCGGCCGTCGGTGTCCACCGTCGGCGAGGTCCTGCAGGAGCAGTACTTCGACCGCGCCCTGCCCGCGGCAATCGCCGGCGGGCTGATCATCCTCGCGGCGATCGCCTTCGGGATGCGGTTCGGTCTCCCCTCAGGGGCCGAACAGCCGGGCCGCGTGCTCGCCGTGGCTGTCACGTGGATAGCCGCGCCCACCGGCGCGCTGCTGATGTACTCGGCGCTGGACCATCCGATCTACTACCCGCGGTATCTGTCGTTCACCGCGCCGGCTTTCGCGTTGCTTCTGGGTCTGTGCATCGTCGTGGTTGCGAACAGCAGGTCCGGCATCGCCCTGCTGCTTGTGGTCCTTGCCGCCACTGCGGCACCCACCTATCTGTTCCAGCGCAGCGCCTACGCCAAGGCGGAGATGGATTACAGCGCAGTGGCCGACGTGATCGGCCGTTTCGCCGCCCCGGGCGATTGCCTCGTGCTCGACAACTCCACGACGTGGAAACCGGGCCCCATCCGGCCGCTCACCGCTGCCCGGCCGTCGGTGTACGACAGGCTGCGCGATTACGGCCGCGGCCGGACCGCACTGGATCGGAACATGTTGTGGGACAGCCATATCGCGGTGTGGGCGTGGGCCGACAAGATGCCTGATTGCCCGGCGTTGTGGACTGTGTCCGAGCGTGATCCCACGTTGCCGGACCGTCAGCGCGGCACCGCGCTGCCGCCGGGGCCGCGGCTGGCCAAGGCAATGGCCTTCCAGGTGCCCGAGCGGCTGGGCTTCCGGATCGTCGAGCGCTGGCAGTTCAGCTTCGCCCAGGTCGTCAAATCGACCCGGACGGACCGCAACGGCTAGGACGCCCTGCCCATCTTCGGTGCGGAGGGCACTTCAAGGCTGTTCTCCCGCACGATGATCGGGTCGCCGATGTTGACGGTGTTGTAGTACCACTCCGCGTCCTCGGGGCTCAGGCTGATACAGCCGTGGCTGACGTTGTCATTGCCCATCGAGTTGACGGCCCATGGCGCGGAGTGCACGAACAGGCCGCGACTGGTGAAACGAACGGCGTAGTCGACGGTCAGGTGGTAGCCGTCGGGGCTGCCGACCGGAATGCCGACCGTGCTCGAGTCCATGACCACGGAGCGTTCCTTGGCCAGGACCGTGTAGATGCCGACCGGCGTCGGGTAGGCGGGACGGCCCATGGTGGCCGGGAACACACCCTCCTGTCCGAAGAACGGACGGTGATGAGGTGCCGGCAGCGAGGTCGGCGGTCCTGCCGGAGCGCCATCGATGCTCACGGTGAAGGTGTGGTCCGCGATACTCGCGACGCCGACCACCTCGGGTCCCGTGGTGAGCTGCGCCGGCCGGCCGCCGACCGAGAGCGCCACGGTGCTGTGCGCCGGCCAGAAGTCGTCGGGCTGCCACTGCACCGTGGTGTTGTCGAGCCATTCGTAGCGGCCGGTCATGGCGGGCGACGAGGTGATGTCGAGTGCGCGTTCGGCCGCAGCCCGGTCGACCACCGGCCGATTGAACGTGACCACGACCGGATGCGCGACTCCCACCGCCTCCCCCGGCCGCGGTAGGACGGAGGCGATACCGGCCCCGACGGACGGGGCCATCGCCGCGTGGCTGACGCCGGCGGAACCGGCGAACACAGTCGAGAAGACCGCGATCACCGCCACGAGAAACCGGACAACGGACGCCATCGGGTCAGTCCTCACCCGGTGGGGCCGGGCAGGATCGGCTGCCCCGACGCGGGAACACTGGGCGGCGGCGGGCCGGTCGGCGCGCCCTTGCCGCCGTACCCGCCCCCCATGTCGAGGATCGGGGCCGCGGGAATCGGAGCACCGACGACGGCACCCCCCACCGGGACGGGAGCACCGGCGACAGCGGCTCCCACCGGAACGGGCGCGCCCGCCGCGATCGGAACGGGTGCCCCCACGGGGATGGGTGCGCCGGCACCGACCGGTATCGGAGCGCCGACGGGAATCGGTGCGCCCCCTCCCACCGGTATCGGAGCGCCGATGGGAATCGGTGCGCCGCCGCCGACAGGTATCGGGGCTCCGATCGGGACCGCCGCAGCACCGGCGGGAATCGGAACGGCCGCCGCAGCGGCGCCACCGGCCGGCAGCGGGCCGGGCAGAACCAGCGGGATGCCGGCCATGTCGGCGACCGGGGCGCATCCGGCTGCAGCCGGCGCTCCGGCGCCACCGGCCAGCTGCTCAACGCACTCGTAGCCACCGGTCTTCAGCGGAGTCGCCATCGCGTCGGGACTCGCCGCGAGGGTCGCGCCGCACAACCCGGCAACGGCGATCAGAAAACCGTTGCCCGCAACGATTCTGACGGCGAACCGTGAGGTGGTTCCAGACATCTTCATCCCATCCGTGTTGAGGTCTGTGCCGAAACTACAGCCGTGTAAGTCCCAGGAAGGGTCGACGATTCACGCGGTTACCGAACCGTGGCCAAGAGGTGCTGTTGCGGTTACTTCAGGCCGGCGGCGTCCATGCCGCGCAGTTCCTTCTTCAGATCGGCGATCTCGTCGCGCAGCCGGGCGGCCAGCTCGAACTGCAGATCCCGCGCTGCCGCCATCATCTGCGCGGTCAGATCCTTGATCAGGTCGGCGAGTTCGGCGCGCGGCATGGTGGTGACGTCGCGGCCCTCCAGCAGCCCTGAGCTGGCGCCGCCGCCGGTGCGTCCCGCCTCCCCCTGCGCCCGGCGGCCGCGCGAGGAGTTGCGGCCGGAACCGCCGACCTCGACCCCGTCGCCCGCCTCGGTGTCGTCGGCTTCCCGATAGACCTGGTCGAGGATGTCGTTGATCTTCTTGCGCAGTGGCTGCGGATCGATGCCGCGCTCCTCGTTGTAGGCGATCTGCTTGGCGCGGCGCCGTTCGGTCTCGTCGATGGCTTCACGCATCGAGTCGGTGAGTTTGTCGGCGTACATGTGCACTTCACCGGAGACGTTGCGTGCCGCGCGACCGATGGTCTGGATGAGGCTGCGGGTGGAGCGCAGGAAGCCCTCCTTGTCGGCATCCAAGATGGACACCAGCGACACCTCGGGCAGGTCGAGACCCTCGCGCAGCAGGTTGATGCCGATGAGAACGTCGTACTCACCGAGGCGCAACTGGCGGAGCAGTTCGACGCGGCGCAGGGTGTCCACCTCGGAGTGCAGGTATCGCACCCGGATCCCCATCTCCAGCAGATAGTCGGTGAGGTCCTCGGCCATCTTCTTGGTCAGCGTGGTGACCAGCACCCGCTCGTCGCGCTCGGCGCGCGCCCGGATCTCGCCGATCAGGTCGTCGATCTGACCCTTGGTGGGCTTCACGACGACCTTCGGGTCCACCAGACCGGTCGGCCGGATCACCTGCTCAACGACCTCGCCACCGGTCTGGGCCAACTCGTAGGGACCCGGCGTCGCCGACAGGTACACGGTCTGGCCGACTCGGGAGCTGAACTCCTCCCATGTGAGCGGTCGGTTGTCGACCGCCGACGGCAGCCGGAAGCCGTACTCCACGAGGTTGCGTTTCCGGGACATGTCGCCCTCGTACATGCCGCCGATCTGCGGCACGGTCACGTGCGACTCGTCGATGACGAGGAGGAAATCCTCGGGGAAGTAATCGAGCAGGGTGGCCGGCGCCGAACCCGAAGGGCGGCCGTCGATGTGGCGCGAGTAGTTCTCGATGCCCGAGCAGAAGCCGACCTGCCGCATCATCTCGATGTCGTAGTTGGTGCGCATGCGCAGCCGCTGCGCTTCGAGTAGCTTGCCCTGCTTTTCGAGTTCGGCGAGCCGTTCGGCGAGTTCCGCCTCGATCGTCGAGATGGCCACGGTCATGCGTTCCGGCCCGGCGACGTAGTGGGTGGCCGGGAAGATCCGCAGCGAGTCCACCTTGCGGATGACGTCACCGGTCAGCGGGTGCAGATAGTAGAGCGCCTCGATCTCATCGCCGAAGTACTCGATGCGCACCGCGAGTTCCTCATACGACGGGATGATCTCGACGGTATCGCCGCGCACCCGGAACGTACCGCGGGTGAAGGCCACATCGTTTCGGTCGTACTGAACGTCCACCAGCATGCGCAGCAGACCGTCGCGCGGCACCTCGGTGCCGACCTGTAACTCCACCGACCGGTCGAGGTAGGACTGCGGCGTGCCGAGTCCGTAGATGCAGGACACCGAGGCGACGACGACGACGTCACGCCGCGACAGCAGCGCCGAGGTGGCCGAGTGCCGGAGTCGCTCGACGTCGTCGTTGATCGAGCTGTCCTTCTCGATGTAGGTGTCGGTCTGCGCGATGTAGGCCTCGGGTTGGTAGTAGTCGTAGTAGGACACGAAGTACTCGACCGCGTTGTGCGGCAACATCTCCCGCAGTTCGTTGGCCAGCTGGGCGGCCAGCGTCTTGTTGGGCGCCATCACCAGGGTGGGCCGCTGCAACCGCTCGATGAGCCATGCCGTGGTGGCCGACTTGCCGGTGCCGGTGGCGCCCAGCAGAACGACCTCGCGCTCCCCCGCGCGGATCCGGCGCTCAAGCTCCTCGATGGCCGCCGGCTGGTCCCCGGCCGGCCGGTGTTCGCTGACCACCTCGAAGCGGGCGCCACTGCGCACGAGGCTCGCGGGGTCCTCGACAGCGCGGTACTCCGACTGGGCGAGGACGGGGCGCTCGGTAGCGAAGGCCATGGATACAGGGTAGGCGCGGTCACCGACCACACCGGTCGTGACCCGATCTGCCGTCGTATACGCTGCTCACCGGACCGGCCGTCCCCCGTGCGGTCGGCACTAGGGAATTTCGCGTGACTGAACTGATACCCGCAGCGATCGCGCTCCTGTGCATGTGTGGCGGTATCGCCCTGGGCTTCAGCCTGCGCGCGGCCCTCAAGGAAACCGTCCACGACGCCAAGGAGATCCTCGGCAACGGCGACTCCGGGGTGGCCGGACTGGTGGTTTTACTGTCGGCCCTCGTGCTGGGCCTCCTGGTCGCCTCGGCAACCGATACCTTCAAAGATGTCAGCACCGATGTGGCCGAGAGCGCTGCGAAGGTCTCCTTGTCCGAACAGCTGCTCAAGGATTACGGTCCGGAAGCCGACCCGGCACGCCGAGGGCTCTGTGACGCCTTCGCCGGCCGGCTTGAAGAGCTGAGGAACGGAACCAAGACCGTCGTGCCGAAGTTGCCGGCGGTGGCACGCCAGATCCATGCACTCTCGCCGCAGAACCCGGGACAGGCGGCGATACAGACGCGCGTCGAGAATCTGATCGACGAGGTACGACTGGCCCGCAGAAACGTCTTCGTCGAATCCGACCCGCAGGTGCCGTCATTGCTCATGGGAGTGTTGATCTTCTGGCTCTCGGCGGTGTTCACCGCATTCGCCCTGCAGGCGCCCCGCAGCGGGCTGGCCGTGTGCACATTGCTGGTCGGCGCAATATCCGCCGCGGCGGCCATCTACCTGGTCGAGGATCTCAACGGCCCACTGGACGGTCTGATCGTCATCTCGACCGATCCGCTCGAGCGCACGCTCGCCACCATGTGCAGATGAGCGGGGCCGCCATTCATCCGCCCAAGCGTGAGACCTTCGACCTGGCCGCCGGGACGAACACCGACCCGAAGGGGGTCGTGCGTGCTGTCGACGAGTACCGGCTCGAGCCGTGGGGCCTCTATATGGCACGTCCGACCCCCGGCCGGACACAGTTCCACTATCTGGAGTCCTGGCTGCTGCCCTCGCTGGGTCTGCGGGTCAACGTCTTCCACTTCAACGCCGGCTTCGAACGCGACCAGGACTACTACCTCGACGTGGGATCGATCACCGTGGCCAACGACCGATGGGAGACCCGGGATCACTACCTGGACCTGGTGGTGTGCACCGGACGCGGGACGGACCTGGTCGACATCGACGAACTGCTGGAGGCGCACCGTGGCGGCCTGATCGACAGCGCCACCGCCCAGCAGGCCCTGGTCACGGCGGTCGCCGCCGTCGACGGGCTGGCTTCCCACGGACACGACCTGAACGCCTGGCTGTCGGCCGCCGGGATGCGGTTGAGGTGGCGTTAGGCGTACGCTCATTGGCCGTGGCACGCATGGGGACGACGATGCGATGGAGTGCGGCTGCCGCCCTCATCGCCGTGCTGAGCCCTGCCGTCGCGGCCGCCGAGCCGGCTGCGGAGCCGACCCCCGCCCCCGGCCCGGCTGCCGACGGCGCCGCGCACAACGTCACCTACCGGGCCCGAGTCGACGGTCTTGCCCGCGGCGCGGAGATCTACTACCGGATGAGCGACGCCCAGGTGAACAGCGCCGACCCGGCAATGTTGCCCGGCCGCACGTTCGAGGCGACCGGGGTGCTGACCGATCCCAAGCAGGCCGGTATGCGAATCTCCATCCAGTGGCCGTACTCGGCGAACCTGATCTGTGAGATCCTGGTGGACGAAGTGATCGTCGCGCAGGCCAGCCAGTTCATCAGCCCACGGTTGACGCCGGTCCGCAACGACCCCGACTACGGGGTGATGAACTGCGGCGCTCCGGTGGACAACCTGCCTGGCGGCCCACCGATCGTGTCCAACGGACCGGCGGAGCCCGCACCGGTCGCCGTCAGCTGATCTGCCACCGGGCGCTCTCCGCCCACATCTCGGCGCCGCGGTGCGCGTCGGCCAGCCACCGCCGCAGAGCGCCGGCGTCGCCGGCGCGCTTGACCGCGACGTAGTCCGCACGCACGCCCGGGTTGGCGTTGAGCCAATCGACGAAGAGCAACGCGAACCGCTGGCCCGGATCGCCGTCGGCCCTGATGTGGATGTGGGTGGGCCGACCGGGATCGGCCGAGGCGTGAAACCGCTTGAGGCGCAGATTCTCTCCGCCGCCGAAACCGCGGTCGGCGGTGATCGCCGACACCCGGGGATACCCCGCGGTGAGCAGATCACCGGCGAGCTCGTCGGCGACGTCGAGCGAGCTGACCGTGATCTGGATGTCGATGATGTCGCGGGCGTCCATACCGCTGACCGCCGTCGATCCGATGTGGTCGACCCGCGCCGCGCGGTGGCCACAGCTGGTCCGAAGCCGGGACAGGATGCGGGCCGCCTGCGCGGACCAGGAGGGGTCGGCCGGGACCAGTCCATGCGGGTCGGGCGTCGGGGTGCGGGTGGCGACGTTGTGCGCGAACGGTGTGATGCGCTGGTGCCAGAGGTCACGTGCGCGTTCGACGAGTTCGCCCTCAGTGCCGGTGTTGTCCAGCCACACATCGGCGACCTCGCGGCGCTGTTCCTCGGTCGCCTGCGCGGCTAGCCGGGCTCGGGCGTCAGCTTCGCTGAAGCCGCGCTGGTCGACCAGTCGCCGAAGGCGTTCCTCCGGATCGGCGTTCACCACGACGACAAGCGGGAACAGCGGCGCCATCTTCGACTCCACCAGCAGGGGGATGTCCTCGACGATCACGGCATCGTCCTGGGCGGCCGCGATCAGCTCGGCGCGCCGGTGCGCCACCAGGGGGTGCACGATGCCGTTGAGCGTGATCCGCTTGTCCTCATCGCTGAACGCGATCGCCGCCAGGGCGGGACGGTTCAGCCCGCCGTCGGGCAGCAGGATGTCGTGGCCGAATTCATCGACCAGCGCGGCGAGCCCCTCGGTGCCGGGCTGCACGACCTCGCGGGAGATGACGTCGCCGTCGACCACCACGCCGCCGCATTCGGCGAAGGCACGCGACACCGTCGACTTGCCGGCGCCGATGCCACCGGTGAGGCCTATCCGGAGCATGGCCGGCGCTCAGGCGTTGCCGGCCAGCTTCTCGCGCAGGGCGTTCAGCTGGGCGTCGCTGGCCAGCGAGCCGCCCGCGGACTCCTCACCGGACTCCGACTCCGACGAACTCGACGAACTCGCGGAGGCCGCGGCGCCCGCCGGACGTTCGCGCTCCTCGGCCGCGGCAGCGGCGTCGGCGGCGGCGAACTTCTCCATCTGCGTGGTGTGCATCTTGTGCCGGCGCTCGGCCTCGGCGTAGCGGCCCTCCCACTCGCCGCGCTGGGAGTCGAAGCCCTCGAGCCACTCGTTGGTCTCGGAGTCGAAGCCCTCCGGGAAGATGTAGTTGCCGGCCTCGTCGTAGCTGTCGGCCATGCCGTACTTCGACGGGTCGAACTCCTCGGTGTAGTCCTCGTTGGCCTGCTTGAGACTCAGTGAGATGCGGCGGCGCTCGAGGTCGATGTCGATGACCTTGACCATGGCGTCGTCGCCGACGGCGACGACCTGGTCGGGCACCTCGATGTGGCGCTCAGCGAGTTCGGAGATGTGGACCAGGCCCTCGATACCCTCCTCGACACGGACGAATGCGCCGAAGGGCACCAGCTTGGTGACCTTGCCGGGCACGATCTGGCCGATGGCGTGGGTGCGGGCGAAGTGGCGCCACGGGTCTTCCTGGGTTGCCTTGAGTGACAACGACACCCGCTCGCGGTCCATGTCGACGTCGAGCACCTCGACGGTGACCTCGTCGCCCACCGTGACGACCTCCGACGGGTGGTCGATGTGCTTCCAGGACAGCTCGGAGACGTGCACCAGACCGTCGACGCCGCCGAGGTCGACGAAGGCGCCGAAGTTGACGATCGAGGACACCACGCCCTTGCGGACGGCGCCCTTGACGAGCTGGTTGAGGAATTCGCTGCGCACCTCGGACTGGGTCTGCTCGAGCCAGGCGCGGCGGGACAGAACGACGTTGTTGCGGTTCTTGTCCAGCTCGATGATCTTGGCCTCGATCTCCTTGCCGATGTAGGGCTGCAGATCGCGAACGCGGCGCATCTCGACCAGCGAGGCGGGCAGGAAGCCGCGCAGTCCGATGTCGAGGATCAGACCGCCCTTGACGACCTCGATGACGGTGCCCTTGACGGCCTCGTCCTTCTCCTTGAGTTCCTCGATGGTGCCCCAGGCGCGCTCGTACTGGGCGCGTTTCTTGGACAGGATCAGCCGGCCTTCCTTGTCCTCCTTGGTGAGGACGAGGGCTTCCACCTTGTCACCGACGGTCACCACTTCACTGGGATCGACGTCGTGCTTGATGGAGAGTTCGCGGGAGGGGATGACACCTTCGGTCTTGTAGCCGATATCGAGCAGAACCTCGTCCCGGTCCACCTTGACGATGGTCCCCTCGACGATGTCGCCATCGTTGAAGTATTTGATGGTTTTGTCGATGGCGGCGAGGAAGTCCTCGGCCGAGCCGATGTCGTTGACGGCTACTTGCGGCGAGGTGACGGTGGGACTGGGCATGTGGTGGGTTGCTCCGGACAGGGTCGGTCGTAGGGACAATGAACCTGGTGAGCGTACTTGACGGGGTGCGCGGCGGCCAAACCCGGCCACCTGCACAGCTACTCTGCTGACGTGCCCGCTTCGGTCCCCTACGCCCCGGTCCCGCCCTTTGCTGCGCCGGTCCGCAAAGTCGGAGCGCCCCTGGCGGCCATCGTGGGACTGGGCACGATCGCGGCCCTGCTGCTGACTCTGATCACCGCGGTGAACCCGGCCGGCACGGTCCTGGGATTCGCGCTCTCCACCGCGGCGATGGCCGGTGTTGTGCTGTGTTACCTGTGGCTGGACCGGTGGGAGCCCGAACCGCCGCGGCTGCTGATGCTGGCGTTCCTGTGGGGCGCGTCGGTCGCGGTGGTGCTCTCGGTGGCCTTCGAGCATCTGCTCTCGGTTTCGCTGACCGGCACGGCCGAGGGCGCGCACAAGCCCAGCCTGGTCACCGCCGCCGTCGGCGCCCCGCTGGTCGAGGAGGCGGCGAAGGGCCTGTTCCTGCTGCTGATGATGACCGGCCGGCGACGCATCGAACTCAACACCTTGACCGACTGCCTGGTCTACGCCGGTTTCACCGCGGTCGGGTTCGCCTGGCTGGAGAACATCTTCTACATCGCCGGCGGTGAATCGATCACTCATTCGCTGACCATCGCGGGGCTGCGGCTGGCGATCGGTCCGTTCGCGCACCCGCTGTTCACCACGATGTTCGGCATCGGGGTCTATTGCGCGATGCAGCAGCGCGGGGCGCTTGCGAGAACGGCCTGCCTGCTGGCGGGCTACGTGGCGGCGGTCGTCATGCACGGGCTGTGGAACGGTTCGGCGTTGCTGGGTGCGCGCGCCTACCTCGGGGTCTACGTGCTGTGGATGATGCCGATCTTCGCCCTCGGTATCACCCTGGCGGTGCTGAGCCGGCGCCGCGAGCGCAGGATCATCGCTGGCAAGATGCCCGGGATGATCGCGGAGCGACTGGTGACCCCGGCCGAGGCGGCCTGGGTCACCTCGCTGTCGCAGCGCCGTGCGGCCGTGCGCATCGCGCGGAGACAGGGCGGGCGCCGGGCGGCCTCGGCGGTGAAGTCGTTCTTCACCCAGGTGGTGTCGCTGGCTTATGTGCGGGACCGGATCGACCGCGGCTTCGGCGACCAGCGGGTATTCGCGCTGCAGAACGAGGAGGCCTACGGGGTGGTGGCCGCGCGGGCGGCCGCCGCACCGGTCCTGGACCAGCTGGTCTATCGGATTCCGGCGCGCTGAGCGAAACCGGCGTTCAGCAGGCGTTTCGACCAGGAGCGCGTGTTCGCTCATAGGTAATACTCAGCTTTTTCTACAAGTGGTTTAATGTTCGCTAGCAGGCCACCGTAAGGCTCAACACGACCGACGCTAGGAACTCATGTACTCACGCAGCATCGCCACCCGCAATACCACCGTCGCCGCGCTCGCCGCCGGTGCATGCGCAGTCACCATGACCGTCGCCGGCCTGGGCGCCGCGCCCGCGGCTAACGCCACGTGCGCTTCTTTCTTCGGCCTCGGCAACGGCGGCGGCTGCACCAGCTCCCCCCTCAGCGCCGCCATCGCCATCGGGGACGGCGCGACCGCTAACGCCGGCGGGTTGTTCGGAGCGGCTTTCGCCCTGGGAACCAACTCGACGGCCGCCACCAGTGATGCCTTCACCTTCGCGACCGCCGTCGGCAACGAGTCGTCGGCCACGGCCGGCGGTCTCTTCGGTATCGCCACCCGCCTGGGCAACAACGGCAGCGCGATCACCCAGGGTCTGGCGTCGTTCGGCAATATCGGACTCAACATCGCGTTCGGCGTCTCTCCCGCATCAGCCGGCGACAGCGTCGTCGCATCCGGGATCGGCAACCTCGCCGCGAATCTCTTCGGCGGGGCCACCACACCGGGCGCCCATGCCGTCACGGCACTCGGGACCCTCGACATCGCTCTGAACGTCGGCGGTGTCGACAACACCGTCGAATCCGGCAACGGATTGTTCAACCGTTCGATCAACCTCTTCGGCAACAACAACACCGTCCGCGGAGACGGTGGCCTGTCCAACGTCGGTCGCAACCTCTTCGGCAACAACAACATCGTGACGACCGGCGGCGGCGACGGGAACATGGCCACCAGCCTTATCGGCAACAACAACCAGGTCACCGCAGTGTCCGGCTTGCTCAGTATCGCCACGAGCCTGCTGGGCGACAGCAACACCGTCGGAGTCATCGGGGGCACGCTGAACGGCACCCGGAACTGGTTCGGCAGCAACAACACTGTGATCGCCGCCGGCGGCGCCCAGAACGGTTCGGTCAACATCGGCGGCAACAACAACACCCTGACCGCACTGGGCACGAACGGGAACGCTGCGACCAACCTGTTCGGTAGCAACAGCATATTGACGGGCGGAGACCCGAGCTCGGTCAACACCGCGGCGCTGACGTTCGCCGGCAATGGCAACGAAGTCACCGGCAAGGGTGTCAACAGCGTCGGATTCGCCGTGCTCGGCACCTTGAACAACGTGAAGGCCGGGTCCGGTCCGTTCGCCTTCGCCGGTTCGGTCGCCCAGAACAGCGCGAATGTCGAGCAGACGGGTACCGGCGTCTCCGTCAACAGCTTCCGCTTCGGCGGGGGCGCTGCGGCATCTAAGCCGGCACGGACGCCGGCTGCGGCGGCTCGGGGCCGCGCGCAGTAAGCGCTCGGCGGCGACTAATGCGCCGCTCGAGCCGCTCGGCGGCGACTAATGCGCCGCTCGAGCCGCTCGGCGGCGACTAATGCGCCGCCGCGTCCCAGGTAGCGCCGAATCCGACCGACACCTCCAGTGGCACGTCGAGCGGATAGGCGCCGCCCATCTTGTCGCGCACCAGGGCCTCGACGTTGTCCCGTTCCCCGGGTGCCACCTCGAGCAGCAGTTCGTCGTGCACCTGCAGCAGCAGCCGGCTGGTCAGCCCGGCCTCGCGCAGGGCGGCGTCGACACCGATCATGGCCACCTTGATGATGTCGGCGGCGCTGCCCTGGATCGGTGCGTTGAGAGCGGCACGTTCGGCGGCTTCGCGGACCTGCCGGTTGCTGCTGTCGAGTTCGGGTAGGTAGCGGCGGCGGCCCAGCACGGTGGAGGTGTAGCCGTCCTTGCGGGCCTGATCGACGACGTCGAGCAGATAGTCGCGCACGCCGCCGAACCGGGCGAAGTACTGATCCATCTGCTCTTTGGCTTCTTCGGTGGAGATCTTGAGCTGCTGGCTCAACCCGTAGGAACTCAAGCCGTAGGCCAGGCCGTAGGACATCGCCTTGACCCGGCGGCGCAGTTCCGGGGTCACCTCGTCGATCGGCACGCCGAACGCGCGTGCGGCGACGAACGAGTGCAGATCCTCGCCGGTGCGGAACGCCTCGATGAGACCCTCGTCCTTCGAGAGGTGCGCCATGATCCGCATCTCGATCTGGCTGTAGTCGGCGGTCATCAATTCCGCGTATCTGACGTCACCGCCGTCGCCGACGCAGAAGGCGTCGCGGATGCGCCGGCCGGCCTCGGTGCGGACCGGGATGTTCTGCAGATTCGGTTCGGTCGAGGACAGCCGGCCGGTGGCCGCGATGGTCTGGTTGAACGTGGTGTGGATGCGACCGTCGCCGGCGACGGACTTCAGCAGTCCGTCGACGGTGACTTTCAGCCGGGTGGCGTCGCGGTGTGACAGCAGGTGCTCCAGGAACGGGTGGGCGGTCTTGTCGAAGAGCGATTGCAGCGCGTCGGCGTCGGTGGTGTAGCCGGTCTTGGTCTTCTTGGTCTTGGGCATGCCGAGTTCGTCGAACAGCACCACCTGGAGCTGCTTGGGTGAGCCGAGGTTGATCTGCTTGCCGATCACCGCGTAGGCGGCCTCGGCGGCGTCGCGGATCGCGTCGCCGAACTCACTCTCCAGCGTCTCGAGCTTGCCGCGGTCCACCGCGATGCCGACGGTCTCCATCCCGGCCAGCGCCTGCAGTACCGGCAGTTCCATCTCGGTCAGCAGCGCCGCCGAGTCGATCGCGGCGAGTTCGTTGTCGAGTGCGTCGGCGAGGTCGGCCACGGCGCGGGCGCGCAGGATGGACGTCTGCACGGCCTGATCGTCGACGCCCTCGGTGTCGTCGAGCAGCGAGAGTTGTTGCTGCTCAGGATTATCGGCTCGCAGTTCACGGCGCAGATAGCGCAGCGAGAGGTCATCGAGGGTGAAGCTGCGCTGCCCCGGCCGGACCAGGTACGCGGCCAGAGCGGTGTCGGAGGTGACGCCGGCCAGTGTCCAGCCGCGCCCGGCCAGGTCGTGTATGGCGATCTTCGTCTCGTGCAGCGCCTTCGGTTGCCCCGGATCGGCGAGCCACTGCCCCAGCGCCGCTTCGTCCTCGGGTGTCAGCGTTGCGGTGTCGATGTAGGCGCCGTCGCCGTCGGGCGCTGCGATCGCGCAGGCCGTCGCGTCACCGTCGTACACGGTGTGCGTGCCCACCACCGCCATACCGCAGCGCCGGCCGTCGCGGGCGTGGGCGTCCAGCCATGCGGCGACCCGGCCCGGCTCCAGCGCGCCGCCGCGCACGTCGAATCCTTCGTCCACCTCGGGTTCGACCGCCGCGAGGGTGTCGAACAAGCGGTCGCGCAACACCCGGAACTCGAGATCGTCGAACAGCCGGTGGATCTTGTCGCGGTCCCACGGCAGCAGACCCAGGGTGTCGGGCGTCTGCGCCAGTGGGACATCGCGCACCAGGTGGGTGAGTTCGCGGTTGAGCACCACGGTCGAGAGGTTCTCCCGCAGCGAGTCGCCCACCTTGCCCCGCACCGTGTCGACGTTGTCCACCAGTCCCTGCAGTGAGCCGTACTCGACGATCCACTTCGCCGCCGTCTTCTCCCCCACGCCGGGAATCCCCGGAAGGTTGTCACTCGGGTCACCGCGCAACGCCGCGAAGTCCGGGTACTGCTCCGGAGTCAGGCCGTACTTCTCGGCCACCGCCTCCGGGGTGAACCGCGTCAGCGTGCTGACGCCCTTGATCGGATACAGCACGGTGATGTTGTCGTTGACCAGTTGCAGCGAGTCGCGGTCACCGGTCACGACCAGCACCCGGTAGCCGGAGTCGTCAGCCTGGGTGGCCAGGGTGGCGATGATGTCGTCGGCCTCATACCCGGCCTCGGCCAGCACGGTGATGCCGAGTGCGCCCAGCACTTCCTTGGTGATGTCGATCTGGCCGCGGAACTCGTCGGGGGTGGCACTGCGGGTGGCCTTGTACTCGGGGTAGCGCTCGGCGCGGAAGGTCTGTCGGGACACGTCGAAGGCGGCCGCGATGTGGGTGGGCGCCTCGTCTCGCAGCAGGTTGATCAGCATGGCGGTGAACCCGTAGACCGCGTTGGTGGTCAGGCCGCCGCGGGTCTTGAAATTCTCGGCCGGCAGCGCGTAGAACGCCCGGAAGGCCAGCGAGTTGCCGTCCAGCAGCATCAGCGTCGGCTTCTCGCTCATGGGAGTCACTCTAGGCAGCCGATGCCGTAGGCACCCGATAGGCTCACTACGTGCCAGACTCTCCCGCCATCGACGGCTGGTGGACCGTCGACGACGCCGGTACCGCGCATCTGATCGGCGCCAAGTGCCCGTCCTGCGGTACCTACGTGTTCCCCCCGCGCTCCGACAACTGTCCCAACCCGGGCTGCACGGCCGACGAACTCGACCAGGTGCCACTGTCCCGGCGCGGAACGCTGTGGAGCTACACCGAGAACCGCTACCAGCCGCCGCCGCCGTATCCCCAGAAAGATCCCTTCGAGCCGTTCGCCGTCGCGGCGGTGCAACTGGCCGACGAGGGCGTCATCGTGCTCGGCAAGGTGGTCGAGGGCACGCTGGCGGAGGATCTGACGGTGGGCATGGAGATGGAGTTGACGACCATGCCGCTCTACACCGGTGACGACGGCGTCGCACACAACGTCTATGCGTGGAGGATCGCCTGATGGCCGCACCCCCGGACCCGGTCTACATCCTCGGCGCAGGTATGCACCCGTGGGGCAAGTGGGGCCGCGACTTCACCGAGTACGGCGTGGTCGCCGCCCGTGCGGCGCTGCGCGACGCCGGTCTGGACTGGCGCCAGATCCAACTCGTCGCCGGCGCGGACACCATTCGCAACGGCTATCCCGGGTTCGTCGCGGGTGCGACGTTCGCGCAGAAGCTGGGCTGGACCGGCATCCCGGTGTCGTCGAGTTACGCCGCGTGCGCCTCGGGCTCGCAGGCGCTGCAGTCGGCCCGCGCGCAGATCCTCGCCGGGCTGTGCGATGTCGCGCTGGTGATCGGAGCGGACACCACGCCCAAGGGTTTCTTCGCCCCCGTCGGCGGCGAGCGCCGCAACGACCCGGACTGGCAGCGCTTCCACCTCATCGGTGCCACCAACACCGTGTACTTCGCGCTGCTGGCCCGCCGCCGGATGGATCTCTACGGCGCGACGCTGGAGGATTTCGCGGCGGTGAAGGTCAAGAACTCCCGGCACGGCCTGAACAACCCGAACGCGCGCTACCGCAAGGAGAGTTCGGTCTCCGACGTGCTGGCCAGCCCGGTGGTGTCCGACCCGCTGCGACTGCTGGACATCTGCGCCACCTCTGACGGCGCCGCCGCGGTGATCGTGGCGAGTAAGGACTTCGCCGAGAAGCACCTCGGCTCGGTGGCCGGGGTACCGTCGGTGCGGGCGGTGTCGTGCGCGACGCCGGAGTACCCGCAATACCTGCCGGAGCTTCCCGACATCGCCACCGATTCCACGGCGGTGGTGCCCGCACCGGAGCGGGTGTTCAAGGACCACATCCTCGACACCGCCTACGCCGAGGCCGGTATCGGTCCAGAGGATCTGAGCCTCGCCGAGGTCTACGACCTGTCCACCGCGCTGGAACTCGACTGGTACGAGCACCTCGGCCTGTGCGCCAAGGGCGAGGCCGAGCAACTCCTGCGCAGCGGCGCGACGACGGTCGGCGGTCGCATACCGGTGAACCCGTCGGGCGGGCTGGCCTGCTTCGGCGAGGCTATTCCGGCCCAGGCCATCGCCCAGGTCTGCGAGCTCACCTGGCAGCTGCGCGGGCAGGCCACCGGGCGACAGGTCGACAACGCGAAGGTCGGCGTGACGGCGAACCAGGGCCTGTTCGGACACGGGTCATCGGTGATCGTCGCGCGCTGAAACCGGTTAGGCCCCACCCAGATAGGCGGCACGCACGCTGTCGTCGGCCAGCAGTTGCCGTGCGGGCCCTTCGCGCGTGACGTTGCCGGTCTCCAGGATGTAGGCGCGATCGGAGCGGCTCAATGCCTGCTGGGCGTTCTGCTCGACCAAGAGCACCGTGGTGCCCTGCGCATTGATGTCGGCGATGATGCCGAAGATCTGCGAGCTGATCATCGGCGCCAGCCCCATCGACGGCTCGTCGAGCAGCAGCACCCGCGGTCGCGCCATCAGCGCCCGGCCGATCGCCAGCATCTGCTGCTCTCCCCCGGACAGCGTGCCGCCCACCTGCTTGCGGCGCTCGGCCAGCCGCGGAAAGGTTGTGAAGATCCAGTCCAGTCGCTCGTCATGGGCGGCCTTTGAGTCGAACTTCCTTCCGTAACAGCCCATCTCCAGGTTCTCGGTGACCGTCATGCCGGGGAAGACCCCGCGCCCCTCGGGTGCCTGAACCAAACCCTCGATCGCCCGCTTGTAGGCCTTGACTTTGGTGATGTCGCGGCCGTCGAACCAGATGGATCCCTTCGACAGCGGGCACAGACCGGAGATGGCCCGCATCAGCGTGGTCTTTCCGGCTCCGTTGGATCCGAGCAGGGTGACCAGTTCGCCCTCAGCCACGGTGATCGACACCCCGTGCAGCGCCTCGATCCTGCCGTAGTGCACGACGGCATCTCTGACCTCCAGTAGCGGCTTCTCAGAGTTGGTCATCGGGCACCCCCAGGTAGGCGGCGATCACCGCGGGGTCCTCACGGATCTCGGCGGGGAGTCCATCGGCGATCTTGCGGCCGAACTCCAGCACCACGATCCGGTCGGTGACCCCCATCACCAGCCGCATGTCGTGTTCGATCAGCAGCACGGTGTACCCGTCGTCGCGGATCGCGCGGATCAGGTCGATCAACGCGGCCTTCTCGCTCGGGTTGAAGCCGGCGGCCGGCTCGTCGAGACACAGCAGTTTCGGTTCGGTGGCCAGCGCTCGCGCGATCTCCAGCCGGCGCTGATCGCCATAAGGCAGGTTCTTGGCCTTCTCCTCACCGCGGTGCGCGATACCGACGAATCCCAGCAGCGCGGCGGCCTTCTCGATGGCCGCGTGTTCCTCACGGCGGTGCCGCGGGCTGCGCACCAGCGCGCCGGGCACCGACGTGTGATGTCGCGCATCGGTGCCGACGATGACGTTCTCCAGCGCGGTCATCTCGCCCCAGAGCCGGATGTTCTGGAATGTGCGTGCGATGCCGAGCCTGGTGATCTCGTGACGCTTGCGCCTTCCCAGCGTCTGCCCGTCGAACACCACGGTGCCCGACGACGGCCGGTACACACCGGTGATGGCGTTGAAGCAGGTGGTCTTGCCGGCGCCGTTCGGTCCGATCAGACCGAGAATCTCGCCGCGTTTGATGGCGAAGTTGACCGAGTCCAGTGCGGTGAGCCCGCCGAAACGGACGGTCAGGTCGGTGACCTGCAGCAGCGGCTCGCCTTCTCTGACGTGAACCTCGCGCTCGAGTTCTGCGGTCACGATGAGACCTTGCGCTCGTCGGCCGACGCCAACAGCCGCCGGGCCGACTTGCCGTAGGCCAGGAGCTGCTGGCGCACCGGGAAGAGGCCTTGCGGCCGGAAGATCATCATGACCACCAGCGCAAGCCCGAAGAACAGATATTTGAGGTCGCCGAGATTGATGCCCCACAGCTCGACGCCGAGCAACCGGTTGGGCAGGTACACGATGATGAACGCACCGAGGATCACGCCGAGTTTGTTGCCCTGCCCGCCGAGGACCACCGCGGTGAGGAACAGCATCGAGTTGATGATGTTGAAGGTCGGCGGCGCGACATACTGCACCTGCCCGGCGTACAGCGCGCCGGAAAGCCCGCCGATCGCGGCGCCGATGACGAAGGCCCACAGTTTGAAGCGGAAGGTGTTGACACCCATGACCTCTGCGGCGTCCTCATCATCCCGGATGGCCACCCAGGCGCGGCCGACCCGGCTGCGCTCGAGGTTGCCGACCAGCAACAGGATGCCGACCAGCAGCGTGAGTCCCAGCCAGAACCACCAGGTGCCGTAGTTGGCGGTGCCGGTGGAGTTACCACTGGAGAACACCCCGTTGGGCAGCTTCGCAGTTTCCCCCAGGCGCGGGTAGGCCACCTCGTTGAGTCCGCGCGGACCGTTGGTGACGCCGGCCAGATTGTCGGCCAGCAGACGGATGATCTCACCAAAGCCCAGGGTGACGATGGCCAGATAGTCGCCGCGCAGTCGCAGTGTCGGTATGCCGAGTATCAGGCCCGCCAATGCCGTCACCGCCATCGCGATCGGCACACAGGACAGCCAGGCCCACTTCTCATTGAGGAAGCCGTTGGGCGAAACCCGGTTCCACGGGCTGTCCGGACTGGTGAGCAGTGCGACGGTGTAGGCGCCGACCGCGTAGAAGCCGACGTAACCCAGGTCGAGCAGGCCGGCCTGTCCGACGACCACGTTGAGGCCGACGGCGATGATCGCCACCATCGCGAACTGCGCCATGGTGCCGCCGAGACTGATGCCCGGCGTCTTGAGGAACGGCGGCGGGAACAACGGCAGCAAAGCCAGTGCGCCGAACGCGAGGATGCCGAACCCCCACTTGGTGACCCGACTCAGGCCGGCCCACCATGACCGCAGGCCGTCCCCGGGAGCCAGCAGAGTGCTCATGCCCGCGCCCTCCCCAGGCTCTCGCCCAGAATGCCGGTCGGCCGGATCAGAAGCACCAGCACCAGCAGGACGAAGGCGACGACGTCGCGCCACTGGGTGCCGAACACCGCCTGCCCGTAGTTCTCCATGATGCCCAGCAGAAGCCCACCCAGAAGCGCACCGCGCAGGTTCCCGATGCCCCCAAGGACCGCGGCCGAGAAGGCCTTGATGCCGAGCAGAAAGCCGCCGGAGTAGATGATTCCCTGCGGCACCCGCAGCGTGTAGAGCAATGCCGCCGCACCGGCGAGCATGCCGCCGATCAGGAACGTCCGCATGATGATGCGTTCCTTGGAGACCCCCATCAGGGTCGCGGTGGTCGGATCCTGGGCCACCGCGCGGATGCCGCGGCCGAACTTGGTGCGGTTGATGACGACGTCGGTCACCAACGCCAGCACCAGTGCGGAACCCACGATCACCAGCGTGATGTTGGAGACCGAGGCCCCGAAGATGTGGAACTGCGTCTTGGGCTGCACCAGGATGATCGGCTGCTGTGCGTTGCTACCGCCATAACCCTTGATGATCTTCGGCAGCAAGAAATGCACGAACTCCTGCAGTACGAACGACATGCCGATCGCGGTGATCAGGAAGGTCAACGAACGGGCGTTGCGCCGTCGCAGTGGCCGGTAGGCCACCGCTTCCAATCCGACCGCGGCGGCACCGGAGACCGCCATCGCGAACAGCATGGCTATACCGAGGTAGAGCACCGTCAGTCCCACGCCGCGGTTGTAGGCATTACCACTCGGCGCGAACCCCAGGATCTTGTCCAGGCAGAAGTAGGCCCCGAACATGCCCAGCATGAAGATCTCGGAGTGCGCGAAGTTGATCAGCCGCAGCACACCGAAGACCAGGGTGTAGCCCACAGCGACCAGGGCGTAGATCGCTCCCCAGGCCAGCCCGTCGATGGTGAACTGCCAGAAACCGTTCCGCAGGTTGGTGATGTTGAAGCTGATGTCACCGGCGACACAGGCGTACTGGGTGACGCACTCGTGGATCATCGGCGAGTTACTGAACCTTGTACATCCAGATCAGGTTCGAGGTCAGTTCCCCGGTGTCGGTCCACTGATACTTGCGGGCCACGCCCTGACCCACATAAGTGCGAACGAACTCCAACAGCGCCGGACGGGTGACCGCCCCGGAATCGATACCCTTGAGCAGGATCGTGGCCAGGTCGTAGGACTCAAGACTGTAGGTGCCCGGCGCCTGGCCGAACTTCTTGGTGTAGTCCTCAGCAAAGGCGCCGGTCGGCGGACCGCACGGGCAGGACAGCACCGCTCCCGCCGCCGCCTGTCCCGCAGCCTTCACGAACTGCGGATCCTTGAGTCCGTCCGGACCGGCGAACAGGCCGGTGTAACCGGCGTCGCGCAACTGCTGCAGCAGCAGAGCACCCTCGGTGTAGTAACTCGCGAAGACGACGACGTCGGGTGCCTGGCCCATGATCTGGCTCACCGCGGCGGAGAAGTCCTTGTCGCCCTTCTTAATCGAGATGGTGCAGGCGGCGTCGGCGATCGGGCCCAGGGTGGTTCGCACCGCGCCGGCCTGGCCCACACCGGCGTCGGTGCTGTCGTCGACCACGCACGCCTTCTTGACCCCCAGGGCGTTCTTCAGATAGTTCGCGAGCGACGGACCCTGCACACCGTCGCTGGACAGGCCCCGGAAGAAGGTCTTCCAACCCTGCTTGGACAGGTCGACGTTGGTGGCCGAGGGAGTGACCGCGACCAGGCCGGCCTGGTCGAACACCGATCCGGTTGCCTTGGTCTCCCCCGACCAGGTCGGACCGACGAGACCGATGATCGACGGATCGTCGACGATCTGGGGCGCGACCGCCGTCGCTTTCTGCGGATCACCCTCGGTGTCGAAGGTTTTCAACTGAACCTGACAGCCCGGATTGGCGGCATTGTGCTGATCGACGGCGAGTTGTGCGCCGTCTCTGACGTTGGCGCCGAACGGCGCATCAGCGCCCGTCAGCGGACCCGCCATGGCGAGGGACACCGGCGCGCAACTGGCTTTGCCGTCTCCGGCCGGGTCGGCGGGCACGGCGCCCTCAGCGGGCTTGACCGCAGCACCGTCCTCATCGATCTGGACCTGTTCGACGATCTTCAGGTCACTGCCCGCCGCATTGTCTTCCGGCTTTGACTGCTGGGCGCACCCGGCGACACCCAGCATCGTCAGACCTGCGGCACTCACCACGATCAACGTCCGTATCCGAACACCGCGCACGTCATAACCTCCGGGTCGTTAGTCGGCGGGCATCAACCATCGGCCCGTTGTAAATACCTGTTGTGGATTTACTGAACCTTGTAAATCCAGATCAGTGTCGTGGTCAGCTCACCGGTATCGGTCCACTGGTACTTGCGTGCCACGCCCTGTCCCTCATACTTCTTCACGAAGTCCAGCAGCGCCTCACGGGTGACCGCACCGGAGTCGATGCCCTTCGCAAGAATCGTGCCGAGGTCATATCCCTCGGTGCTGTAGGTGCCGGGGGCCTGGCTGAACTTCTTGGTGTACTCGTCAGAGAACGCCGCCGACGCCGGGCCGCATGGGCAGGACAGCACCGCGTCCTTCGATGCGTCACCAGCCTGCTTGACGAATTCGGGATCCTTGGTGCCGTCGGCGCTGACGAACTTGCCAGCGAAGCCGGCGTCGCGCAGCTGCTGGACGAACGGCGCCGCCTCGGAGTAGTAGCCGCTATAGAACACCGAGTCCGGCGACTGTCCCTTGACCTGGGTCACCGCGGCGGAGAAGTCCTTGTCGCCCTTCTTCACCGAGATGTTGCAGGCCGAGTCGGCCACCGGGCCCAGGGTGTCGCGGACCGCCTTGGCCAGACCTGACCCGTAGTCGGTGCTGTCGTCGACGACGCAGATCTTCTTGTCGCCGATGGTGTTCTTGAGGTAGTTGGCGACCGACGGACCCTGCACGCCGTCGTTGGCCAAGCCGCGGAAGAAGGTCTTCCAACCCTGCTCGGAGAGCGTCACGTTGGTGGCCGACGCGGTGGCGGCAACCAGACCGGCCTGGTCGAAGACGCCGCCGGTGGCCTTGGTCTCGCCGGAGAAGGCCGGCCCGACCAGCCCGATGACCTTGGCGTCGTCGACGATCTGCGGGGCGATCGCGGTGGCCTTCTGCGGGTCGCCCTCGGTGTCGAAGGTCTTCAGCTCGATCTGGCAGCTCTGGTTAGCTGCGTTGTGCTTGTCGAGCGCCAGCTGCACACCGTTCTTGATGTTGATGCCGAGCGCGGCGTCGGGACCGTTGAGCGCACCGGCCATCGCAATCGCGACCGGCGCGCAAGTCGCCTTGCCGTCGCCGGCCGGGTCGGCCGCCGCTGCGCCGGCGTCCGCGGTGACCGCGCCGCCGTTGTTGTCGATCTGGACCTGCTCGACGATCTTCAGGTCCGTTGCGGGGGCCGCGGCGGAACTCGAGCCGGTCGCCGATTCCGTGTTCGACGTCGGCTGCTTGCTGCAGGCGGCCATGCCCAGCACCGCCAGGACCGCTGAGCTGACAGCAATGACGTTTCTTCCCCGACCAGCCACGGGTTCACCTCCGGATCAATTAACAGACTGCTAGAACATAGCCAACCCGGGGCGAAACCGCGCGTGATCAGCCGACCTCGGGGATTCACTCCATGGATTCCAGGACCACTTCGGCCACCCGTTTCATGGTGGTCCGGCGGTCCATGGCGGCCCGCTGCATCCACGCGAAGGCCTCCGGTTCGGTCATCTTGTGGCGGGTCTGCAGCAGGCCCTTGGCCCGTTCGATGAGCTTGCGGGATTTTAACCGCTCGCTCAGGTCGGCCACTTCGACCTCCAGTGCGGTGATCTCGGTGAACCGGCTGACCGCGAGTTCGATGGCGGGTACCAGGTCTGACGCGGTGAACGGCTTGATCAGATAGGCCATCGCGCCGGCGTCGCGGGCCTTCTCCACCAGGTCGCGCTGGCTGAAAGCCGTGAGAACGACGATCGGAGCGATCCGTTTGGTGGCGATCTCGGCTGCCGCGTCGATACCGTCCCGTCGCGGCATCTTGACGTCCATGATCACCAGGTCCGGCTTCAGGCTCTCGGCCAGGTCGACGGCCTCCTGTCCGTCGGCGGCCTCACCGACCACCTGGTAGCCCTCCTCGGCGAGCATCTCGGCGAGGTCGAGCCGGATCAGCGGCTCGTCCTCGGCGATCAGCACCCGCAACTGCTCGGTCATGTGGGCCATTGTCCATCCACTATCGTGACTTGGCGCACAGGCCCTCGTATCCCAACTGGCAGAGGAAACGGATTCAAAACCCGTGCAGTGTGAGT
>JBAXCK010000027.1:0-26595 GCA_037141465.1 Mycobacteriaceae bacterium | reverse complement strand
GCGCGCCGTTCTTGCAGGCGTTGCAGCGACAGGTGCAGCCGCCGGTGTGCTTGGTGTCAGCGATCTTCATCAGGGTTCCTCCTGGTAGGCAGGTCATGGGCGATTCCACGATAGTTGCCGGGAGCGCTTCTGGGCGGCCAAACACCGTTCGGCGTGTTCAGGGGCACCAAGCGGTACGTTATGGACTCTCGCCCCCATAGCCCAATTTGGCAGAGGCAGCGGACTTAAAATCCGCCAAGTGTCAGTTCGAGTCTGACTGGGGGCACTAGCACGGTGCAGCGAGAAGGCGCAGCGAGAGATGGAGTCAGATGAAGCGGATTTTCGATTATCCCGAAATCCCGATGAGTATCGCGTGCGGACTGGTCTTCGCAATCGCGGTGGCCATTGGGATCATCGTGGTGAAGCGTTATCTCCATGGCCGGGTACACGGGGATGCTCCGGCCAACGAGGTGGTGAACACCACCCTCTCTGTGTTCTCCCTATTCTACGGAATCCTGCTTGGACTACTGGTGGTCGGCGCTTATGACAATTACAGCAATCTCAGCGGAGTAGTCTCCAATGAAAGTTCGGCCGTCGCAAACCTGTATCGCAACGCCAGTTATTTTCCCGAGCCCACCGGCAGCCAGCTCAAGCGATCACTGGGGGACTACGCACAGCAGGTGGTCGACCACAGCTTTGCCGAGCAGGCGCGTGGAATACGGCCTCGAGGCGAGTTTCCCATGATCGATGAATTCGCCAAGACGCTCAATGCCTTCGAACCACGAACAGCCAGTCAGCAGAATTTGCAGGCCGAGACTCTACGGGGTTTCAGCACGTTGCTCGAACTTCGTCACGATCGGCTGAGCAGCACCGACACTGGGCTTCCCCCGACGCTGTGGTGGATCGTCATTCTCGGTGCGGTGATCACGTTGATACTGATCTGCCTGCTCGACTACCCGCTGCGGGGCCAACTGATTTTCGGATGCATGTTGGCTTTCTTCATCGGTACGGTGATCTTCGTCATCGCCTCCCAGGAGCACCCGTTCTCCGGCTTCAACAGAGTTGGACCCGAGGAACTGCAATACCTGATTAATTTGGTTCGGTAGCCACCGATGAGGGTAAAGCCCCGCGAGCTGGCCGTGCCAGTTACTGCCGGGAGGTCGACGAGCGCTGTCCCGCGCAGGTGTTCTTAGGCAGGTTCGCCCCGGGCACTTGGCAATTCGCCAACCCGCCGAGCACCGCCTTCCGCGGGTCCGCTCCGTGAGCATCCGGCGGAGAACGTCGACGCTGCAGCCGGGCCCGCACCGGCGACAATGCCGCCGAGATGCTCGGACTGGACGGGATCGCGGTCGCCTATGCTGTCACCCGCGACGGTTTACCAACCCGAGTTCTGCTGATGTCCGCTACCAGTTGCGCGCCGTCACACACCGCCGGTCCCAGCGTGCGAGCAGGGGGAATTCGGCTCAGTCGAGCAATCGTACTTCCTGGGTGAAGGTGCCTCGGGCGGTCGGGAACTTGTAGATCGGGGTGATCGTGCAGTTTCCGGTCTCGCACTGTGCGTACGTTCTGGTGAATCCCCGGTCGAATTGCACGATCCAGGTCGCGGGTTGCAGCGTCGGCCCAAGTCTGTCGGGGGCCAACATGGTGACCTGGAAGGGAAAACCTTCAAACAGGATCGGTCCGCTGGGGAGGCCGACGTTGATGTACCAGGTGTCTCCGGGGAAGAGGTAATTCGGCGGCACGTCGTAGAACTTCGCGTAGGGCGTGGGGGCGATCTCGGCGTACGCGAACTCCAGCACCGCGCCGCCCCTGTCCCAAGTCAGGTTGTTGACGATCCTCGGGTTATCGACGTAGTCCGTGCCGCAGTCCTCACCCGCGAAGCAGATGTTTATGGTGACGGACTTGACGCGTGGGCTGAACGGATCGAGTAGGTCGAAGCCGGGGTCGGCGACGTCGACGGTGAAACTGTCGGTGCCCTGAACAGCCCTTATGGGAAACGGGGTGTAGACGTAGGTGCCGTCGGGGTTGATCTGCACGCTTCCGTAGTCGGGAGCGTCGGTGAGGGTGTAGACCGGTACCTCACCTGTCGGGTCCGTGGCGTAGAGCGAGCCCTCCAGCTGGCCGTTGGCCCGCCGGATGTTGGTGAACGGGTCGGTGGTGGGCATCTCGTCGAACAGGCTGCGACGCACCAACAGCAAGGCACCGGAGAGGTAATCGGTGATCGGGTTGGCCGGCAGGCTCGACAACCACTGATCCAGGGTGTCGAAGACGGTGTTCACCCCGGTATCGATTACGGCCTGGATCGACCCGACCGGATCGGCCAGCACCGTCTGCACCTCGTACTGAAACAGCGCCACGGTGTCGGCGACACCCTGCGCCCAGTCCCCAAGCCCCGACGAAGCGGCGCTCGGAACATCAGCGTTCACCGATGACGCCGACCTACCCGGCACCACCGCAGCAGGAACCGACACTGCTGCTGCGGGAACCTGCGCCACCCGCGCTGCCACGACCGGAGCCGCAGCGGGTGTGGAGTCTGAGGACGCGGCCACCGGCGCGGAAATCACCACCGCGGTGCGCGCCGCGCTAGCACGCGGCCCCCGCACCACCACATCGCTTCGGGCGCCAGAAGCAGCAGCAGCCGCACCGGACACACGAGCGGCCCGAGCCTCAGGCCCCACCCCCCGCGGTGCCACTCGCTGCGGGCGCGCCGACGCCGCCGCGGCAGCATCAGTGTCCCCTGTGTCGGCGGTCGCCACCCCCAGGGCCTGCGGCCCGGCCAACGACAACCCGAGCGCGACCGCCGCCGCCCCAACCCGCACGATCTTGCTGGTAACCATCGCCATGAAACCCACCCACCTGGAGTCACAGGAAAATTATCGGGAGTATTAGATCACAGGTGCCACCCACATCGCAGGCAACCCACACCAAGCTTTCAGCATCACGGAGCTGCTGAGACCACGGCTAGACACCACTTCGCCTGACAAACGCCAAGAAAAGCGGACTTAAAATCCGTCAAGTCTGGGTCCGAGTCCCAGTGGGGGCACTGAGTACCGGTGGGGCACTGAGTATGTGCTGCTGAAGTGGAACGCGACTTCGCCCCCGTCGACATCACAAGCCCAAGCCGACAGGGCTGCGGGTCTCCAATCTTGAGATTCGGACACCCTGTTGTGGGTACTACCGAGTTTGATCATGGATTCCACGATCCGTAGGCTGCCGGGCATGGGTGCGAAAACAGAAGGAATTCGCGGGCTTTCGTTTGTGGGCGCGGCGACGGGACTCACCTGTCTCGCCATAGCCATGGCGGGACCCGCATCTGCCGACACGCTCAACACCACGACGTGTTCCTCACAGCAGGTTATGTCGTCGCTGCAGCAGACTGCCCCCAGGATCTGGGCGAACATCAGTGGCGATCCGCAAATAGAGCAGAAGTTGCGGGTGGCGCTTGATGCGCTGTTGGCCGCTCCTCCGGGCCAGCGCGAGCAGCTAGCGAATACGTTGGAGCAGGCGCTCGGCAAGGATCAGCTGACCGACATCAGCGATGATGTTCTCAATGCCTCCGGCGGTCCGATCGGCAGAGCTGTCAACGGCTGTCACAACTTCTGAGGAAGGTTACGTCGCCGACAGGGCCGCGACGCTCACAAATCGCCCAAATCGTCGGGAACGTCCACCGCGTTTTCCCGCAGCGCCGCCAACGGAACCACGTCGACGGTGCGCTCATGGGTGCAGGCCAGCACCACCGGCGCCGCACAGCCGTCCTCATAGGCGCGAAGCCAGTTCAGGGCGGTCACGCACCAGCGGTCACCGGGTACCAACCCGGGGAATCGGTACTGCGGCATCGGTGTGGACAGATCGTTGCCGATCGACTGCTGATGTGCCAGAAACTCCGCGGTGACGACAGCACAGATCGTGTGCAGGCCCCGGTCATCGGGACCGCTTGAACAGCAGCCGTCGCGATAGAAGCCGGTCATCGGATCAGTGCCGCAGGGCTGCAGGGGTTCCCCCAGCACGTTGCGATCGGTCACTAGCCCAGTCGCTCCGCGACGAAGCCGGCGGAGTCATCCGGATACGGCTCCAGTACGTAGTCGCTGTGCGCTTCCATGTTGTCGCCGTCAGGGGAGCAGATCGGGTCTTCGGCGCTGCACAGATCGATGGCTTTGCCGGCGAACTCACCGGTCTGCGAGAGCGGTGCGCCGAATTTCGTCGCTGGGTTACCGAACACGGCCACAGCGGCGATCGCGTCCGCGAACGGCGCCGCCAACGGAGGAGCCGAGCCGAGATCGCCGATCACGCCCCCCAACGGATGGACCCGGGCGAGCATGTCGATCACCGCGGCGCCCTGCGAGTACCCGCCGAGCACAATCCTGGCGTTCGGGCATCGGCTGGCGACGGCCACGACTTGTTCGGCGGCGGCTTCCGCGCCGTCGGCGGCCTCGAGGAAGTCGAAGCTGGCCGGATAGTTCACCGCGAACGTCTCGATCGTGCGCCCGTTCAGCCGCGGGATCAGGTTCTCGACGAAGGCCTGACCGACCTTGCCCACCCCGGGCGGTTCGCCCGTGCCGCGCGCGAAGATCACTGCGACGTCCGGGCACTCGTCGGCCGAGGCGATCGGGACGGACATGACGCCGGCCGCGACCGTCATCGCCGCGGCCACCCGCACCACTGTCGCAGCCTTCCGACTCTTCACGGCCGGACATTAACACCGGGACGGCCCCGCGAGGCGTTGGCGCGACTAGCCTTTCGCAGATGTACGAACCCACCTGGGAGTCCGTCTCGACCCACCCGCTGCCGCAGTGGTTCGACGACGCCAAACTCGGCGTGTTCCTGCACTGGGGTCTGTACTCGGTGCCCGGCTGGGCGCCGCAGGTCGCCGATATCCAGGAGTTGCTGCGCGACAAGGGGCCGGCGGAGATGCTGCGGGAAAACCCGTATGCCGAGTGGTACCTCAACAGCAGCCGCATCCCCGGCAGCCCGACCTGGCAGCACCAGCGCGAGACCTACGGACCCGACGCCGCCTACGACGACTTCGTCAAGCCGTTCGACGACGGCACCGCCCACACCGACATGGACGCCATCGCCGCGGTGTGCCGCGACGCCGGCGCCGGCTACGTGGTACTCACCACCAAGCACCACGAGGGCTTCTGTCTGTGGCCCACCGTCCTGCAGCATCCCCGCAAAGGCGCCTACCACGCCCGCCGCGACATCGTCGGCGATCTGACCCGCGCTGTCACCGCCGCCGGGATGCGGATGGGGCTGTACTACTCCGGCGGCTACGACTGGCCCTACAACGATGCGCTACTGGTAAACCCGGCCGACAGCGCCCTCGCCGTGCCGCACACCCCCGACTACGTCGCCTATGCCGATGCGCACGTCCGCGAACTCATCAGCCGGTACGCCCCCGCAGTGCTCTGGAACGACATCTGCTGGCCGGCCGGCGGAGACCTTCCCGCCCTGTTCGCGCAGTACTACAACACCGTGCCCGACGGCGTGATCAACGACCGCTGGCTCGAACCGACACAGCATCGCGGGGTGGTGAGCGACAGCCTGGCGCGGCTGGGAGGTGTTGCGATCCAACGGTTCTGGTCGGTCATCCCGGAGCGGTTCAAGTCGCTCACCTTTCCGACCAATCACCACTACGACTTCCGCACCCCGGAGTACGCCCGGTTCGACTCCATTCAGGACAAGAAGTGGGAATCCACCCGCGGCGTCGGACACTCCTTCGGGGCCAACCGCAACGAACGCCCCGAAGACATCGTCACACCGGCCGAACTGATCCGGTCGTTCGTCGACATCGTCTCCAAGAACGGCAACCTGCTCATCGGAGTCGGACCCGACGAGCGCGGCCGGTTACCCGAAGAGCAACTGGTGCCACTGCGGGCCCTCGGCTCCTGGCTGCGGGTCAACGGCGGCGCCGTCTACCGGACCCGGCCGTGGCTGATCGCGGATACCACCACCACCGCCGGCACCGAAGTCCGCTTCACCCAGTGCGACGGCGCCGTCAATGCGATCCTTCTCGATCTTGCCGAGCGCGATTTCGGTATCAGAGGCGTCGACTGCACTGACGTCGCCGAGGTGCGCATGCTCGGCCTGGATGAGCCGATCGAGTGGCGAGTGGAGGACGGCATGCTACGGGTGCGGCTACCCGAACGGATGCCGGTCTCGTCCGCGCATGTGCTGGAACTCGGTCGCGGCCCGCAACCGGTCAGCGCCCGTTGATGGTGACGGTGTCACCGCCCGCCCCATGCCACCGGGAGTTCCACCAGTCCGGCACCCAGTGCATCGGTATTGATCGTCAGTTCGGCTGGATCGACCGTCAGCCGCATATCGGGAAACCGCGGAATCAGTTGCGAGAAAACCGAATTGAGTTCGATGCGGGCCAGGGGAGCGCCCAGGCAGTAACGGCCCCCGTAGCCGAACGACAGGTGCGGCAGCCCGCGGCGATGGAAGTCGATGGTGTCCGGGTCGACGAACGCGGCAGGATCGTGATTGGCCGAGCCCGGATCGAGCAGCACCAGATCACCCGCACCGATCATGACGCCGGCGATGGAAATGTCGTCGCGTGCGTAGCGCGGTATGCCGACCCCGCCGACCAGGCACGCCCGCAGCAGTTCCTCATTGGCCTTGGTCAGCAGTCCGGGATCGGCCAGCACGGCCTCCCATCGGCTCTGCTCACTGAGTAGTTGCACGGCCTGCGTCCAGATCTGGGTCACCGTCGTCTCGTAACCGGCGAACAGCAGCGCCATCGCCAGCGCGGCGATCTCCACGTCCTCCAGATCCTTCTCGGTGCTAAGCCGCGAGATGACGTCGTCGCCGGGGTTGCGGCGCTTCTCCACCACCAGCGAGACCCCGTACTCCACAAGGGCCGCCAGACCTAAGCCGGACTCGGTCTCGTCGGTGGAGAACGCGGCGGCGTCGACCCACACGTGGAACTTCTCGCGATCGCTGTAGGGCACGCCGAGCAGTTCACAGATCACCAGAATCGGCAGCGGCGCGGCGACTTTCGCATGCAGGTCCGCCGGGGACCCGCCGTCGGCCAACTCGTCGAGGAGCCCGGCGGTCAGTGTGTCGACCCGCGGTTGCAGCGCCCGCAGATGACGCGGCGAGAAGTGTGGCTGCAGCAGTGACCGCATCCGCTCATGTCCGGCCGGCTCGTCGTCGAAGTCGCCGATCGGCCCGCCGAACAGCGCCGACGCGCGGCTGCGCGGAGCAGTCTCCGGCGAGCGGTGTGAACGGCCGAGCCGGCCGTCGTCCATCAGCGCCCGCACCTCGGCGTAACCCGTCACCAGCCATGCGTCGTCGCCGACGACGGTGCGGACCCGGTGGATCGGACCGTCGGCCCGCAGCGTCCGCAATTGCGCACCCGCCTGCAACGGGTGGGGCTGGGCGAAGGGGAGCTGCACGGTCATGTCTCTACTGTGACGGGCCCGTGGCCGGTTGTCTGCCGGTTCCCCGGCACTGGCGGTGCTAGGTTTGCCTATAAGGACGAAGGGAGCTGCCCGGATGAGAGTTCTGCTGCCCCATCAGCTGCTCGAACATAAGGTGCGCTCGGATTTCGACCGCGATATCCGCCGCAACTTCTTCCGAGGTCTGGAGTTTGCCGGACCGAAGGGTGACCCGGGCTGGTTCGGGCCGGAGAGCGCCGTGTGGCACGTCCACTCGCACACCTCGGTGCTGATCTTCGGCCTGCAATGCGCGGCGTTCATGGAACGCCTCGACCCGAGCATCTTCTGGATGGGTTCGGACCATTCCCGCGTCGTGGAACGCGATGACGACGGTAACCCAACCGGTCGCTTCGACATCGAGGGCGCACAGGTGCGACTGGCGCACTCGCTGGCCTTCTTCATCGGCACCGCCTACGGATCCTCCGCCACCGCCGAGAAACTCGCCGCCACGGTGCGCGCAATGCACCACACCATCAAGGGGGTGCGCCCCGACGGACTCGCCTACGATGCCGACGACCCGGAGTGGCTGCGCTGGAACTACGCCACGGTGGTCTGGGGCATCGCCACCGCCCATCAGATGTATCACCCGATGCCGCTGCGCGACATCGACCGCTACTACCGCGAATTCGTCCGCGTCGGTCACGCGCTGGGCGGCACCGATCTGCCCGAGACCAAGGCACAGACGCTGGACTGCCTGCACTCCTATCTGCCCAAGCTGGCACTGACCCACGGCGCGGCGCTGTCCACCGGGGCGGCGCTGATGGACAACCCCGACGTCCCGCAGGCGGCCAAGTTCTTCGACTGGGCCATCCGCGACTCGATGCCCGCGTGGGCTGCCGAGCTGGTCATGTACCGACCGCCCAACCCCGTCGAACGGGCCGCGCGACGGGCGGCCACCTGGACCGCTCTCAACGGCACCCAGGCCGCGATGGGCCCACTGCCCGAATTCCGTCAGGCCCGGCGCCGGGTGGCCGCCGGCACCGTCGTCGACCACACCGAACCGGCCTACGTGCCGGGCAGCGATCCGATGCGCAGCCGCGACGCCGTCGAACAGATGCTGTGACAGGTGTGATCTTGTGAGGAGTAAGCGATTCGCCTAGGGACGGCCGACACTCGGCGTCGGGTGTGATCTTCGCCGCACTCCGGCCGGGTGATCCCGAGAGTTTCTCAGCGTCGCTGTGAATCAGCCCGATTCGAATCCCGGACTGCGCCACGCGGTGTGGCCAGCAGGGATCCGGGCGTGTCCAACGCCGCGGCCGGGAAAGGGGAAATCGACGCTTAGCTGAGGGAGCCCTGAGCCGTTGCGCGGGCGTCATTCCGAAACGGAATCCGTTGTCACCCACCCCCGTTAGAATCGAAGACAACCGATAGACGCGAAAACTTTGTCGGAATACGTGTTCCCTATTTCTTCCCTATTTCCACGCGAGGCTCGGCCGCTACTGCCTAGGGTCGGGTCAACGGAGGTGAGTGACCATGGCAAGCCCTGTCGCCGAACGACCCACCGAGGCGCTCTGGCTGGCAGCACTGCCGACTCCCAGGGTCGCTGCGGGTAGCGATTCTCGACTGCCGGTGACGGCCGGCCCCACGTTGATGCCGGCGCTCGGCAGCATCAACGGTCTTCCCGGTGCGGTCACCGACATGACGCTCAGCGCCGACGGCCGCTACCTCGTTGCCGCGCATTACGGCGATGACGCTGTCTCGATCATCGACGTGACCACCCTTGCGGTGACGGCGACCGTCCACGACGTCGCCGAGCCGTATGCGCTGAGCGTCGCCGATCGCGTGTACGTCAGCAGCGCCGGCATTGCCGAGGACAGCGCTGTGGCGATCGACACCGCCTCAGGCGTTGCGCTGGCGGCCAAGCCCATCCCCGCGAGTGCGCGCGGCCTCGCGGTCAGCCCCTCCGGTGACCTGCTCTATGTGGCGCGCTGCATCGACGACGTGGCCGATATCGCGGTGATCGGCGTCGAGAGCGGCGACGTGCACACCATCCCGGTCGCCCACGGCGAGGGTGTCACGGTCGACACCATCCGGATCAACGCCGACGGAACCCGGCTCTACGCGGCATTGACCACCGATGTCGGCGGCGCGCTGCTCGTGATCGACACCCAAACCCAGCAGGTCGCCCAGCGCATTCCGGTCAACGGCCCGGTCGGCGACATCGCCGTGCACCGCGACGGGCGTCGCGTCTTCGTCACCGGTTGGAGTGAGGACCTCGGCGGTGTGCTCGCCGTCGTGGACACCGTCTCCGGGCGCGTCGACGTCGTCGACATCGACGGACTCGCCACCCAGGTCGCGCTGAGCCCGACGCACGCCTATGTCGTCCACGGCGACCACGGTGACCATGGCGACTCCGGCGACCATGGCGACTCCGGGGGCAGCGGCATCTCCGTGGTGAACGCCGGCGGGCGGACCGTCGAGCGCATCCACACCGGACGACCGGTGTCGTGTGTGGCCCTCAACCGCGACGGCTCACGGCTCTACATCGCCGACTACGACGGTGGCATCACCGTCAAGGCCACCTCAACGCAGTTGCGCGCGGCCTCCTGAGTCAGCCGTTCTGCCCTGAGCAGTCCAGCGACACCGAGATCGACTTACTGGTCACCACCGGCACCAGGAACGTGCCGTTCACGCTGCCCAGTCCCGGGCCGACGTAGGGCATCCACTGGGTGACGGTGTGCGGGTTACGGACGCCGGTCACGATGCACTGCGAGATGGGCGCAGTGCCGATCTTGTCGATAGTGACGGTGTAGCCCTGCCGCTGGAAATCGTTGATGGTGTCCTGGGCGGACTGATCGGCCCGTGCTGCGCCGGCGGGGACTGCCAGCACCGCGGCCAGTCCCACCAGGACTGCGATGACGGCCCGCATGGCGGCCTCCTGTTCCCGGCTTCCGGTCTCAAGTCCTACTCCCATTGTCCATCGCGGTCCGCACCGGTGCGCGCGGGGATAGATTCTCCGCATGCAGAGCACAATGCAGAACACCCCACTGACCGTTGCGGAGATCCTTCGTTACGCCGTCCGTGTGCACGGCGATCGCACGGTGACCACCGCCACCGGGGACGGATTCCGGCACGCCACCTACCAGGAGGTCGGCCGACACGCCGCGCAGTTGGCCAACGCCCTGCGCCGCCTAGGCGTCGACGCCGACCAGCGTGTCGCGACCTTCATGTGGAACAACCAGGAGCACCTTGAGGCCTATATGGCGGTGCCGTCGATGGGCGCGGTGCTGCACACACTCAACATCCGGCTGTTCCCCGAGCAGATCGAGTTCGTCGCCTACGAGGCCGAGGACCAGATCGTCATCGCCGACCTGTCACTGGCGCCGATCCTGGGCCCGGTGCTACCGAAGATGGAGACCGTCCACACGGTGATCGCCGTCGGCGCCGGCGATATCTCCGAGTTAGAGGCCTCCGGCAAGACGGTGCTGCGCTACCACGACGTCCTCGCGGCAGAGTCCGATGTGTTCGCCTGGCCGCAGATCGACGAGAACGCCGCCGCGGCGATGTGTTACACCAGCGGCACCACCGGCCACCCGAAGGGCGTGGTGTACGGACACCGGTCGAGCTACCTGCACTCGATGGCGGTCTGCAGCGGCAACGGGATGGGCCTGAGCTTCTCGGACAAGGCGTTTCCAATCGTGCCGATGTTCCACGCCAACGCGTGGGGTCTGCCGTACGCGGCATTGATGGCCGGGGCCGACATCGTGCTGCCGGACCGGTTCATGGACGCCAAGTCCCTGGTGCACCTGATGGAGACCCAGCGGCCCACCGTGGCGGGCGCCGTTCCGACTATCTGGAACGACGTGATGAATTACCTCGATCGCGAACCCGGGCATGACATCTCCTCGCTACGGCTGGTCGCCTGCGGTGGCTCGGCGGTGCCGGTGTCGCTGATGCAGGCCTTCGAGCAGAGATACGGCGTGCAGATCCGCCAGCTGTGGGGCATGACCGAGACCTCGCCGATGGCCACGCTCGCCTGGCCCGCTCCGAACACACCCGCGGAGAGGGAGTGGGAGATCCGCGGCACGCAGGGTCGGCCGATGTGCGGGGTGGAGGCGCGCATCGTCGACGACGAGGGCGCCGAACTCCCGAATGATGCAACAGCGGTGGGCGAGTTGGAGGTTCGCGGCCCGTGGATCACCGGCTCGTACTACCGCAACACCGACCCGTCGAAGTTCGAGTCGGGCTGGCTACGAACCGGCGACGTCGGCCGCATCGACGCCCAGGGCTACATCACCCTGACCGACCGCGCCAAGGACGTCATCAAGTCCGGCGGCGAGTGGATCTCATCGGTGGAGCTGGAGAACCACCTCATCGGCCACCCGCAGGTGCGCGAAGCCGCCGTCGTCGGCGTCCCCGACGATCGCTGGCAGGAACGGCCGCTGGCTGCCGTCGTCATCCAGGACGGAGCGTCGATCACACCCGAGGAACTGCGCGAGTTCCTGTCGGACAAAGTCGTCCGTTGGTGGCTTCCCGAGCGCTGGACATTCATCGAGGAGATCCCGCGCACCAGCGTCGGCAAGTACGACAAGAAGACCATCCGGTCGCGCTACGCCGACGGCGCCTATCAGGTCGTGACGATCTAACGCTCCGCGCGCTGATAGGCGGTGACCACGGCCGCGCCGCCGAGTCCGATGTTGTGCTGCAGTGCGGCGGTGACGTTGTCGACCTGGCGGGCATCGGCGGTGCCGCGCAACTGCCAGGTCAACTCGGTGCACTGCGCCAGCCCGGTCGCACCGAGCGGGTGGCCCTTGGAGATCAGACCGCCGGACGGGTTGACCACCCAGCGTCCGCCGTAGGTGGTGTCGCCCGCGTCGATCAGCTTCGGGGCCTCGCCCTCACCGCACAGGCCGAGGGCCTCATACAGCAACAGTTCGTTGGCCGAGAAGCAGTCGTGCAACTCGATCACCTGGAAGTCCTGCGGTCCCAGACCGCTCTGGTCGTACACGTGCGCAGCCGCTTGCACGTTCATGTCGTAGCCGATGATGTTGCGCGCCGACCCGTCGAACGTGGAGGCGAAGTCGGTCGTCATCGCCTGACCGACGATCTCGACCGCCTGGCCGGCCAGACCGTGCTCGTCGAGGAAGCGCTCGGAGACGAGCACCGCCGCCGCCGAACCGTCCGACGTCGGCGAACACTGCAGTTTAGTGACCGGGTCGGAGATCATCGGCGCGTTCATGATGTCGTCCAGTGAGTACTCGGTCTGGAACTGCGCGTAAGGGTTGTTCACCGAATGCTTGTGATTCTTGTAGCCGATCTTGGCGAAGTGCTCCGCGGTGGCGCCGTATTCGCGCATGTACTCCCGCCCGGCGGCGGCGAACATCCACGGCGCCACGGGCATCGCCAGCTCATCGATGGCGGCGAGGGCCTTGATGTGACGCATCAGCGGAGACTCCCGGTCCTGGGCGCCGCCGCCGAGTGAACCGGGCTGCATCTTCTCGAAGCCTAGCGCCAGAACGCAATCGGCCAGCCCACCGCGGATGGACTGCGCCCCGAGGTAGAGCGCGGTCGACCCGGTGGAGCAGTTGTTGTTGACGTTGACGATCGGAACTCCGGTCATGCCGAGCTCGTAGAGCGCGCGCTGCCCGGACGTGGAGTCACCCGAGCAGTAGCCGACGAAGCCCTGCTCGACGTCGGTGTACCCGATCCCGGCGTCGGCCAGTGCCTTGGTGCCGGACTCCCGCGCCATCTCCGGGTAGTCCCAGCCCTCGCGGCGTCCGGGCTTCTCGAACTTGGTCATCCCGACGCCGACGACGAACACCTTGTTGTGATTCCTGCCTGCCATGGCCCTCAAACTAGCATCGGGCCGTGCTCTGCTGCGCTGATCACTCGTCGCGTAGGTCCTCGCCGGCATCCGCTCCGTCGAACCGGTCGAGCGCGCGGGCGGCGAGTTCGCGACCCAGGTCGATCAGCTCGGTGGCGCGGTGGAAATCCAGACTCCGGCAGGCGGTGCGCGGCACCTCGATCAGCACGTCCGGCGGATAGGCCGCCATCTGGTGGCGGGCCAGCGCGGCCTGGGCGATGTCGATGGTGCGCATCATCACCGCGAAGCTACGCAGCTTCGGTACCGCCGCGCCGGGCGCGTTGTCGGTGAGCTCGTCGTCGTCGGCAGGGTCATCACCGTCGAGTTCGTTGATGTCCAAGCTGGCGCCGCCGATGTTGAACCGGTCCAGCAGCGCAGAGGTGCTGCGGCGCAACCGATTCAACCGCTCGCGTGTCGGCCGTGCGCCGGCACCCTCACCGTCGTCGGAGACATCGGCCTCCATTCCGGACACGCTGACCGCGACGGTGAAGTCCGCTCCCGCCCCCGCAATCGGCGCGATCGGCAGCGGGTCGAGGATCCCGCCGTCGGCCAGCATCCGGCCGTCGAGCACGTGCGGGGCGATGACGCCGGGAATCGCGATCGACGCGCGGATCGCCTCGTCGAGCGGGCCACGCTGCAGCCACACCGAGCGGCCCGCGATCAGGTCGGTGGTCACCGCGGTGTAGGGGAACGGCAGGTCCTCGATGGTCACCTCGCCGAGGATCTCGCGCACCGCGTCGAGGATCTTGCTCGCCCGAAACACCCCGGACGCCGAGATCGAGGGGTCGAGCAGTCGCAGCATCGCCGGGCCGGTCAGCGTCGTCGCCCACTCGGTGAACTCGTCGAGGTTTCCGGCTGCGAACAACCCACCCACCAGGGCGCCCATCGACGAGCCGGCGATTCCGACGACGTCGTAGCCGCGCCTGCCGAGTTCGTTCAGCACGCCGATATGGGCGTACCCGCGTGCACCTCCGCTGCCGAGTGCCAGCGCGACTCGTTTGGCCATTTGTGCTCGCCGTGATTCCAGCCGTCAGCAGCCGCCGTCGGCGGCCGCGTTCACCGCGATGATGACTCCCGCCCGTTGGGCGTCGGTCAGCTCCGCCCACGGCTTGCCGAACGTTGCTCGACCGCTCTGCGGCGTGGTCTGAAGCTCCTTCAGAAACGGCTCCACGAGCGTGTGCGGGTCACCGCCCTTGGCGCCGATCCAGTCCTTCGCGGCCAGGCAGGCCTGCGCATATTGCTCCTCGGTGGACTGCGCGGGCACGTTGACCCGGGTGGTCACCCCGTCCGGTGACAGGCCGATCGGGCCATCGCCCGGTTGCGCGGCCGGCTGTCCGTCCGGCGGCAGCGACTGCGCCGGCGCGCCGTTCTTGTCGGCCGCCGAGCAGCCGGTCAGCGCGAGACCGAGCGCCAGCGCGGCGGCGGTCAGACGGCGGTATCGCGTGCTCTGCATCTGCTCAATCTATGCAACACTGCGTCCCGTGATCGCAGCCCCCGGATTTCGCAAGTGTTGTCAGGCCTGACCAACGGCCCGTCAACCCCTTCGCCGCATCCGGAGACCTGCCCATGTCTGTGTTCGCCGCACCCACCCGACTTCGCCTCCCCGACCTGCTGAACACCACCGATGTCTTCGCCGACGCGGTTCTTCACGGCAGCTTCGACCATCTGCTGCCGCCCTCCGGGCTGCCCCGTGACGGCCGCTGGTTCCGTCGCCTGCACACCGAGGACGACCTCGACGTGTGGCTGATCAGCTGGGCGCCCGGGCACACCACCGAACTGCACGATCACGCCGGGTCACTGGGCGCGCTGACGGTGCTGTCCGGTGCCCTGCGGGAATACCGCTGGGACGGGGAACGACTGCGCGGCCGCCGCCTCGAGGCTGGCGATCAGGCCGCGTTCCCGTTGGGCTGGGTGCACGACGTGACGGTCGTTGCGCCGATGCTTACCGAGACGCTCAGCGTGCACGCCTACTCACCCCCGCTGACGGCGATGTCCTACTACGAGATCACCCCGGCGCAACGGCTGCGGCGGGTGCGCACTGAATTGACCGACGAACCGGAGAAGACGGCGTGAGCAGCCGGATCGACCATGCTCTCGAACGAGCCCGCGCCCGGCTTCGTCGGCTCGATCCCGCCGATGTGGCGGCGGCTCTGTCCCGTGGCGCCGTCCTCGTGGACATCCGTCCGGCCGCGCAGCGCGCCTTCGAGGGGCCGTTGCCCGGGGCGCTGGTGGTCGAACGCAATGTGCTCGAGTGGCGGTGCGACCCCACCAGCGACGCGCGTCTGCCGCAGGCGTCCGGTGACGGCGTCGAGTGGGTGGTGGTCTGCTCGCAGGGCTACACCTCCAGCCTGGCGGCCGCGGCCCTGCAGGACCTGGGCCTGTACCGGGCCACCGACGTGGTGGGCGGTTATCAGGCGCTCGCGCGCCTCGGCCTGTCCGCTATTGCGAGTAGTCCTGAGTCACCCGGCCGCGCAGAAGCTCTGTCTTCGCCGGAGTCCATGCTGGCGGCTGCAGCACGGCGGCCCAGCCGTTGACGACGTCCTTGACGTAGCGGTGGCCGTGGCCGTCGGGCACGTCGACGGCCACGGCCATGTCGGCGGCGACCTGAAGGAACGTCACCACCGGAATCCACTTCATGTCACCGGAGACGTCGTATCCGCGCGGTTCGCGCAGCCAATCCGGTTCGGCGAAAAGGAGATCCGGCGTCCACCACGCGATCGGGTCCGAGGCGTGCTGCAGGTAGACGATGCGCGGGTTGCGCCACGGCGCGTCGGGGCGTCCGAGATTATCCGGGCGTGCGGCGAAGCGCACGTTTGCGCCCTCATCGAAGATCGGCAGCCACTCCGGGGAGCCGCCGTCGCGGTCGGCGGTGATGAAGTCACGCATGGAGTTGTTGAACGTCGGGCCGGAGAACAGCGCGCCGTCGGTACGGGCGATGATGTTGTTCGGCCGCAGGAACGGCGCCTCGCCGCCGAACGAGCCGAGGCTCTCGCCGAACACGACGATCTTCGGGCGCTGCGCCTCGGGCAGTCCGCGAACCATCTCGTCGACGGCCTCGAAGAGCGCCTCGCCGGCCTGGCGTGCGTTCTCCTTGTCCACCAGGAACGACAACCAGCTCGGCAGGAACGAGTACTGCATGCTGACGATCGCCGTGTCCCCGTTGTACATGTACTCCAGCGAGTCGGCCTCGGCGGCGTTGATCCAGCCCGTGCCGGTGGTGGTGGCCACCGCGATCACCTTTCGCTTGAGTCCGCCGGCGCGCTGCAGCTCCCGCGCTGCCAACTCCGCCGTCGCCCGGATTCCCTTGGCGGAGTTCAGTCCCGCGTAGGCGCGGATGGGCTCGGTCGCCGGTGTCTTGTTGAATTCGGTGAGCTTCGCGACGCTCGGGCCGTTGGCGACGAACAGCCGTCCCTGATGCCCGAGTGACTCCCAGCTCACCAGCGACCCCGGTCCGCCGGAGCGCAGCGGCGTTGTCGGTGCGGGCTGATTGGGGTCCAGCTCGTCGTTGACCGCGGAGAACGATTTGTTCAACAGCCCCATGGCGCCGCGCACCACCACGCCGTTGAGGATCGAGACGCCCAGTGCCAGCAGCAGAACGACCACCACGACGAACGACACCCGCGGCGGGGCGACACGTCCGAGCAGCCGGGCCAGGAATCGCACCAGCCTGCCGATCAGCTGCCCCAGTTCGACGAAGACGAACAGCAGCACGACCGCGAGCGCGCCGGCCTGCAGGTAGTTGAGCCAGTGCAGCCGCGGCACACCCATCAGGTCGCGCACGTGGTCCTGCCAGTACCGGAAGTAGACGATGCCGAACACCACGCCGAGTGCGGCCAGGACCACCAGCGTCATCCACGCCCACCGCGGCGCCTTCGGGCTCGAGCGCTTCGACTGCATGAATCGCACCAGCCACACGCCGAAGACGCCGAGGCCGTAGCCGATCGCGCCGGCCACACCACTGACGAGTCCCTGGAACAGCGGACCGCGCGGCAGCAGCGACGGCGTCAGCGACAGCCAGAGGAACACCATGCCCACCGCGGTGCCGGTGAAGGTGTAGCGCCGTTGCCACCAGTCGGGTTTGGTCTGCTGCTCGACTACTTCGGTCACGAAAGCAGACTAACGATGGGTGAACGTCGGCGGCCTCTTGTCGATGAAGGCCGCCATACCCTCGGACTGGTCCTCGGTGGCGAATGCGGAGTGGAACAGCCGTCGCTCGTAGAGCAGTCCCTCGGTGAGACTGGACTCGAAGGCCCGATTGACCGCCTCCTTGGCCATCCGCGACGCCGACCGCGACATCTGCGAGATCGTGGTGGCCACGGCGTGGGCCTCCTCCATCAGCTTCTCCGCCGGCACCACCCGTGACACCAGGCCGCTGCGTTCGGCCTCGGCGGCGTCCATGTTGCGAGCGGTGAGGATCATGTCCATCGCCTTGGCCTTGCCGATCGCCCGGGTGAGCCGCTGTGAGCCGCCCATGCCGGGCAGCACGCCGAGTTTGATCTCCGGCTGGCCGAACTTCGCGTCCTCCGCCGCGATCAGCACGTCGCACATCATCGCCAGCTCGCAGCCCCCGCCGAGTGCATAGCCGGCCACCGCGGCGATCAGCGGGGTGCGCACGGCGGCGAGCCGCCCCCACGCGGCGAAGAAATCCGACTCGAACACCTCCGAGAACGACAACCCCGCCATCTCCTTGATGTCGGCGCCGGCGGCGAACGCCTTGCCGCCCGCGCCGGTGATGATGATCGCGCCGATACCCGCGTCGGCGTCGAACTTCGCTGCGGCGGAGGTGACCTCGCGCATCACGGTGCTGTTGAGGGCGTTGAGTGCCTCCGGGCGGTTGAGCGTGATCGTGCCGACCCGCTCGGCGCGGCTCACCAGGATTGTCTCGTAACTCATGGGTGTCTCCTTTCAGAACGTCAGATCGGGGTCGGCCGGCTGGAAGTAGGCCTGCACATCGGCGTCGGTGACCTCGGCCGGCGAGGACGGTGACCACGTCGGGTTGCGGTCCTTGTCCACCAGCTGCGCGCGGATGCCCTCCACGAAGTCATGCGAGCGCAGCGACGCGCACGACACCCGGTACTCCTGCACCAGGACGTCCTGCAGCGTCGGCAGATCGGCTGCCGCGCGCACCGAGGCGCAGGTGACCGCACAGGCGATCGGGGAGCGGGTGGCGATCAGGTCGGCGGCGTCGGTTTTGTCCTTGCGGCGCAGCGCGGCGACGATGTCGGCGACGGTGTCGGCCGCGTAGCAGTCGTCGATCCAGTCCCGCTGTGCGGCCAGCGGGCTGGCCGGCGGTTCCTCGGCATAGGCGGTCACCGCCTGCTCGACGCCGCCGGCGACGACCGCGGCGGTGAACGCCTCCAGCGCGGCGTGCGGCACATAGTGGTCGGCGAAACCCATCGCGATCGCGTCACCCGCGCCGAACGGGGCGCCGGTCAGCGCCGCGTGCAGACCCAGGCGTCCCGGCGCGCGCGACAGCAGATAGGTGCCGCCGACGTCGGGGATGAAGCCGATGCCGACCTCGGGCATCGCGATCTTGCACGTGTCGGTGACCACCCGCACGTTGCCGTGTCCGCTGATCCCGACCCCGCCGCCCATCACGATGCCGTCCATCAGGGCGACGTAGGGCTTGGCGTACCGCCCGATCTGGGCGTTCAGCCGGTACTCGTCGGAGAAGAACCTGCGCGCCTCCGCGCCGCCGGCCCTCGCTGAGTGGTAGAGCGCGACGACGTCCCCGCCGGCGCACAGCCCGCGCTCCCCGGCCCCGGTCACGATGACGGCCGCGACGTCGTCGTCGGCCGCCCAGCCGGTCAGGGCCGCGGCCATGGCAGTCACCATCGAATGGGTGAGCGAGTTGATGGCTTTCGGCCGGTTGAGCGTCAGGACCCCGGTGTGGCCGTCGACGCGGCGCAGGATCTCCTCGGACTCGGCCGTCACCGGTAAAGACTTACCAGGTCACCCGGGCCCGCCCGCGGTGCGGGTACTGTCGAGTCAACGGATGGTGTGGTTTGCGAAACAAATGTCGTGAATCACCGGGAACTCACACCCGGTACTGTCCGTTGACCAGGCGTCCACGCGCGATTACACGAGGAGAGGATCCACGGTGCGGGAGACCAGCAATCCGATTCTCCGCTCCCTGCCTCAGCAGCAGGGCGGCGGATATGCCCAGTTCGGGACCGGTATCGCCGGTGCCACCCAGGTGGGCTACCAGACCCAGCCCTACGTCAGCCCGCCGCAGACCGGCGTCTCGCGGCCGCTGACCATCGACGACGTCGTCACCAAGACCGGCATCACTCTCGGGGTGCTGTCCGTGGTCGCGGTGATCTCGTACTTCATGGTGGGTACCAACGTGGCCCTCGCCGGCCCGTTCACCCTCATCGGAGCCCTCGGCGGTCTCGCCCTGGTGCTGATCGCCTCGTTCGGCCGCAAGCAGGACAACCCTGCCATCGTGCTGAGCTACGCCGCTCTCGAGGGCCTCTTCCTCGGCGCGGTCTCCTGGATGTTCGGCAACATGCTGGTCCAGGGCATCAGCGCCGGCGCGCTGATCACCCAGGCTGTGCTCGGCACCGTCGGCGTGTTCTTCGGGATGCTCGTGGTCTACAAGACCGGCGCCATTCGCGTCACCCCGAAGTTCACCCGCATGATGGTTGCCAGCATGGTCGGCGTTCTAGTGCTGATGCTGGGCAGCTTCGTCATCGGCCTCTTCAGCCACAACCCCGGCGGACCGCTGCGCGACGGCGGCACCCTGTCGATCATCTTCTCGCTCGTCGTGATCGGCATCGCGGCGTTCAGCTTCCTGCTGGACTTCGACTCCGCCGACCAGATGATCCGCGCCGGTGCACCGGAGAAGGCCGCCTGGGGCGTCGCCCTCGGCCTCACCGTCACCCTGGTGTGGCTGTACCTGGAGATCCTGCGGCTGCTGAGCTACTTCTACTCCAGCGACCGCTAGGTCTTAGCACCGCCGAGTTTGCGCTCAGATCGCGATTTCCTCACAGGACGCGATCTGGGCGCAAACTCGTTCACGCCGCGCCGTCGATGCTGGCGGTATGGACGGTCCATTCCTCGGTACCGAAGCCCTGCGGGACGGCCTCGTCCGCAAGCATGAGCTGCGCTCGCAGTGCCGCGCGATCTTTCCGGGTGTCTACGTCGCCCGAGGTGTGCATCCGGACTTCCGCCGGCGGGCGCAGGGCGCCTGGCTCTGGTCGCAGCGCACCGGAATTCTCCGCGGCCTGACAGCCGCGCGTCTGCATGGCGCGAACTGGATCGGTGACGACGAGCCCATCGAGCTCGTCTGCTCGAAGGGCCGGTCGCCGGTGGGCATTCGGTGTCTGCAGGAGTCCCTCCGGCGCGGCGAATACGGTGTGCACGCGAGCCTGCCGGTGACCACAGTGGCGCGTACGGCCTTCGACCTAGGCCGCAGGGGCAGGCTGGATGATGCCGTCGCCCGCCTCGATGCCCTCGGCAACGCCACCGCGATCGACGTCGACGCCGTGGTGAGGCTTGCCACCACGCATAAGGGCGCTCGCGGCGTCGTGCAACTCAAGCGGGTGCTGGAACTACACGATCCCGGCGCGCAGTCGCCGAAGGAGACGTGGCTGCGACTTCTCGTCATGCGCGCCGGGTTTCCCAGGCCCCGCACACAGATCCCGGTCGGGCGCTACTACCTCGACATGGGATGGGATGAACGGCATCTGGCGCTGGAGTATGACGGCGACCACCACCGCACCGACAGAAACCAGTTCGCGCGGGACATCACCAGGCTCGAAGAACTCGCGGACATGGGTTGGACTGTGCTGCGGGTTGCGGCTGCGACCCGGTCCGCCGACGTCATAGCCCGTCTGCGCCGGGCGTGGGACTCATCGAGTTTGCACTGAGATCGCCGAAACGGCCCCAATCGCGATCTGAGCGCAAACTCGGCGCTCAGCTGAGCCGCTCGACCACCATCGCCATGCCCTGGCCGCCGCCGACACACATCGTCTCGATGCCGAATGTCTTGTCGTGGGTCGCAAGGTTGTTCAGCAGCGTGGCGGTGATGCGCGCACCGGTCATCCCGAAGGGGTGGCCGAGGGCGATGGCGCCGCCGGAGACGTTGAGCTTGTCCTCATCGATGCCGAGGGCGCGCGCAGAGCCGAGCACCTGGACGGCAAACGCCTCGTTGATCTCGAACAGGTCGATGTCGGAGATCGACATCTTCGCGATCTTCAGCGCGTTCCTGACGGCCTCGATCGGGCCGAGGCCCATGATCTCCGGTGAGAGTCCGGAGACGCCGGTGGCGACGATGCGCGCGAGCGGCTTGAGGCCCAGCTCCTTCGCTTTCGTGTCGGAGGTGATGATCACCGCAGCCGCGCCGTCGTTGAGCGGGCAGGCGTTGCCGGCGGTGACGGTGCCGTTCGGCCGGAACACCGGCGCAAGCTGTGAGACCTTCTCGTACGACGTGCCGGCGCGCGGGCCGTCGTCGGTGGAGACGACGGAGCCGTCCGGCAGCGTGACGGGTGTGATCTCGCGGGCGAAGAAGCCGCTCTTGATGGCCTCCTCGGCGCGGTTCTGGCTGCGCACACCCCAGTGGTCCTGATCCTCCCGGGAGATGCCGGTGTAGAGCGCGACATTCTCGGCGGTCTGTCCCATCGCGATGTAGACGTCGGGCAGTTCGCCGGACTCGCGCGGGTCACGCCAGGACGAGGCACCATCGGCTGCGGCGGCGTCGGCGCGCTCCCTGGCTCCGTTGAACTCGGAGTTGCGGGTCTCCGGCCAGGAGTCCGCGCTGCCTTTAGGGAAACGCGACACCGTCTCGACGCCTGCGGAGATGAACGCGTGGCCCTCGCCGGCCTTGATCGCATGGAATGCCATCCGGGTGGTCTGCAGCGACGACGAGCAGTACCGGTTGACCGTCACGCCGGGCAGGTGGTCGTAGCCGAGTTCGACGGCGACCACGCGGGCGATGTTGAACCCCGCCTCACCGGCCGGCTGCCCGCAGCCCAGGTGCAGATCGTCGATGGCGGTGGGATCGAGTGCGGGCACCTTGTCCAGTGCCGCGCGCACCATCTGCACGGTCAGGTCGTCGGGACGCATGTCGACCAGCGAGCCCTTCATGGCGCGGCCGATGGGGGAGCGGGCGGTGGAAACGATGACGGCTTCAGGCATGCCGTCAAACCTAGCCTTTCAGGACAGCGCCTGACACAGCGGAGGCAGTAACTCCTTGGCGGCCAACGCATATCCGGCCGCCGACGGGTGATAGCCGTCGTGGGCGAACAACCGCTCCGCCGCGGTGCGGAAGTGTGGCGTCAGGCGGTCGGCCAGCGGCACCGGCACGCCGCCGGCGGCCACCACGGCGGCGGCCTGTGCGCGAGCGAGTCGCATCCCGATGGAGCGGGCGGTCCAGCGCAACGGCTGCGGGATCACCGAGATGACGCCGAGATCCGGGCAGGTTCCGACGACGACGGCCGCACCGGCCGAGCGCAGGCGGCGCACCGCCGCGCCCAGCCGCCGTGCGGAGGGCCCGATGCCGTTGAGGGTGGTGACGTCGTTGGCGCCGATCATGATGATCGCCGCATCCGGCGGGGGTCCGGCGACGAGCATGGCATCCACCTGACTGGCCAGACCCTTCGACGTCGCGCCGACGATGGCCTTGGTGGACAGCCGCACGTGTGCGCCGAGGTGCTCGGCGACCCCGCGGGCCAGCAGTGCCCCCGGTACCTCGTCGGCCCCGAGGCAGCCGTACCCGGTGGCCGTCGAGTCGCCGAACATCATCACGTGCGCCCCGACGTCGGTGCCGCGTTCCCAGCGTCGCGCCGGGCCGCTGCCGGGGGAATAGACGCCGTCGGCCCGCGGCGGGATGTCCCAGGCCCTGGGGATGATGTTGCGGGCCTGCTCGGCCTGGCCGGTCAGCAGAGTGCGCGCGCCCACCACCGCACTGCCGGTGGACGCGAGGATTCCGGCGATGGCGAGGGTCCTGGTGGACCCGAATGAGATGGCCACGGTCCTGAGTATCCGTTCACGCTGTAAGTAAGCCGATAACGAACAGATATCAGATCCAGCAAAGTTTGGCTACCATGGATTGTGGTACCCGTCACAGCTGTCAGTCTGAATAACCACACATCGTAAGGGGTCCGTCGGCCTTAGGGAGGCTAACCATGACCGCACCCAGCAAGGTACCCCCTGTCTCAAGGACGGTTGCTGGTCGCCCACGCCGCTACCCGGTCAGCGACGGTATGCCCGTCGAGGTGGTCGAGGACGGTCCGAGCCTCGCCGCGCGCCTGGTCGCCCTGGGCACCCGCGCGACCATGTGGCCCGCCCTGGCAGTGCTGAGCCACGTACCGCATCTGCCGTGGCCGTTCGGTCTGGTGGATCAGGTGGCCCGGGCTCTGATGCCCGCGCCCGGCACGGTCCGGGCGACCGTCAGCCTGCCCAAGGCCTCGGCGCAGTTGGTGCGGGCCTCCGGCGTGCTGCCGGCCGACGGGCGACGCCGGGTGGTGCTGTATCTGCACGGGGGCGGCTTCATGACGTGCGGGGTGAACTCACACAGCCGGATCGCCGTGGCGCTGTCGAAGTTCGCCGACGCCCCGGTGCTCGTGGTGGACTACCGGCTGATCCCGAAGCACTCCGTGGGGCAGGCGCTCGACGACTGCTACGACGGCTACCAGTGGTTGCGGTTGCGCGGGTACGAACCCGACCAGATCGTGCTGGCCGGCGACTCCGCGGGCGGGTACCTCTCGATGGCGCTGGCGCAGCGCCTGCAGGCCCAGGGTGAGACGCCCGCGGCCATGGTCGCGATCTCACCGCTGCTGCAGTTGGAGAAGGACCCCAAGCTGGCGCACCCGAACATCTACACCGACGCGATGTTCCCGCCCAAAGCCTTCGACGCGCTGGTGGCGCTGGTGGCCCGCGCGGCGGCGAAGAACATCGTCGACGGTGAACCCGAGGGCGTCTATGAGCCGCTGGATCACATCGAGCCCGGACTTCCGCGCACCCTGATTCACGTGTCGGGCTCGGAGGTCCTGCTGCACGACGCCCGGCTGGCGGCCCGCCGGCTGGCGGCGGCCGGGGTGCCCACCGAGGTGCGGGTGTGGCCCGGGCAGATCCACGACTTCCAGCTCGCCGCGCCGCTGATCCCCGAGGCGAAGCGATCGCTGCGCCAGATCGGCGAGTACATCCGCGAGGCCACCGGCTGAGCGGCTCTGAACGGCTCTGACACCATGGAGCCATGCGGATCGCGCGGCACATCAGCGAGCTCATCGGGCACACCCCGCTGGTCGCACTGAACTCCGTCGTCCCCGAGGGCGCCGGCGTGGTCGCTGCGAAAGTCGAATACCTCAACCCCGGCGGCAGCTCCAAGGACCGCATCGCGGTGAAGATGATCGACGCCGCCGAGGCCAGTGGCCAACTCGCCCCGGGTGGCACCATCGTCGAACCCACCTCGGGCAACACCGGCGTGGGTCTTGCGCTGGTCGCCCAGCGCCGCGGCTACCGGTGCGTCTTCGTCTGTCCGGACAAGGTCAGCGAGGACAAGCAAAACGTGTTGCGCGCCTACGGCGCCGAGGTGGTGGTGTGCCCGACGGCAGTCCCGCCCGAGCACCCCGACAGCTACTACAGCGTCTCCGATCGCCTGGTCCGCGAGATCGACGGCGCCTGGAAGCCCGATCAGTACTCCAATCCCAACGGCCCGGCGAGTCACTACGAGACCACCGGTCCGGAGATCTGGGCCGACACCGACGGCAAGGTGACGCACTTCGTCGCCGGAGTCGGCACCGGCGGCACCATCACCGGTGCGGGCCGCTATCTCAAGGAGGTCTCCGGCGGCCGGGTCACGATCGTCGGCGCCGACCCGGAGGGCTCGGTGTACTCCGGCGGCACCGGGCGGCCCTACCTGGTGGAAGGCGTCGGCGAGGACTTCTGGCCGCAGGCCTACGACCCCGCCGTCGCCGACGAGATCATCGCCGTCTCCGACGCCGACTCGTTCGACATGACGCGGCGACTGGCCCGCGAAGAGGGCCTTCTGGTCGGCGGCTCCTGCGGCATGGCGGTGGTCGCCGCGCTGAAAGTCGCTGAGCGCGAACCGGACTCACTGGTGGTGGTGCTCCTTCCCGACGGTGGCCGCGGCTACATGTCGAAGATCTTCAACGACGCGTGGATGTCGTCGTACGGATTCCTGCGCACCCCGCTGGATGAATCCGTTCCCGAGCCGTCAGTCGGGGACATCCTGCGCGGGAAGTCCGGCGCGCTGCCGGATCTGGTGCACACCCATCCGTCGGAGACCGTGCGCGACGCGATCGGGATCCTGCGGGAGTACGGGGTGTCGCAGATGCCGGTCGTCGGTGCCGAACCGCCGGTGATGGCCGGGGAGGTGGCCGGCAGCGTGTCCGAACGCGAACTGCTCTCGGCGGTCTTCGAGGGTCGGGCCAAACTCGCCGACGCGGTGTCGGTGCACATGAGTCCGCCGTTGCCGTTGATCGGCGCCGGGGAAATGGTCAGCGCGGCGGCCAAGGCTCTCGCCGAGGCCGACGCCGTGATGGTGGTCGAGGGCGGCAAACCCGTCGGCGTCATCACCCGCCACGACCTGCTCGGGTTCCTCTCGGAGGGGCCGCGGCGGCGCTGAGTGTCGTCACCTGCGTAGTGACTGTTCGAGGGCTAGGGTTGTCGCCATGTCCGATCAACCGCCCGTGCCACCACCCGGGAACCATCCGCCGCCGCCGGGAAACTATCCGCCGCCGCCGGGCTACCAGCCGCCGCCGCCGGGCTACCAGCCGCCCCCGCCGGGTTACTACCCGCCACCGGGTGGCTACTACCCGCCGCCGGCGATGGCAGGGCTGCCCAAGGAGGCCTACACCCCGTGGTTCACCCGGGTGGTCGCCTACTTCATCGACGCACTGCCGGTGTTCGCGCTGGCCGGCATCGGTCAGGGTGTCATGTTCGGAACCGCGCAGAACGAGTGCATCAGTGGCAGCACCGATTCCAGCTTCGATGCGGTGTGCACCTCGCAGCCCTCAGCCCTGGGGTTGACGGTCTCGCTGGTGTTCGGACTTGCGGCGCTGGCATTCGCGGTCTGGAACTACGGCTATCGCCAGGGCACCACCGGTTCGAGCATCGGCAAGTCGGCGATGAAGTTCAAGGTGGTCGGCGAGAGGACCGGCCTGCCGATCGGTTTCGGACTGTCCATCCTCCGCCAGCTGGCCCACATCGTCGATTCGCTCATCTGCTACCTCGGGTATCTGTTCCCGCTGTGGGATGCCAAGCGCCAGACGATCGCCGACAAGATCATGTCCACCGTCTGCCTGCCCCTGTAGGAGGAGCCCGCGATGACCGACGTGCCCCCGCCTCCCGGCGGTTATCCGCCGCCCCCGCCGCCCGGCGGCTATCCACCGCCCCCGCCTCCCGGTTACG
>JBAXCK010000026.1:0-26808 GCA_037141465.1 Mycobacteriaceae bacterium | reverse complement strand
GTCATACCGTCGCCTTCGGGATTCGCGGGGAGGTCATCTCGTCAGCGCGCCCCTCGGCCGCGCGCAGGATCGCCATCTTCATCAGATCGACGTACTGCGCCACCGATTCGCGCGCCTCGGCATTGTTCGGGTAGGCCACGGTGATCGTTGTACCGGACTCGCGGCGGTTCACCCACATGCCGATCTGATTCGCCGCACCCAGATCGGTGTACAGGCACCCGTTCTGGGTCTGCCACTGCCCCATCACCACCGGGTTCAGCGGCGGCAGACCGATGTCCAGATAGGAGAGCATGGGCACGCCCGGCCCCGGCTTGCGGATGTCAGACAGGCCCTCGGCGAGTTCGAGCACCCGTTCGATGGGGACGTTGGCCAGGTGCATCCCGGCGTCGAAGGCGTTCTGCGCCGCCCGGGCGACCTGCGCGAAGGTCAGGCCGGCGATCGGCACCGAGATCGGCACGATCCCGGTGAACCACCCCGTGGTCATGAACTCCTCGGGCGTTGTGCGGGTGGTGGTGGGCGTGATGACGTTGTAGGTGTCCGTTCCGCTGAGCTCGCGCTCGGCGATCGCCGCGCACGCGAACATCCCGCCGATCACCCGTACCCCTGCGGCCGCGCAGACCGACTCGAACCGGTCCGAGTCGTGGTTGTCCATCAGCGTCACGGTGATCAGGTCGCCGGTGCACGGCACCTCGGGGTCGCCGAGGGGCAGCGGGAATTTCGGCAGTGACCCCCCGCAGCTGCGCAGGGTGTCGACCCAGTCGGCGACTTCGGGTGAGTCAAGCGTCAGGGCGGCGGCGTACTCGCGCTGGCGGACGCAGTAGTCCAGGTAGCTGCCGGCGTCGGGAAGCCGCAGCGGCGCACCGCCCTCGATCAGCGCCATGTAGTTCATGTGCATCTCGACGAACAGCGCAACCATGAACATCGCGTCGGCGTGAACGTGGTCGATGCTTGCATAGAACGTGAAGTGGTCGGCGCGTTGGATGACACCGAACCGGAAGCAGTCCCACTCCAGCGGGCTGGGTGTGGCCAGGATGTGCTCGCGCCACTGCGCGGCATTCATCTCCCCGTGCTTGGTCGCCACGAACTGGATGTCGGCCGGATTCTGCGCGGTGTGGCGGACCAGCCGATCGTCATCGTCGAACTCGAACCAGCTGTGATAGGTGTCGTTGCGCCGCAGATAGGAATTGATGACGTAGGTCATCGCCCGGACGTCGCAGCGGCCCGGGATGTTCCACGCGGGAATCAGCAGACGGGCCATCTCCAGACCATTGGCCGAATGCGACCGGTAGGTGCGGACGTGCTGCTCCTGCTGATAACTCGCCGGAACGTCGCCGCGGGGCGCATCGGCGACCTTGCTGCGGCACCCAGGCGACGGAGCCCACGATGTCACGGTTCCCGGCGCGTCAACCCAGTCATGGATCGCGGTCAGCGCAACCACGTATGTGTGCTCCTTTTAGGCCGACGACGAAAGGACGCCACCCAGCGTCTCGCACAGGCTGTCGGCCAGCGCGCGGACGGTGGTGATGTCCATGGAACGGACTCGGATGCCAGTCTCGGTCTCGATCCGGGTGCGCAGTTCGAGGTTGCCCAGCGAGTCCAAACCATACTCCGAGATCGGTCGATCAGGATCGATGGAACGCCGCAGGATCAGGCCGAGTTGCTCGGCCACCAGACGGCGGACCCGGCCGGCCCACTCCTCGCGCGGCAACTCGTGCAGTTCAGCGCGGAAGCTGCTGGTGTCGGCGGGCCGCTCGGCGCTGGATTTGAACGCCTCGGCGAACGGGCTGCGCGCCGCGAGATCGGTCAGCCACGGGGTGCCGACCACCGGTGCGTAGCCGGTGTGCGCCCGGTCGTGTCGTAGCAGCGCCTCGAACGCGTAGGCACCCTGCTGGGGACTGATCATCGCGGTGTCGGTGGCCGCAAGATGTTTACCGGCGCCGATCTCGTCCCAGGCGGCCCACGCGACCGCGTTGGCCGGCAGGCCCTGCGCGCGACGCCAGTGGGTGAAGGCGTCCAGCCAGCTGTTGGCCGCCGCGTAGGCGCCCTGACCCGGCGAGCCGAGCAACGCAGCCGCCGAGGAGAACGAGCAGAACCAGTCCAGCGGCTGGGTGGTGGTGGCCCGGTGCAGATGCCACGCGCCGTACACCTTCGGTGCCCAGTCGCGCTCGATCAGCTCGTCGCTGACGTTGGTCAGGATCGCGTCCTCGACCACCGCCGCGGCGTGCAGCACACCACGAACCGGGAGCCCGGTCGCGGTCGCCTCGGCGACCAGCTTGTCGACGGTCTCCGCCACCGCGATGTCGCCGCTGACGACGGCCACCTCCGTCCCGGAGGCACGCATGCGGTCGATCTCGACCATCACCGCCGCCGTCGGCCGGGAGCGGGAGTTGAGCACGATCCGCCCGGCGCCGCCGGCCGACATGTGGGCGGCCAGGAACAAGCCGAGGCCGCCGAGTCCGCCGGTGACGATGTAGGCGCCGTCTGCGCGGAAGGCGTCGGACTGCTCGGGCGGCACGACGACGGTGCTGTGGCCGATCCGCGGGATGGACAGGATGAGCTTGCCGGTGTGCTCGGCTGCGCTCATCACCCGGATCGCGGTGGCAGCTTCGGCCAGCGGGTAGTGCGTGGTCTCCGGCTGCGGCAGGTAGCCCTCCGAGGTGAGCCGGTACACGGTGTCGAGGAGTTCGCGGATGCGCTCGGGGTGCGTCGTGCACATCAGCGCGAGGTCGACACCGTAGAAGGAAAGATTGCGGCGGAACGGGAACAGGCCCATCCGGGTGTCGCCGTAGATGTCCTTCTTGCCGATCTCGATGAACCGCCCGCCGAAGGCCAACAGTTCGACACCGGCCCGCTGCGCCGCACCGGTGAGCGAGTTGAGCACGATGTCGACGCCGTAGCCGTCGGTGTCGCGCCTGATCTGCTCGGCGAACTCCGCGGTGCGCGAGTCGTAGACGTGCTCGATTCCCATGCGGCGCAGAAGGTCCCGACGCTCGGCGGTGCCGGCGGTCGCGTAGATCTGGGCCCCGGCCATCCGGGCGATCGCGATCGCGGCCTGGCCCACGCCGCCGGTGGCGGAGTGGATCAGCACCTTGTCGCCCTCCTGGATGCGGGCCAGATCCTGCAGGCCGTACCAGGCGGTCGCCGATGCGGTCGCGACCGCCGCAGCCTGGTCGTCGCGCAGACCGGTGGGCAGCTTCACCGCGACGTCGGCGTCGACGGTGACGAAGGTGCCCCAGCAGCCGTTGGGCGACATGCCGCCCACGTGGTCACCCACCTTGTGGGAGGTGACGCCCGGCCCGACGGCCGAGACCACACCGGCGAAGTCGATACCCAGCTGCGGGTTGCCTGCGAAGCTGGGGTACCGGCCCATCGCGACGAGGACGTCGGCGAAGTTGAGGCTGGAGGCGGTGACCGCCACTTCGATCTGGCCGGCCTCCGGGGCCACCCGGGCGAACCCGGTCAACTCCATCGTCTGGAGATCACCCGGGGTGCGGATCTGCAGACGCATGCCGTCGCGGGCGTGGTCGACAACGGTGGTGCGGCGCTCCTCGGGCCGAAGCGGGCTCGGGTAGAGGTGGGCGGTGTACCACTGGTCCTTGCGGAAGGCGGTCTCGTCCTCCTCCGAGCCGAGCAGCAGCTGGTGGGCGACGTTGCGGCCGAGGGTCTCCTCGTCGACGTCGATCTGAGTCGGGCGAAGGTGCGGGTGCTCGGCGCCGATCACCCGCAGCAGACCACGCAGACCGGCCTGTTCCAGATTCGGCCGTTCACCGGGCAGCACGGCTTGCGCGCCGCGCGTCACGACGTAGAGCCGGGGCGGTTGGCCACCGGCCTCGGCCAGCTCACGGCTGATCCGGACCAGGTGCTGCACATGCTCGGCGCCGCGGTGGCCCAGTTGTTCCGGGGGGCAGCTGTTACGGGGCGCGGACACCACGACGACGTTGCCGAAGCTGCTCGCACCGAAGTACGTCTGCAACCGTGCGGCATTCGCCGCGTGGTCGCCGTGCTGCGGCCACGACATGGTGGTCACGTCGGCGTCGTTGAGCTTGAGCGCATCGGTGAGCTCCGAGGCCAGCAGGTCGGTGGAGTCGGAGGTGTTCACCAGCAGCCAGGCGCCGGGGTTGACCAGTCCCGACAACGCAGCCATCTCCTGCTTGCGCCACTCGACGGCGAGCAGTCGCTCATTGAGCACGCGATCACCGTCGGCAGCACCGGTGCCCATCGTCAGGCCGTCGACGGCGAGCAGGACGTTGCCGTCGTCGTCGATCATCGCGATGTCGGCCTCGACGCCCGAGCCGTCCAGTGAGACGACACGGGTCAGGCAGTAGCGGGCCTTGTTCGCCGCGCCGTAGTTGCGCAGCCGGCGCACACCCAGCGGCAGCAGCAGGCCACCGGTTCCGCTGTTCTGCACGCCCGGATGTGCGGCCACGGACTGGAAGCAGGCGTCCAGCAGCGCGGGATGCACGCCGTAGAGGTTCTGCTGATTGCGGATCACCGACGGCAGACCGATCTCGGCAAGCACCGTCTCGGCAGCGCCCTGCAAGGAATCCTCGGCCGAGTTGACCGCACCGAGGGCGGCAAAGGCCGGACCGAACTGCACCCCACGGCCGTCGAACCAGCTGCGGACCTCGCCGCCGTCGGCCCGCAGCGGATATGCGGTGACCAGTTCGGCCATGTCGTAGGGAGCCGGCCGATCGTCGATCTCGACCGAGGCGAGCACTGCGCTGGCGCGACGTTCGCGCTCACCGTCCTCGACGGTCTCGACGGCGAAGTCCAGCGTTCCCGGGGTCAGCACCGCCGCGGTCGTGCTGACTTCGGTCTCGTTCTCCAGCAGCAGCATCCGCTCGAAGCGGATGTCGCGAACTTCCGAACCGTCGCCGAGGGCGGTCCGTGCGGCGGCGAGCGCCATCTCGCAGAAACCGGCACCGGGCATGGCGGCGACGTTGTTGACCTGGTGGTCGATCAGCCAGGGCAGCGCCGCGGTTCCGACCTCGGCCTGCCAGACGTGCCGCTCGGGCTCCTCGATCAGATGCACATGGGAACCCAGCAGCGGATGTGCGGCGACTAGATGGCTTCCGCGGCCCTGCTCGCAGACCTGGGGCTCGAGCATGAGCGTGCGGTGCGTCCAGGTCGGCAGCGGTGCGTCGACGAGGACACCGTCGGCGCACAGTGCCGAGAAGTCCACCGCGGCGCCCGCGGAGTAGAGGTCGGCGAACAGCGTCCGCAAGCCGTGCGGCATCTCCTGGCCGCGGCGCATGCCGGCCAGCGCCGCGACTGAGACGTCATTGGCGCCGGCCGTCTGGTCGACGGCGCGCACCAGCAACGGGTGCGGCGACAACTCGGCGAACACCCGGAAGCCGTCCTCCATCGCGGTCTGCACCGCAGCGGAGAACCGCACCGTGTGACGCAGGTTGTCGATCCAGTAGTCGACGTCGCAGTGGGGCTGCTCACGCGGGTCGAAGAGAGTCGACGAGTAGAAGGGGACCTCGGCAGCCTGCGGGGTGATGTCGTCGAGCATGCCGGCGAGTTCGTCGAGGATCGGCTCAACCTGGGGGGTGTGGGATGCGACGTCGACGGCGACCTCGCGGGCCATGATGTCGCGCTCCTCCCATCCGGCGACGATGCGGCGCACTGATTCGGTGGCGCCGCCGATCACCGTGGAGGTCGGCGAGGCGACGACGGCGACGACGACGTCCTCGATCCCCTGCTGCTCGAGTTCCTCACGCACCTTCTGGGCGGGCAGTTCTACGGCGGCCATCGCGCCGCCGCCGGCGATCTTCAGGCACAGCATGGAGCGCCGGCAGATCACCTTCACACCGTCGCGCAGCGACAGCGCACCGGACACCACCGCCGCAGCGACCTCGCCGAGCGAGTGACCGATGACCGCCCCCGGTACGACGCCGTAGTGCTTCATGGTGGCGGCCATCGCCACCTGCATCGCGAAGATGCTCGGTTGAACCTTGTGGATCCCGGTCACCGTGTCCGGCGCCAGGATGGCCTCGGTGACCGAGAAGCCGGACTCGGCGGCGATCAGCGGCTCGATCTCGGCGATGGTGGCCGCGAAGACCGCTTCGGTGTCCATCAGGCCGGCGCCCATCTCGGCCCACTGCGAACCCTGACCGGAGAACACCCACACCGGCCCGCGATCATCGTGGCCGACGGCCTCCTGCAACGGATCGTCCCCGCCTGCCAGTGCGCGCAGGCCGTCCACCAGACCGGACCGATCGTCGGCGACCACCGCGGTGCGCACCGGGCGGTGCCCGCGGCGGCGAGCCAGCGTGTAGGCCAGATCACCGAGTTCGAGATCGGCGCCGGTGCCCTCGACCCAGTCGGCTAGGCGGCCGGCGGTGTGGCGCAGCTGTTCGGCGGACGTCGAGGAGATCGGGAAGGCGAGTTCGCCGCGGAAGTCAGCGGCCGCGTCGGTAACCGCCACGGCAGGCGGCTGCTCGAGGACGGCGTGCACATTGGTGCCCGACATGCCGTAGGACGAGACCGCTGCGCGGCGAACGCCGTCGACGGGCCACGGCGTGTTCTCCTGCGGCACGAACATCCCGGTCTGGATCTTCACCAGATGGTCGGGCAGTCGATTGAAGTGGAGGTTCTGCGGAACAACGCCGTGATGGACGGCCAGCACGGCCTTCATCAGACCGAGCACACCCGCTGCGGACTCGGCGTGACCGAAGTTGCTCTTGACCGACGTCAGTGCGCAGGGCCCGGACTTGCCGTAGACGGTGGAGACGCTGCTGTATTCGATCGTGTCGCCGACCGGGGTGCCGGTGCCGTGCGCCTCGACCATGCCGACGGTGCCGGGATCGACCCCGGCGACCGCGAGCGCCGAGCGGAAGACGGCGACCTGGGCGCTCTCCGACGGGGTGAGGATGTTCTCGGTGCGGCCGTCCTGATTGGACGCGGTCCCCCGGATCACGGCGAGCACACGGTCGCCGTCGCGCTGCGCGTCCTCGAGGCGCTTGAGCATGACGACGCCGCAGCCCTCGGCACGGACGAACCCGTCGGCCTCGACGTCGAAGGAGTGGCAGCGGCCGGTCGGTGAGAGCATGCCCTGCCCGGAGGCCGAGGCGTAGAGGCGTTGATCGAGCATCAACATCACGCCGCCGGCCAGCGCCATGTCGCTCTCACCCTCATGCAGGCTGCGACACGCCTGGTGGACGGCCACAAGGCTCGAGGAGCAGGCGGTGTCGGTGGTCAGTGACGGGCCGTGCAGACCGAGCGAGTGTGAGATACGTCCCGACGCCATGCTGAACGGGTTGCCGGTGAACGCATAGGCCTGATCGAAGGCCCCGGCATCGCTGGTGACCATCGCGTAGTCGTCGTGCGACATGCCGATGAACACGCCGGTGGCGGATCCGGCGAGCGACGACGGGGTCAAACCGGCGTGCTCGACGGCTTCCCAGGCGGTCTCCAGCAGCACCCGGTGCTGCGGGTCCATCGCGGTGGCCTCGCGCTCGTTGATGCCGAAGAAATCGGGGTCGAAGCCGGTGACGTCCTGCAGGAATGCGCCCCACTTCGAGATCGAGCGGCCCGGCACACCTTTCTCGGGGTCGTAGAGCTCCTCGGCGTCCCACCGGTCGGCGGGCACCTCGGTGACCAGATCCTCGCCCCGCAGCAGCGCTTCCCAGAGCCTGTGCGGAGAGTCGATACCACCCGGGAGCCGGCATGCCATGCCGACCACTGCGATCGGCGTCAGGGAACTTGCCACGGTGTTCACACCCCGTTCTTCGTCAACTGCATGGCGAGATGTTTCTCGGCCGGGCTAGCAGCGAGTTTGGCGATGGTGGAGCGCTCCGTTGCGTTCTACGTCAACTCGACGTTGCCAGGACTTCCGCCAGCGTAACGGAAACCGGGCAGAAAACAAGAACTTCTTGTCGCAGTGAGAAAACGTGAAACGCCATTCTTTCCCAGGAACACCGGATTGCACTTTGCGCTTCGGATTTGGTTTGCCCACAGATCTTCTCCTGGCAGATCGACCGGCGTCCGAGTCACATATCGCCCATGTTCAAGGATGGTTTACATGCACGCGCAGACGACGCCAGCGGTCGGTAACGAAGGGTTGCCAGATGCCCGATCCACCGTTCCGATCCAATTCATCACCGGAAATGATATTCCGCGGCTCTGGCAAATTGTTTTCCATTAATTCGACAATTGAAATTCCACTGCCCAGCCATAGCGGTCGATTCGCCTTTTATCGGAGCCAATTCTTCGTCCCCCAGCGGCCGCGCCCAGGCTCATATTCGCCACTATTCCTGAGAGGGCCCGCAACGAATCCTTACCGTCATTCGCCGCCCCAAACGGGCAGTTTGAATTTTCTCACAGGTTCATGGCAACTATGCTGAGAGCAGGCTGAGAGACTATGAACCTCATTCATCCGGGTTGCTTTATCGGCTGAGTGCATTCAGTCCTGTTCGATACAAGTCAGCGGCCACACCGCGTCTTATTCCAGTTCGGCAAAACGGATAGCACTCCCCGTCTCAGTTACCAAATAACTGGCTATAAATTACTTACCCAGGATGCCTAAACCGGGCCTCAGATGAACGTGATTGACAAATTACGATTGGATCACTGCGGGGCTCATGATGTTTGCTAGCGCTGCTGGGAGGCGTGAGTCGACCCGACCATGTGCCGGATACCCCCGCTGCTCACGGGCCGTTTGAGGCGCCGCCCGGGGCTTGGGCAGGAGGTAGCGGAGTTCAGCCGGCTTCGGCGTCGGCCGATTGCAGACGGTAGGGCGATCCGGCCTCGGCGATCGCGGTGAAGCCGCGTTTGCGTGCCTGCGCGGCACCGAGTCGCACCAGAGCGGCGGTCCCGACGAAGCCCGTCTGATCGGATACCAGCATCGGCGTGAGCAGCCGGTTGTGCACCAGGGCGAACGACAGACCCGCCTCCGGGATGGCCCAGCCGAAGCAGCCACCGAGCCCCACATGGCCGAAGCCCGGCAGGACGCCCGGAACGGAGAGTCCGTGATAGCCCAGGTGGAAAGCCAACGGCACGATCAGGTTGCGGTCGGGCCGCAGATCGCGGCGGCCGGTGAGCATCCCGACCCGCTCGCTGGAGAGGTACCGGCACCCGTCGATCACTCCGTCGTTGGCCAGGGCGCCATACATCCGCGCCAGAGCGCGGGCGGTGACGACGCCGTTGGCTGACGGCAACTCGGTGTCCAGCAGCGGAATATCGCGCTGGACCACCGAGCGCATGCCGGGGAAGTACATCGAGCCGAACCCGGCGGACAGCTCGATCGCCGCGAACGCGGGCGCGACCGCGTTGAAGACCGGGTTGGGGACGTTCAGCTGAGGCCCGATGATCCGGGCGATGTGCGTCGGGGCGCCGGCCGGCGGCCGACCGAGATGGATGCCGTCGGTGTTCAGCGGTCCGGCCACCTGAGTGCGGAAAAGCTCCCCCATCCCCTTCCCGGTCACCGATCTGGCCAGACCGGAGAGCAGCCAGCCGTAGGTCAGCGCGTGGTAGGCCGACTTGCCGAAATGCCTGCCGACTTGAGCCGCGGCGATGCGCTCCTCCATGTGGCGGTGGTCGAGTAGTTCGCGTTTGCGAACCCCGCGCAGGTGTGACAAGCCCGCCCGGTGCCGCATCACGTCACGGACGGTGATGTCGCCTTTTCCGTTGGCGCCGAACTCTTTCCAGTACTCGGCCACGGGGACGTCGTAGTCGATCAGGCCCTCGTCGGCCAGTCGGTGGATGACGGTCGAGGCAACGCCCTTGGTGGCGGAGAACACCATCGGCGCGGTATCGGCCTGCCACGGCAATCGCCCGCGCCGATCGCGGTAGCCGGTCCAGACGTCGACGACGGGTTGACCGTCGAGGTACACCGCCAGAGCACCGCCTCCGAAGCGCTCCCCACCCAAGCGCCGATGCGGGAACATCGCTGCGAATGCCTGCACGGCAAGGGCGAAACTCCCATCAGCGGCACCGTGCACACCGTTGGGCAGGGCCAGCGAATGGCTAACAGCAGTCGCCTGCGTCACATCTGCGAATGTACAAGCCCGACGCGCGGTGGATGGAAATTGTTGCCGATCCGTTAGGTTTCGCCGTCTGCGATTTCCAGGATGCGTTGTGCGGCGAGTGCCGGGGTCAACTCACCGTCGCGGACCTGTCGCTCCACCTCGGATCGGATCTTGCGCACGGCAGGGTGCCGCAGTACCCGATCGAGCACTTCGTCTTTGACCATCGACCAGGTCCAGTCGACCTGCTGCGCCCGGCGGCGGGCATCGAACTCCCCGGCCTTCATGAGCACGTCGCGGTGGGACAGCACGGTGTCCCACAATTCGGTCAGGCCGGTGCCTTCGATGGCGCTCATGGTGAGAACGGGCGGGCGCCAGAGGGTCTCCCGCGGATAGATCAGGCGAATCGCCGCGGACAACTCGCGTGCAGCGGCTTTGGCCTCGGTGGCGTGCGCGCCGTCGGCCTTGTTGACCACGACGATGTCGGCCAGTTCCAGGACACCTTTCTTGATGCCCTGGAGCTGATCGCCGGTACGCGCGAGGGTGAGGAACACGAAGGTGTCGACCATGTTGGCGACGGCCACCTCGGACTGTCCCACTCCGACGGTCTCGACGAGGATGATGTCGAATCCGGCCGCTTCCAGCAGCACGATCGTCTCGCGGGTCGCCTTGGTGACCCCGCCGAGCGTGCCGGAGGTGGGAGAAGGGCGGATGTAGGCCTCCGGGTGCACGGCCAGACGCGCCATCCGCGTCTTGTCACCCAGGATCGACCCGCCGGTGCGCGTCGAGGACGGGTCGACCGCCAGCACTGCCACCCGATGTCCCGACTCGATGAGGTACATGCCGAGCTCCTCGATGGTGGTGGACTTCCCCACCCCCGGCACGCCGGTGATGCCCACGTGCATCGCGCTGCCGGCCTTCGGCATGAGTTCGAGTAGCAGTTGCTGGGCCTGCGCACGATGATCGGCGCGGGTCGACTCGATCAGCGTGATGGCGCGGGGCAGCGCGGTGCGATCCCCCCGGCGCACCGCATCGGCGAGCGCTGAGACGGACTTCGGCGCACGGCTCATCGGTCGGGGGTTCCTGCTCAACTCAGGTCGTAGCCGAGCCGGTCAGCCAGTTTGTCGAGCAGACTGACGGCGGCGTCGGCGATCACCGTCCCGGGCGGATAGATCGCGGTGGCTCCGGCGGCGTACAGCTCCTCGAAGTCTCCCGGCGGTATGACACCGCCGACGACGATCATGATGTCCGGCCTGCCCACCGCGGCGAGCGCATCGCGCAGTGCCGGCACCAGAGTGAGATGTCCGGCGGCGAGCGAGGACACCCCGACGACGTGGACATCGTTGTCAGCGGCCTGCCGGGCCACCTCCTCCGGCGTGGAGAACAGCGAACCGACGTCGACGTCGAACCCGATGTCGGCGAACGCCGTCGCGATGACTTTCTGCCCGCGGTCGTGCCCGTCCTGACCCATCTTGGCGACCAGGATTCGCGGCCTGCGCCCGTCGGCATCGGCGAACTTCGCGACCAGACGGGAGGCTTCGGAGAGTCCGGTAATGCTGCCTCCTGCGTTGGCTTCGTCGCGGTACACCCCGGAGATGGTGCGGATCTCGGCCTGGTGGCGGCCATAGACCTTCTCCAGCGCATCGGAGATCTCACCGACGGTGGCCTTGACCCGCGCGGCGTTGATGGCCAATGCCATCAGATTGTCACCCAGGCCGCCATCTCCGGCGCGACCCGGGGCGGCGGCCGCACGCGTCAGTTCGGCCAGCGCCGCCTGCACCGCCACCTCGTCGCGTTCGGCCCGCAGCGACGCCAGCTTCGCGAGTTGCTCCGCGCGCACCCGGCTGTTCTCCACCTTGAGAACGTCGATGTCGGGGTTCTCGTCAGTCTGGTACTTGTTCACTCCGATCACCGGCTGCTGACCGGAGTCGATGCGGGCCTGGGTGCGGGCGGCGGCCTCCTCGATGCGCAGCTTCGGGATGCCGTCACTGATGGCCTGGGCCATTCCCCCACGCTCGGCGACCTCCGCGATGTGCGTGCGCGCCCGCTGTGCGAGCCGGTGGGTGAGCCACTCCACGTAGTAGGAGCCACCCCACGGATCGATGGGCCGAGTGGTGCCGGACTCCTGCTGCAAGAGCAGCTGGGTGTTGCGCGCGATGCGAGCGGAGAAGTCGGTGGGCAACGCCAGCGCCTCATCGAGGGCGTTGGTGTGCAGCGACTGGGTGTGGCCCTGGGTCGCGGCCATCGCCTCGATACAGGTGCGGGCGACGTTGTTGAACGGATCCTGCGCCGTCAAGGACCAGCCCGAGGTCTGCGAATGGGTTCGCAGCGACAGCGATTTGGGGCTCGTCGCTCCGAATCCGGCGACGAGTTCGCTCCACAGCAGACGCCCGGCCCGCAGTTTGGCCACCTCCATGAAGAAGTTCATCCCGATGCCCCAGAAGAAGGAGAGCCGGGGCGCGAACGTGTCAATGTCCAGGCCCGCGTCCAGGCCGGCCTTGATGTAGTCGACCCCGTCAGCGAGGGTGTAAGCCAGTTCCAGGTCGGCCGTGGCACCGGCCTCCTGGATGTGATAGCCGGAGATGGAGATCGAGTTGAACTTCGGCATCTTGACGCTGGTGTAGGCGAAGATGTCGGAGATGATCCGCATCGATGGCTTCGGCGGATAGATATAGGTGTTCCGCACCATGAACTCTTTGAGGATGTCGTTCTGGATGGTGCCGGCGAGTTTCTCCGGCGGCACACCCTGCTCCTCGGCCGCCACCACGTAGAGCGCGAGGATCGGCAGCACCGCACCGTTCATCGTCATCGACACCGAGACCCCACCGAGGTCGATGCCGTCGAAGAGTTGCCGCATGTCGAGAATCGAGTCGATCGCCACTCCGGCCATGCCGACGTCGCCGGCGACCCGGGGGTGGTCGGAGTCATAACCGCGGTGGGTGGCCAGGTCGAACGCCACCGAGAGGCCCTTCTGGCCGGCGGCGAGGTTGCGGCGGTAGAAGGCGTTGGAATCCGCCGCCGTGGAAAACCCCGCGTACTGCCGAATCGTCCAGGGCTGGTTGACGTACATGGTCGGATACGGGCCACGGATGAAGGGCGGCTCACCCGGGAAGCTGTCGACCGGGTACCCCTCGGCGGCCACCGCAGCGCGATCGGCACCGACGTAGAGCGGTTTGACGACGATGCCCTCCGGGGTGGCCCAGTTCAGTTGCTCAGCCGCGTATCCGTGCGCTGACGCCGCGGCGGCGACCAGGTCCTCGGCGTCACCGATTGTCGGCGCCTTCGACGCCGAAGAGACCGGCGACGGATCGAACAGTGCGACGTCGGCGAAACTCGGTACGGTTCGGGCGGTGCTCGCGGTCACGACGTCAGGCCCCCAATCGGGTCAGCAGAGCCGACAGAGTCTCGACCGCGTTGATCTTCGCCGTCAGATGCCCGTCGGGGCGCTGATCTGTTGCAACGTCGGCGATCGCCTTCTGCGGTCCGGCGAGCAGGATGTGGTCGATACCCGCTGCGCGGGCCGCCGCAACGATGCCGGCGGCTTCGGCGCCGTAGCGGGCATCGCTACCGCAGATCACTGCGACGGTGTGCCCGCTCTGCGACACCGCATCGGCGACGGTTCCGGGTGTGACGGTTCCCGGGTTGACGGTGTCGATACCGCCGGCGGCGAGCATGTTGGTCGTGAACGCCGAACGGACGTTGTTCTCCGCCAGCGGGCCCAGCGGCAGCAGAAGCACCCGGGGGCGTTCGCCGGTGTGCTCGAGAAAGGAGTCGGATCGAGACCGCAGCGCTTCGAACTCCGCGGCATAGCGGTGCACCGTCGGCGACGGCGCCGCCTGTACGGGTGGTTCGGCGAGGTTCGGGAATTCGTTGACGCCGGTGATCGCTGCGCGCCGGTGCGCGGTGTCATCGGCGCGCCTGGTGCGCACCCGTTCGATCTCTGCGACGACGTAGTCGACGCAGGCGCCGAATCCGCCACGCGCCTCGACGTCCTGAAAGCGCGACCACGCCTGGGCGGCGAGACTGCGGGTGAGATCTTCGAGATACCACGACCCGCCTGCAGGGTCGAGCACCCGGCCGATGTTCGACTCCTCGAGGAGGAGCAACTGGGTGTTGCGCGCGATCCGGCGGGAGAAGCCGGGCGTGACTCCGGGGTAGCCGCCGGCGATGGCTGCGTCGAACTCGAGAACGCGAACCGTATCGGCTCCCCCGACCCCGGCGCCGAACGCGGCGAGGGTGGTCCGCAACATGTTGACCCATGGGTCGCGGGTGGTCATCATCGCCGCGGATGTCACCGCGTGCACCCGCAGGGCACCGCTGTCTGCTGCGCCCAGCACCTCGGCCACCCTGGCCCAGACCAGTCGAAGTGCACGCATCTTCGCGATCGTCATGAACTGATCGTCGTCGGCGGCGAGTCGCACACTGATCTGACGCAGGGCGTCGCCGGCGCTGAGTCCCGCCGCAGTGAGCAGGCGCAGATATTCGGTCGCCGCACCCAGGACGCCGGCGAGTTCCCAGCCCGCATTGGCGCCGAGGTCGTGGAAGGCGGGGCCGTCGACGGTGATCGACCGCACACCGGGCTTGCCGCCCAACTCGATCGCGACGGCGACGACCTCATCCAGCGTCGGCGCCGGGCGGCGACTGAGTCCCGCGGTGAGCGGATCGGCGCCGAGGTCGATCGACATCATCGCGCGTTTCGCGTCGTCGGCGCCGGCAACCAGGGCCGTCATCGCCGTCGCCGCGGCGCGGAAGTGCGCCCCGGAGTCGAGGATGACCGGCGCGAGTTCCAGGTAGACACCCTCCAGCAACCGGTCCAGCTCCGCCGGGGCGACACCGCCGGGGCCGACCCGCACCACCAGCGCGCTGACACCGTCGACGAGGGCACCGAGTATCGACGCGTTGGCCTCCACCACGGCCTCCACCAAGGCCTCCACCACCCCTGCGTTGGATCCGCGAGCGGGGAACTCCTCGGCCACCTTCCAGCCGGCCAGCACATCCCGGTGGGCGTCGCCGCCGCGCAGGAACGGCCACTGACCGGGAAGCGGCGCCTCGGGCAGCGCGTCGAGTGCGGTGTAGAGCGGGCGGATGTCGAAACCCTCGTAGGTCGCAGTGTCCAGCAGCCGCTCGGGTTCCTCGGCGGTCACAGCGGGCGAACCCTTGGCGAGCACCGCGGCGACGGCGCCGCGCCAACGGGCGCGGCTCTCCTGCAGCTGGTCCGACACCGGCAACTCCTCGCTTTCGACAACCAGTCCCAGGCTAGATGATCGCGTGCGTCGCATCGCCACGGCGTAGCGCCGCACCGTAGGGTGGGAAATCATGCTCGACACCCTGCGTTCAGTGGCGTCGGCCATGGTCAGCACCGTTCGTCAGGCGAGCCCGACCCGCATCGCGATCACCGCTGCGGCGGCTCTGGGGCTGGTGGCAGTGGCGTTGTTCGTTCCGTTGCCGACCGCGGTGCAGTTGCGGGACTGGGCGACCTCGCTGGGGCCCTGGTTCCCGCTCGCCTTTCTTGCCACCCACACCGTCGCGACGGTGTTCCCGTTTCCGCGCACCGCCTTCACACTGGCATCCGGTCTTCTGTTCGGCCCGCTGCTGGGAATCGTCATCGCGGTCGCGGCGAGTACCGCCAGTGCCGTAGTCGCGCTGCTGCTCATCCGGTCGGCAGGGTGGCGGCTGAACACGCTCATCGAGCACCCGGTGCTGGACTCACTCGACGAACGGTTGCAGGCCCGCGGCTGGCCGGCCGTGCTGTCGCTGCGGTTGATCCCCGCGGTGCCGTTCTCGGTGTTGAACTACGCCGCCGGCGCCTCGGCGGTTCGGGTGTGGCCGTATATGGCGGCCACCTTCGTCGGCGTGCTGCCCGGGACCGCCGCGGTGGTGGTTCTCGGAGACGCCTTGACGGGAACCGTCAGTCCGCTGCTGGGAGTGGTCTCAGTGTGCACCGCCGCGCTCGGCATCGCCGGGCTCGTGTACGAGTTCCGCGGACTGCGACACCCCGCCGATGGCACCGGTGGTGTCGGGGGCTGAGGGGATTGCGGCCGGCGATATCGGGGTGCGCGCTTCGGCCGCCGCGTTGGCCACCGCCTGGGCGATGGCGGGGTCGGTCTGGGTGGCGAACCACTCGGCCACCTCTGCGGAGTCGTCCTCGGGCTTGGGTGGATCGCCCTCGACCGGTGAGGGCTCGAACCGGAATACACCGTCGGGCCCGGGCGCTCCGAGCAGTTTGGCGAATCCCTGCAACGCCGTACCGAAGTCGTTGGGAATCATCCAGACCTTGTTCGCCTCGCCGGCCGCCATCGCCGGCAGCGTCTGCAGGTACTGATAGGCGAGCAGCTCCGGCGTCGGCCGCGCGGCCTTGATCGCCGCGAAGGTCTTCTCGATGGCCTTGGCCTGGCCCTGCGCCTGCAGGTACTGGGCGGCCCGTTCACCCTCGGCGCGCAGAATCCGTGATTGCCGTTCGCCTTCGGCGGCGAGGATCGCGGCCTGCTTGCCGCCTTCGGCCGCCAGGATCTGGGCCTGCCGGGTGCCCTCGGCGGTGAGAATCATCGCCCGCTTCTCCCGGTCGGCGCGCATCTGTTTCTCCATCGAGTCCTGGATGGACGGCGGCGGGTCGATGCTGCGCAACTCCACCCGGGCCACGCGCAGTCCCCATCTCCCGGTCGCCTCGTCCAGAACGCCGCGCAACTGGGCGTTGATCTTGTCGCGGCTGGTCAGCGTCTGCTCCAGCGTCATCCCACCGACGACGTTGCGCAGGGTGGTGGTGGTCAACTGCTCGACACCGACGATGTAGTTGTTGATTTGATATACCGCCGCCTGAGGATTGGTGACCTGGAAATACACCACCGTGTCGATGTTGACCGTGAGGTTGTCCTCGGTGATCACCGGCTGCGGAGGGAAAGAGACCACCCGTTCGCGAAGGTCGACCCGCGCGCGGATGCGGTCGATGAACGGGATCAGCAATGTCAGCTGACCCGACACCGTCTTGGAGTACCGGCCGAGGCGTTCGATGACGGCCGCCTCCGCCTGAGGGATGAGGGCGACCGACTTCGCGACGACGATGACCGCGAAGGTCACCAGAATCGCCAGTATCACCAGACCTGTAACAGCACCGTCCATGTTTAGCTCCTCGGCTCTTCGCTAGTCGTTCTTCCAGACCACAGCGGTGGCGCCATCGATGCGCATGACGGTCACCCGGTCTCCGGGCTCATAGGCGTCTGCGGCGTTGAACGGACGCGCGGTCCACACCTCACCGTCCAACTTGACCTGGCCGCCGTCGGCGCTGACGGGTTCCAGCACCACGGCGGACTTGCCCTCCAGTGCCCGGGCCGGTTCGGGAAGGCCGCGGTCGTGGTTCAACCGGCGGCGCAACGCCGGACGCACCAGGACCAGAAGCAATACCGACACCACCAGGAAGGCCGCCCCGTCGGCCCACAGCGGCAGCCCCAGGGCACTCGAGCCCGCCGCCGCCAGCGCGCCGCCGCTGAGCATCAACAGGGACAAATCGCCCGTCAGCGCCTCGGCTCCGGCCAGCGCAACCGCGCACACCAGCCATACCAACGCCGCAGTCATGGCTTCACGATACGCAGAACCGCCGGTTCGCCCAGCGGCTCGGCGAGCGGGTAGGCAATTACACTCGGCGCTCATGTGGTGCCCGAGCGTCTCGCTGTCGGTGTGGGCCAACGCCTGGCTGTCCGGCCAGGCCGCACCCGACGATGTTCTCGACGCGCTCATGGCCTGGGCCCCACGTCATTCGGTCACCGCCTACGACGCGGTGGCCGCCGGCCGGACGGGACTGTCCTGGCCGGATCTCGATGACGGCGGCGCGATGTCGCTGCTTCAGACGGTCCGGACCGCCGTCGGCCGAAGAGGGCAGGACGACTGGGCCAGGCCGGCGATCAGCGTGGCGATTCCGGTCCCCGGCGACGTGCGGGGTCTGATGCCGGGCACCCAGTTCGCCACCGACGCACTGGCCGTCGGCGAGGCGGTGCTGATCAGCAGCCCCGACGGCGACGCGGTCGGGGTGGTGCCCGATTTCGAGGTCGAAGAAGGCGACGAGGACAGCGCCCAGCCGTACTCGCTGTCCTGGTCGGTGTACTCGGTGCCGCAACCGTCGCCGGTCGACCATCCCGATCTGGGCGAGGCCGAGTACGCACTTCGGACGGCGGTCCGATCGGCCGCCGACGCGCTGGGCAGCCTGGAACTCATCGCCGGCGAGGTGAACCCGCGGGCGCTGGTGGAGGAGGTGCTGGAGGCGAACGGGCACCATCGCGCTCCGGATCACGCGCCCGACCGGGCGTTGCGGGTGTTGTCGACGGCCGCACACGTCGACGCGATCATCACCGTCAGCAGCGGGCTCACGCCGATCGGAACGCAGAGTTCATCAGAGGCGCTGATCGCCGACGGCGCGATCCGGCCGCTGGCCTCGGTGGTGCGCACCGCGCGCGGGTCAGCCGTCAACGCGATCCTTCACTCGGCCTGGCGTTGATGCGGGCTTTTAGCGACGCCCTGTTCCGGTCCGCTAAAGAAGGTAGGGCCAGACGCCGTTGACGGCGAATAGCGGCCTGCCCCCGGCATCCACCGGCGTCGAGGTGTCGTTGACGGTGATTCCGTGATTCTTCAGACCTGTCGTAGGAGCGGTGCTGGCAGGGTTGTACGGAAGCGACGTGTAGAGCTGGTGGGATCCGGAGAACGGCGCATTGGCGCCGTCAACCAGGACCGGTCCAGCGGCGGGCCGGTAGAGACCCAGACTGTCCCAGTGCGCGAACGCATGATCATTCGGTACCAGGCTGTCGGCGGCCGAGCCGAATCCATATTGCCTGTCCGCCGGAGTCACATTGGGTTTCGAAGTCCAGTTAGCCGGCTGGTTCGTGAGTTCGTTCCAGTCATCGGGGGACGAGAAGTAAACGGCGCGGCTCAGCAGGACCTCTTTGGTAAGAACACCGGCGTAGCCGCCTCCCTGCGAGTGACCCGCGACGACGATCTTGCTCCAGTCGACGGTGTTGTCATTGAGGAGGAACTGCCCCCATCCTTCCGCGGGATAGTTGGCATTCATCCAGACCAGCAGCTTGTTAAGCCGATTGACGATCGAATCGGCTTCTGTCACGTCGGCTTGTCCGGTTACCGGGGTGAAGTCACCCCAGAGGACTTCGTTGCGTGCAGTCCAGTAGCAGTTCGAGTCGGCGCTGTAGCGACAGAGCGATCCCATGGCCGTCTGGTTGGGGTAGTTCAAGCCGACGGCAAAGAAGCCCAGCCCGGCTGCCGTGCGCAAGATATAGGTGTACTGGGTCGGCCTGCCCTGCGTTCCAGGAAGGAAGACCACCAACTGGCCCTGCGGTGTCACCGACGGCGACGGGTTGATCACCACATGGGGCGCCTCGCCCGCTCCGGGCGCCGCGGTGATGTTGCTATCGGTCTGTGTCGCATAGATCTGCCGTTCCACCGAGGGTGGATACGGAGAGGGACTAAGGGGAGCCACGATCACCGCCACGGTCGTGGTTCGCGTGTGCCCCGGGTCACCGAGGAGTCCGAAGGTCAACATGCTGAGCAGCCCTGTAAGTCCGTGCAGGTGGAATCCGCTACCGGCGTCGCTGACGGTGACGGTGAATCGGTCGGTGTATCCCGCGGCAGCCATTGCCTGGTCCGGGGTGTAGGTGTAGCGGCCCGTGCTGTCGACCGATACGTTGCCGTGCTCGGGTGGATCGACGACGGTGTAGCTCAGCGTGGCACTGTCCGCGTCGACGGCATTCAACTCGCCGATGACCACACCGGTCGGGCTTTGGCCCGTCATCACCGGACTCGACATCGGGGTCTGGTTGAACAGCAGCGCCCGCAACGGTCCGACCGAGACGGCGGCGGTCGACGCGGCGGCAGTGACTCGATCTGATGTCTTCGAATCAGTCGCAGCCGCGGCAGCCGACCGGCTCGTCGCCGCAGCGGGCGTTGCGACGGCGGGCTGCCGCCGTAGAGAGACATCGCTTGCCAGTGGCCGGCTCGCCGCCCGTTGGGCCGAGCGCTGCTTGAGTTCTCTTCGAGCTGACGCGACCGGCTTGGCCGAGGATTCCGCGCCGTCTGCGGCCGGTCCCTCGAGTTGCACACCTGGACTGGCCGATGCCAGAGGGCAGCTCAGCGCGATCGCTGAACCTAGACCCAGTGCGAACAACGCCCCTCGGGCCCAACAGTCGCTCAGCGCATCGCGCACCGGCGAATTCTATCGCGGCGGCCGCTAACGGCAAACCGTCGCAGAACTATGCCCTGACGCTTGCCTGCGCGCTCGCCACACACTCGTCGGCGCAGAACCGGCCGTTCACGCTGGCCCCGCGGCCCGGCACCGGTTCGGGGCCGGTGACTCGCGACGGCGCACGCCCCTGTCGCACCTCGTCGAGCAGATCGAGTGCGAGTCGCGCGTAACGGGGCTGGGCGTTGGGCGTGCCAGCACGCGCCAGCGCAACCCCCAGGTCCTGGGCCTGCTCGGCCAGCTCACTGTCGAGATCCCAGATCACCTCGATGTGGTCGGCGACGAATCCGACCGGGCACACGATGACAGCCGCGGTCCCCGACTCGGCCAGAGCCGAAAGGTGATCACCCACATCGGGTTCCAGCCACGGAACCTGCGGCGGCCCGGACCTCGACTGCCACACGACGTCGTAGTCGGCGTACCCGGCTGCCGATGCGATCAACTCCGAGGCGTAGCGCACCTGCCGCGGGTACAGGCCCGGCCCGCAGCGATCGACGGCACGCATGGGGATCGAGTGCGCGGTGAAGACCAGACGTGCCCCGGGTCGCACATCGTCGGGCAACTGCGCCGCCGCCTCGGCGATCGCGTCACCGAACATCTCGACCAGCAGTGGGTGGTCGAAATACTGCCGCAACTTGACCAGTTCTGGAGCGTCCTCGCCGTTGGCGCCGCGGGCGCGCACGATGTCCTCCTGATACTGGGTGCAGCCGGAATAGCCGCCCCACGCCGACGTGGTGAACACCGCCGCCCGCCGGATTCCATCGGACTTCATCTGCGCGACGGTGTCCTCGACGAACGGGTACCAGTTGCGGTTGCCGAAGTAAACTGGAAGATCCTCACCACGTGCGGCGAGTTCGCTCTCGATGGTCTCGATCAGGGCGCGGTTGATGGCGTTGATCGGCGAGACGCCGCCGAAATGCAGATAGTGCTCGGCGACCGACTCCAACCGCTCCCGTGGGATTCCCCGCCCACGGGTGACATTCTCCAGGAACGGCATCACCTGCTCAGGACCCTCGGGGCCGCCGAAGGACAGCAGCAACAGGGCGTCGAATTTCTCCGTCATCTACAGCAACTGGGTGCTAGCGCCACCGTCGGCGTAGATCACCGTGCCCGTGGTCGCCGGAAGCCAGTCCGAGACCAGAGCGCATACGGTCCTGGCGACGGCAGTGGGATCGCGCATATCCCAGCCGAGCGGGGCGCGTTGATCCCACCCCTGCTCCAGCATCGCCATCTCGTCCTTGAACTGATCACCAAGGGCGCCGCCCATGATCGCACTCATCGCCAAGGTCCGGATCGGACCGGCCGCAACGAGATTCGAGCGAACGCCGACCTTGCCGGCCTCCCGGGCGACGAAGCGGTTGACCGATTCCAGCGCGCTCTTGGCCACGGTCATCCAGTTGTATGCCGGCATGGCGCGGGTCGGGTCGAAATCCATCCCGACGATGCCACCGCCCGGGTTCATGACCGGGAGCACGGCTTTGGCCAGCGACGCGTAGGAGAACGCCGAGATGTGGATGCCTTTGGCGACGTCCTCGTACGGGGCGTCGAAGAAGGGGTTGATCCCCATTCCGCTGGGCGGCATGTAGCCGATCGAGTGCACCACTCCGTCGAGTCTGTTACCCGCACCGATCACCTCGGTGACGCGGTCGGCCAGCGAGTCGAGATGCTCGGGGTTCTGCACGTCGAGTTCCAGCAGGGGCGCGGGCGCGGGAAGCCGGTCGATGATGCGGGCGATGAGCTTCATCCGGTCGAACCCGGTGCAGACGATCTGCGCACCGGCCTCCTGCGCGACCCGGGCGATGTGGAAGGCGATCGACGAGTCGGTGATGATACCGGTGACCAGCACGCGTTTGCCTTCGAGAATACCTGTCATAGGAGTCCTTTCTAGGGGGCCGGTCTAGTGGCCCATGCCCATGCCGCCGTCGACCGGGATCACCGCTCCGGCGATGTAACCCGCGTCTTCGGACGCCAGAAAACTCACCGCGCCGGCGACGTCCTCTGCGGTGCCGATCCGCTTTGCGGGGATGAATTCCAGTGCGCCCTCTCGCACGCGCTCGTCCATCTCGCGGGTCATGTCGGTGTCGATCAGTCCCGGTGCCACCACGTTGGCGGTCACGCCGGCCTTCGACATCTCGCGCGAGATCGAGCGGGCCATGCCGATCAGACCGGCTTTGGATGCGGCGTAGTTGGACTGGTTGCCGATGCCCCACATGCCCGAGACCGAGCCGACGAAGATCATCCGGCCGTACCGGTTCTTCTGCATGCTGCGCGCCGCACGCTGCGCGACCCGGAACGCACCGGTGAGGTTGGTGTCGATGACCTTCTGGAACCGTTCCTCAGTCATCCTGATCATGAACGCGTCCGCGGTGATCCCGGCATTGGACACCAGCACCTCGACCGGACCCTGATGCTCCTCGACCGCTGTGAACGCGCGGTCGACGGCCGCGGTATCGCTGATGTCACATTCGACGCCGAAGAGTCCCTCGGGAGCCCCGGACCCGCGGTGGGTGACCGCGACCTTGTGCCCGTCGTCGGCGAGCCGACGGGCGATGGCGAGTCCGATGCCGCGATTTCCGCCGGTGACCAGGACGGAACGGGAGACGAAGGGCGGCTTGCCGGAGGCGGCGGCGGTGTCGCTCATGCCCGACAACTTAGTGCCTGGCATCAGCGGCGCCGACATCAACCCGCCGTGGTGGTTTAACCCGGGAGACGACGGTTGATGAACAACGCGGCCAATGCCGCGAGTGCGAGCAGGAACGAACCCAGACGCAGCCACCCGACACTCGCATCGCCCTTGATGGTCTCGTAGCCGATCTGATCCTGCAGGGAGGTGAAGACCTCTTTGAGCTGCTCAAGGTTGGAAGCACTGTAGTGATTTCCGTCGGAGAGCTCGGCGATCTTGGTCAGCGTCTCTTCGTCGACGGGCACCGGCTGACGCTGATCGTTGATGTCGACGTAGCCGTAGGGCGTTCCGAAGGAGACCGTGGAGATGGGTACGCCCTGATCCTTGGCCGTGCGCGCCGCGGTGTAGGCGCCCTTCGGGTTGTCCGGATTGGACGGCACGGTCTCCTTGCCGTCCGACATCAGCACGATCCGCGCCGGCGGAGGTTCGTCACCCCCGCCGAGCACCGCTCCGACGGTGGCGATCGCCTGCAGGGCGGTGAAGATGGCCTCACCGGTCGCAGTGCGGTCGGCGAGTTGGAGCTTGTCGAGCGCGGCCTTGGTGGCGTCCCGGTTGGTGGTCGGGGAGACCAACACGGTGGCGGTGCCGGCGTAGGCGATGAGGCCGAGGTTGATGCCGGAGGTCAACTGATCGGCGAACTGTTTCGCGGCCTCCTGCGCGGCGACGAGCCGACTGGGCTCGATGTCGGTCGCGCGCATGGATTGGGAGACGTCGATCACCAGCATCACCACCGCGCGGTTGCGGGGCACGCGCACATCGTTCTGCGGCCCGGCCATGGCGATGGTCAGCAGGGTCAGCGAGGAGATCAGCAGGACGGCGGGCAGGTGCCGCCACCGTTGCGGCCGCTGCGGAGCCACCCGCTCCAGCAGCTCCATGTTGGCGAACCGCAGGACGCGCTTCTGGCGGGCGAACTGGGCCAGCACGTAGAGCACCACGAGTGCGACGACGACGACGAGGAACAGCAGGAACCACGGGTGAGCGAAGTTGCCCAGCGACATCGGACCGAGCAGCGGCAGAATCACGCGCCCGCCCCGATCATTGGACTCCCGCCATGGCTCCGCGTCGCCGCGAGGCGACGAAGCGGACGATGTCGGCGATCCAGTCGCGGTCGGTGCGCAGGGTCATCAGCGGCGCGCCGCAGCGCCGCAGGGTTCTGGCGACCTCGGCCCGGTGGGCGGCCGCGGCACGGGCGAAGTCGTCCCGCAGTTGCTCGTCGATGGTGAACTCGCGGGTGACGCCGGACTCGGTGTCCTGCAGGATCACGTCTCCGACGGCGGGCAACTCGACGTCGCGGGGATCGATCACCTCCACTCCCAGCACCTCGTGGCGAGCGGCGATGGCGCGCAGTGGACGCATCCAGTTGATGGGTCCGAGGAAGTCGCTGATGATAACCGCCATCCCGCGCCGGCGTTCAGGCCGGCGCAGCGCGTCGATCGCGGTGGACAGATCGCCGCGGACTCCCAACGGCGCCCGCGGGGCGGTGGCGATCGCACGCAGCAGTGTCTGCTCGTGCTGGCGGCCGGATCGCGCAGGCACGCGCAGGACGGTGTCACCGTTGGCGATCAGCGCGCCGATCCGGTTACCGCCACCGCTGTTGAGATAGGTGATGGCCGCGGCCGCGCCGACGGCCAGATCCCGCTTCTCGCATCCCGTCGTCCCGAAGTCCAGGCTGGCCGACATGTCGACCACGAGCCAGGTCTCCAGTTCGCGATCGGCGATCATCTGCCGCACGTGCGGGTGGGTCGTGCGGGCGGTCACCGACCAGTCCATGCGGCGGACGTCGTCGCCGGGCTGGTAGAGCCGCGACTCACCGGGTTCAGATCCCGGACCGGGAATCAGGCCGAGGTGGTTGCCCTGCAGCACGCCGTCGAGTCTGCGTTTGACGGTCAGTTCGAGGGTGCGCAGCGCCGCGGACAGCTTCGCGTCACCGATCTCGCCGCGCTCGAAGGACGGCGGGTGGGACTCGCTCACCGACTGTTAGCGCCTGCCGCGGCCGGAGACACCGGGGGAACCGAATGCCCCTGCTGCGGAACGGCATTCACCTGGGGCAGCGCCACCGTCTGCAGGATGCGACCGATGACCGCCTCCGGTTTGATGTCGTCGGCGAGCGCGTCGTAGGTGAGTACCAGCCGGTGCCGCAGCACATCGGGGATCACATCGATGACGTCCTGCGGGATCACATAGTCGCGGCCGCGCACCAGAGCCAGCGCGCGCGCCGCAGCGATGATGCCCAGCGAGGCGCGCGGCGAGGCGCCGAAGGCCACCCACGTCTTCACATCCGGCATGCCGAACTGCTCGGGGATGCGCGTCGCCGTCACCACGCGCACGACGTAATCGACCAACGCATGGTGAACGAAATTGTTGGCCGCGACATCCTGCAGGCGCAACAGATCGCCGGTCTCGAGCACCTGCTTGGGTTCCGGCGGCGTGACGCCCATGCGGTAGATGATCTCTCGCTCTTCCTCCGGTGAGGGATACCCGACATTGATCTTGAACAGGAAGCGGTCGCGCTGCGCCTCGGGCAGCGGATAGACGCCTTCGTTCTCGATCGGGTTCTGGGTGGCCATCACCAGGAACGGCTTGGGCAGCGGGAACGTCTGGCCGCCGATGGAGATCTTGCGCTCGGCCATGACCTCCAGCAGGGCGGACTGCACCTTGGCCGGCGCGCGGTTGATCTCGTCGGCGAGCAGGAAGTTGCACACCACCGGCCCGAGTTCGATGTCGAACTCCTCGCGACCGGCCCGGTAGATCCGGGTGCCGATGATGTCGGTGGGGACCAGGTCGGGGGTGAACTGGATGCGGGCGAAGGTTCCGCCGACCACTTTGGCGAAGGTCTCCACCGCGAGGGTCTTGGCCACACCCGGGACGCCTTCGAGCAGCACGTGTCCTTTGGCCAGCAGTCCGACCAGGATGCGCTCGACGAGCAGGTCCTGGCCGACGATCACCCGCTTGACCTCGAAAACCGCCCGTTCGAGGGTCTGCACCTCACTGGCCAGCCCGCCCGACGATCCCGCCGGGGCGGCGCCTGCCGGGGCGGAATAGCCTGCGGGGCCCGCGGGCGACCCACCTGGTGACGTCATCGAGTTCCTCCACTGCTGCTGGTTGGCAAGACGGGCTATCGGCGCCCGCAGACCACTATCCCAGGCGATCGGAAATCCGTCGACGTGGGTATTCGCCGGGGGGTCAGGTCTCGATGATCCGGGTCAGGTAGGGCGTCATGCCCGCGGTGCGCACCGGACTGACCGTGACGCGCCCGGCGGCCGAGGATGCCTCCAGCATCTGTCCGTTGCCCAGATACAGGGTCACGTGCTGGGTGCCCTCGGGTCCGTAGAAGATCAGGTCGCCCCGTTTGGCCTGTGACGGCGCGACGTGCCGGCCGGCGTCGTACTGGTCGCCGGAGTACTTGGGAATCTGGACGCCGACGCCGGCGAAGGCATAGCGGGTGAATCCGGAGCAGTCGTAGCCGATCTTCCCGGCGTCCTGTTCGACTCCTTCACTGGGTCCGTTGATCGCCCCGCCGCCCCAGGAGTAGGGCACGCCCTGCTGTGATGCCGCCCGGCGGATGACGTACTCGATGGCCTGCGGGCCACTGACCCGCCCGCCCGGCACCGCCGACGGCCCGCCGCCGATGCCGAGGCCGGCGAGGAACCTCTTGCCGAGATCCATGGTGGCCTGGGCGGCCTGCTGGGTGAATGCCAGTGACGCCTGCGCCACCGCGACCGGGTCGCCGGGCGCACCCGCGCTGATGATCTTGGGCAGCGTCGGATCCCACTGGCCCTCGGCCGACGCCGGCGGTGCGAAACCGAGCGCCAGGACGGCTGCGGTCAGCAGCCCCGCGGCAGCGCGCAGCACCCGAGATGCGTTGGACGACATCAGTTTCGCCTCACCATTCGACCCTCACCATTCGACCCTCACCATTCGAC
>JBAXCK010000025.1:0-28142 GCA_037141465.1 Mycobacteriaceae bacterium | reverse complement strand
TCAGCCCGTTTGTAACAGTTTGGGCACGGGCGTCGATACGCCCATGTCATGCCCGGACAAAGTCGATACGTATTTCCGTTGATCACGGCCGCTGTGGCCGTGCCCTTGGGGGTGTTCGTCGCAGCCACCGCCAGCGCCGGATCCGCGCAGCCGCACTTTCAACCCGACATGGTGGTCGCGGTGGGCGACGGCAACGACTTTTCATCCCACTTCGTCGTCACCAAGAGCAACGTCGGCACCAAAAACAGCATCGACGCCAACACTCCCGCGATGCGCGTGCTGGCGCCCGGCGTCGGATCCGAGCGCGGACTGCAGACCAAGACCATCCTCGCCGCGCGCGCGATCAGCGCGAGGTTCCCGCAGATCCGCGAGATCGGTGGCTGCCGGCCGGACTCGATGAGGTGGCACCCCGAGGGCTTGGCCATCGACGTGATCGTCCCGGGTTACCAGACACCCGCCGGTAAGGAGCTCGGGGATCAGATCGTCGCGTACGCCTTGGCCAACACGGCCCGGTGGGGCCTGGTGCATGTCATCTGGCAGCAGACCTACATGCCCGTCGGCGGCCCCGCGCACCGGATGGCCGACCTGGGCTCCCCCGACGCCAATCACTACACCCACGTCCATATCGCCACGCGGGGTGACGGGTACCCGATCGGCGGCGAACTGTACCTGGGCTAGCGGCGCCGGAACGAGCGGACGACCACCACGACGGTGACCGCGCCCAACCCGGCCAGGGTGGCGGCGACGGCGGGTTTCTTGACGAAGCGCAACACCGCTGATTTGAGGTCCTCGGCCACACGCTGCGGATTGGCGCGCTCCGCCAGAGAGTCCACGGTCAGGGCGAGGCGGTCGCGCGCCTCGGCGATATCCTGCTTGATCACCTCAGGATCCCGGTCCGTCACGTCCGCCTCGCTTCCACCCTCTGCACCGTGCCGATTTACCCTAGATCATCTGAGGAAAGGAACCGGCACATGAGCGAGGCAGTGCGACTGGAAGTGGGCGAGCGGGCACCGGCCTTCAGCCTGCTCGACGCCGACGGCAAGACGGTGAAACTCTCCGACTTCAAGGGCCGCAAAGTGATCGTCTACTTCTACCCCGCTGCGTCGACGCCCGGATGCACCAAACAGGCCTGTGACTTCCGGGACAACCTCAAGGTGCTCAACGGAGCGGGCATCGACGTCATCGGCATCTCACCGGACAAGCCGGAAAAGCTCGCGAAGTTCCGCGACGCCGAGAAGCTCACCTTCCCGCTGCTCTCCGATCCCGACCGCAAGGTTCTCAGCGCCTGGGGCACGTTCGGCGAGAAGAAGATGTACGGCAAGACGGTGCAGGGGGTGATCCGCTCGACCTTCCTGGTCGACGAGAGGGGCAAGATCGAGTTGGCACAGTACAACGTCAAGGCCACCGGACATGTGGCCAAGCTTCGCGGGGACTTGTCGGTCTAGCCGCCCAACTTCTGGAGCAACAACGCCTCGGTGATCGCCGCCTTCTCCAGCACGCCGAGATGCAGACTCTCGTCGATGCTGTGCGCCTGGGTCCCCGGGTCCTCCACACCGGTCACCAGAATGGTGGCGTCGGGGAACGCCCGGGCGAATTCGGCGATGAACGGGATGGACCCGCCCATCCCCATGTCCACCGCGTCGACTCCCCACGCCTGACGGAACGCCTCGCGCGCCGCGTCATACACCGGCCCGGTGGCGTCGATCGCGTAGGGCTGACCGACGTCGCCGGGGGTGACGGCGACGTGCGCACCCCAGGGCGCATGAGCTTCGAGGTGGCGGCGCAAAGCATCCAGGTGTTCCCGGGCGTCGCCGCCGGGTGCGATACGCAAGCTCACCTTGGCGCGGGCCCGCGGAATCAAGGTGTTGGACGCACTGGCGATGGGTGTGGTGTCGATGCCGATGACCGTGATCGCCGGCTTGGCCCAGAGACGTTGCGCCACAGTGCCCGAGCCGATCTCTGACACACCGTCGAGCAGTCCGGACTCGGCGCGAACCCACGCCGCGTCGCGGTCGACCGGGGCGGCGCTCGCCTCATGCAGGCCGTCGACGGCGACGTTTCCGTCGTCGTCGTGCAGGGTTCCCAGCAGCCGGATGAGCACGGTGAGGGCGTCGGGCACCACTCCGCCCCACAGCCCGGAGTGCAGGCCGTGATCCAGCGTGGCCACTTCGACGATGCAGTCGGCCAGTCCGCGCAACGACACCGTCAACGCCGGGATCTCGGATGTCCAGTTGTCGGAGTCGGCGATCACGATCACGTCGGCGGCCAGTTTGTCGCCGTGCGCTGCCAGCAGTGCGCCCAGTGAGGGCGATCCGCACTCCTCCTCCCCCTCGACGAAGACGGTGACTCCCACCGGCGGGGCACCGCCGTGCGCCCGGAACGCAGCCAGATGCGTCGCAATGCCGGCTTTGTCGTCAGCGGTTCCGCGGCCGTACAGCCGGCCGTCGCGCTCGGTCGGCTCGAATGGCGGGGAATGCCATTGCGACCCGTCGCCTTCCGGCTGAACGTCGTGGTGGGCATACAGCAGCACGGTGGGTGCGCCCGGAGGTGCGGGGTGGTGGGCGATGACGGCCGGGGCTCCGCCCTCGGCGACGATCTCCACCGTCGCGAAGCCGGCGTCGCGCAGCAGTGCGGCGACCTTCTCGGCACTGCGGTGCACCTCGGTGCGGCGGGCGGGGTCCGACCACACCGACTCGATGCGCACCAGGTCCTCGAGATCGGCGCGCACCTGCGGCAGGATCGCGCGGACGCGCTCGATCACAGGGTCTCCAGGATCGCGACCGCCGCGGCGGTGTCGCCCTCGTGGGTGAGCGAAACGTGGATCATCACGTCGGCAAGGTGTTCGGCGACGGCGCCGGTGAGCCGGACCTTCGGGCGGCCCCACATATCGGTGATCACCTCGATGTCGCGGTGGATGCCCTCGGGAAGGACCGGCTTCTGGGCGAATCGCGATCCCGACCACGCCTTGATGACCGCCTCTTTGGCCGCCCAGCGAGCGGCGAGATGACGCGCCGCAACGGAACTCTTGTCGGCGGCGTCGCGTCGTTCTCCGGGGGTGAACGTCTCGGCGTAGACCGTGCCCGGCTGGTCGACCTGCTCGGCGAAATCCGGGATGAACACCAGGTCGATTCCTACACCGACGATTGCCACCTGAGGGAATCTAGCCGGTGTAGTTGCCGTCGGAACCGAGTCGCGACGCCGGATCGAGAAGCATCGCGGCTTCCTGCGACTTCTCCGTGGCCGACGGATCGTCATGGGTGAACCGGCGGTCGGCGGGACGCTCGTACATCGGCACACCGCCGGCGATCGCCGAGGCCAGTCTGCGCTGACCGGCGAGCACCCGTGCACCGGCGCGGGCGAGATAGTCGGCACGGTCCTGGGCGGGCAGCGCCGCCATGAACGCCTGCGGATGCACCAGCGCGACCAGTCCGCTGACGTGACCGAAGCCGAGGCTGGTGAGCAGACCCGCGCGCAGCGGAAAGGACTCACCAAGGTTCAGCGTCTCGCGCGGCCAGACGAAGTGCTCGGCGTGCGCCATCTCGTCGTCGACACAGTCCAGACTGCGATTCGGCGGGATGACTCCGTCGCGCAGCACCTGGCACAGACCCATCATCTGGAAGACCGCCGCACCGCCCTTGGCGTGACCGGTCAGGCTCTTCTGGGAGATGACGAACAACGGCGCTCCCGGTGATCGGCCCAGGGCCTCGGCGAGCCGCTCATGAAGATCGGTCTCGTTGGGATCATTGGCCAGTGTCGAGGTGTCGTGCTTGGAGATCACCGCGATGTCGTCGGCGCCGACGCCGAGGCGGGCCAGCGAGTGTGCCAGGACCGAATCGCGACCGCCGCGGCCCGCACCCAGGGCACCGAGCCCCGGTGCGGGGATCGAGGTGTGCACACCGTCGGCGAAGCTCTGCGCGTAGGCCACCACCGCGAGCACCGGCAGGCCCATCCGCAGCGCGAGGTCGCCGCGGGCGAGCAGAACGGTGCCGCCACCCTGAGCCTCCAGGAATCCCAGACGGCGGCGGTCGTTGGCGCGCGAGATCCTCGCGTCACTGATACCGCGGGCGCGCATCATCTCGGTGTCGGCGGTGGCCGCCATGTCACCGAAGCCGGTGATGGCGTCCGACGTCATATCGTCGAATCCGCCGGCAATCACGAGTTCGGCCTTACCGAGCCGGATCTTGTCGACACCCTCCTCGACCGACACCGCAGCCGTTGCGCAGGCGCCTACCGGGTGCACCATGGCGCCGTAGCCGCCGACATAGGACTGCATCACATGGGCGGCAACGACATTCGGGAGCACCTCCTGCAGGATGTCGTTCGGCTTGGCGGTTCCCAGCAGGTTGCCGTGGAACATGGTCTGCATGCTGGTGAGTCCACCGATACCGGTGCCCTGGGTGCTGGCGACCATCGTCGGGTGCACCCAGCGCATCAGTTCAGCCGGGGTGAACCCCGATGACAGGAACGCGTCCACGGTCGCGACCATGTTCCACAGCGCCACTCTGTCGACGGCGTTGACCATGTCCGGGCTGATACCCCACACCGTCGGGTCGAAGCCGGTCGGGATCTGGCCTCCGACGGTGCGGGACAGTTTCACCTTGCGCGGCACCCGGATCTCGGTGCCCGCTTTGCGGATCACCTCCCAGTCGCCGCCGTCGCCGGCCGGTCGGACCACGGTGTGCTCGGGGTCGGCCTGCTCGAAGGCGCGGGCTTCGGCCTCCGAGGACACCGCGAAGCTGAAGTCACGATCCAGGAACACACTCACCAGAAGTTCGGTGCAGTGGTCGGCCGCGAGGGCGCCGTCGGCCACGAACTCCCGGATGCCGCAACGCGTGACCACCGCATCGTGATAGCGCTCCACCAGTTCCGACTCGTCGACCAGATCACCGCCGGCGATGTCGTACCAGCCCGGTTTCGGATCGTTCTCCCAGCGCACCAGTCCGGTGGTCCAGGCGAGTTCCAGCACGCCGGCCGCCGAGAGTTCGCCGCTGACCTCCATCTCGAATCGGGTGCGCGAGGATCCGTACGGCCCGAGTTCGGCACCGCCGACGATCACGACGAGATCAGCCGGGTCGACGTCGAGGTCCGGCCAGGACGGCGCGGCCGTCGCGCGTTGTCCGCGCGGCGGCGAGGGAAGAGCCGCAATGGTTTTCGCCGCGGTACGCGAAGCGCCCGATTCCGTCGCCGTAGTCGACATCCGCTCGCGCGCGGTGGCCGCCAACTCGGCCATGTCCAGATCGGCCCCGGCCAGACCTCCGGTCAGATCGGCCTGCAGAGGCGCGGCCGCGGCGGCGTCACGCGCCTCCGTGGTGCACAGATCCAGCAGCAGGGCGGCCATCTCGTCGGTCGTGTAGGTCCGCACCCCGGCGGCCTCCACCGCATCGACGATCGCATCGTTGTGCCCCATCAGGCCGGTGCCCTTGGTCCAGCCGATGAGCGCGTGCGCGAGGGTGACCCGCTGAGCCCACGACGACTCCGCGCCCCATCGGGTCACCAGAGCGTCCAGGGCGGACTTCGACTCGCCGTAGGCGCCGTCGCCGCCGAACATGCCGCGGTTGGGCGAGCCGGGCAGCACCACGTGAAGCCGCGAGGAGATGTCGCGTTCCGCACCGATCGCCGCGCATCCGGTGATGAGCCGCTCCACGGCCCACAGCAGCACCTTCATCTCCATCTCGGAGCGCGAGCCGGCTTCGGACATATCGCCGGCGACCCGCGGCGCGGCGAACGGGAACAGCAGTGTCGGGTTCTGCGCACCCTTGACCCGAATCGACGTGGGCCCGAGGTTCTCGCTCTGCTCGTTGCCCACCCAGGACACCAGCGCGTCGACGTCGGCGTAGGAGGCCATGTTGGCCGGCACGACCCACAGCGCGGCGCCGAACCGCGCATTGTCGCGGTAGAGCGTCTTGTAGAAGTCCAGCCGCTCATCGTCGAGGCGCGAGGTGGTCGCGATGACCGTTGCGCCGCCGTCGAGCAGGCGGGCGACGACCGAGGCGGCGATGGAGCCCTTGGACGCGCCGGTGACCACCGCGATCTCGCGGCCGTAGACACCGGGCTCCGGGTTGCCGGCTTTGGTGGCGATGTGCGCGAACAGTGAGGCGTGCACGGCTCGGCCCTGCGCGAGCGCGCGACCACGCCACCAGTCGGCCTGTGCGGCCACCGCCGAACCGGTGCCCTCGAAACGGCGCGACAACCGGTCGACGTCGATGCCGCTCTCGTCGGTGAGCCACGCCCGGACGAGATCCTCGCGCGCGCTGGCCCAGCGGTCGTCGAGTAGCACCGCCTTGCGGGCGTCGAAGACCGGGGCCACCAGCCGCGGCCAGTCCGGGCCGAGTTCGGCGGTCACCAGGTCGATCAGTTCGGTGTCGCTCGCCGCGGCGGGTGCGCTGCGTGCCTCATCGAGGCCGAGCCGGCCGAGAACCATCCGGGCGGCCGAGGCCAGCACACCGTCGTGGCCGGTGATGGTCGCGGCGAACTCGTCGAGTGCGGCGGAGTCCACCACGGCACCGGCGCCGGCACCGACCGACGGCAATGCGACCGAGACTTTGTGCCGCGCGGCGACCGCGGCCACCGCGGCGTCGATCGCGGTGTCCACGGCAGCGGCGTTGGCCAGGGCGCCGTCATGCAGACCGCCGAGGGCGCCGCCGCGCACACTGCTTCCCTCCCGGGTTCCCAGCGCCAGTTCGACGGTGACGTGCTTGACCCAGCCCTCGCCGAGTTCCCACACCTTCCCGACGCGCTCGGCGATGGCCGCGGGCCGCTTGCCGGACGGTCCCAGCACCGTGCGCAGCTGATCGTTGACCGCGTCGGTGAGTACGGGGCCGAAGGGTTTGTAGGTGCGGGCGAGCTTGGTGACCTGACCGCGCAGAGCGGTGAGGTCGGCTTCGGCCGCCCCGTCGATGGCGCCCAGGTTGAGTTCTGAGCCCAGATCCATCAGCAGCTGGTTGCGCCGCGACGATGCGCCGTCGGTGATCGACTCGATGGAGTCCAGCGGTTCGATCTGGTCGATGCGCATCTTCGCCGACAGCGCGATCAGGGCGAGGGTGGCGTCGGCGGGACCGAAGGGGATGTCGCCCGGAGCCGCCCCGGCGGCGACAGACGGCCTGGGCGCGGGCACCGACACGGCGGGGGCTGCGACGGTCTCCACTGCCGCCACCGGCTCCGCCGGGGCGGCGTCGACGGCTGGATCTTCTTCCTCGGGTGCGTCCTCGTCGGTGGCGAACAGTGCGGCGGCGTCGCGCTCGACGTTGAGCACCTCCACGGTGCTGTAGGCGTACTCGGGCAGTCGCAGGGTGTTGCGGGCCAGTCCGGCGACGGTGGGCTGGGACTTGACTCCGATCTCGACGAAGCGCTCGACGCCGAGTCCACCGGCGGCCTCCTCGGTGAACAACAGGTCCTGGGTCTCGATCCAGCGCACCGGGCTGGCGAACTGCCATGCCAGCAGTTCGATCACCACGCGGCGGCCGAGTTCCTTGGGGCGCTTGGTGATCCAGGTGTCGTAGTCGGCGAGTATCTCGTCGAGCGGCTCGGCGGGCACCAGATCGCGGATCTCGGCGATGAAGTCGCGATCGAGGCTGAACAACCGCGGCACCAGATTGGGGATGTAGCGGCCGATGAGCACTCGGGCGTCGGCCTCGGGCGGCATGATCCGCTCCAGCGAGCGGCGGAACTCGTCGACTCCGACGCGCAGCACATTCGAGTGGAACGGCACGTCGATGCCCGGCACCTGGATGTAGGCACGCTTGCCGCCGGTGATCTCCTGGCGGCGTTCGATCTCCTCGGCGAGCGCCTCCAGACCGCGCACCGTCCCGGCGACTGCATACTGCGAGCCGCGCAGGTTGTAGTTCACGATCTGCAGGAACTCACCCGTCCGCGCGGCGATATCGGCGACGAAACCGTCGACGTCGGCGTCGTCGAGATCGATCTGCGACGGCCGGATCGCGGCCAGCCGGTAGTTCGATCGGCCCTCTCCATCGCGCGGGACGATGTCGTGCATCTTGCTGCCGCGGTGATACACCACCTCGATCAGCGCCTCTAGTTCGTAGACGCCGGTGACACAGGCCAGTGCGGTGTACTCGCCGACCGAGTGACCGCAGGCGATCGCGCCGTCGACGAACGCACCCTGCTCGCGCATCTCGGCCACCTGGGCAGCGGCGACCGTGGCCATGGCGACCTGGGTGAACTGGGTCAGGTACAGCACACCGTCGGGATGGGCGAAGTGCACACCGTTCGCGGTCAAGGTGGTCGGGTTGTCGCGCACCACGTGCAGCACCGAGAATCCGAGCGCCTCGCGGGTGAAGGCGTCGGCACGATCCCACACCTTGCGGGCGGCCTTGGACCGCGCCCGCACCTCCATACCCATGCCCTTGTGCTGGATGCCCTGACCGGGGAACGCATACGCCGTCTTGGGCGCGGCCAGCCGCGCGGTGGCCGACATCACCAGCCGGCCGCCGACCTTGGCGCTGACCTCGAGAATCTCTGCGCCCAAGTCGATTCCGACCCGGTCCACCCGGAAGTCCACCTCGTCACCCGGTAGGACCATGCCGAGGAAGCGCGCCGTCCAGCCGATCAGCCGGCTCGGCGGCACCGCGGTGCCGTCGGTCGCGGTCACGACGTGCTGGGCGGCGGCCGAGAGCCACATACCGTGCACGATCGGCCCGTCGAGGCCGGCCAGCGCAGCGGCGGTGCGGTCGGTGTGAATGGGATTGTGGTCGCCGGAGACCTGCGCGAAGGGGCGCATGTCCACCGGCGCGGTGACGGTGACCTCGCGCCGCCGGCGGCGAGGGGTGTCGTTGGCGTTGTCCGACACCGCTCCCCCGGCGCGCACCGGATCGCTCAACTCAGCCACACCGGTTCGGCCCCGGATCGCGAAGCGCTCCTCGAGCACGGCGTAGACGGTGCCCGCACGATCACTGATGTTCACCGTGACCGGCACGACGCGGCCCACCTCGGTGTCCACCGCGGGCGACGACGTCGCCGTCACGACGAACTCCGCCGGGTGCGTGGGCAGCGCCTTGAGCAACTGGACCGCGTGGTCGAGATGCACCAGGCTCAGCAGACCCTCGATCACGTCCGCGCCGGTCTCGGTGACGGCGCCACCGATCGCGGCGAACACCGCCGGCCAGCACGCGCCCACCAGGGCGTCGGGGACGGTCGAGCGGGTGGCTGCCAGTGGTGCACCGAAGGTGGCGGTGACGCCGGTGTGATCGGCCACCCGTTCGGGATTCCACTGCGCGAAGACGGTGGCCGAACCGGACACCGGTTCGGGCAACGCCGCGGGCGAATCGGCGCCGGCGGCGATGGCCAGCACCGCGCGCATGGCGGCCGCTGCGTCGGAGGCGGTCACCATCGGCGCGCCGCCGTCGACCACCGTCGGTGGCAGCGTGAAGGCGATGTCGACCCAGGCCCCCGACAGCGGCACACTGAGCACGACACGGTCGGCGCTGAGCGTCTCCAGACGCGCGCCCGTGGAATGGTTTGTCGCCGAACGACTGTCGTGCACCTGCCAGTCGGCGCACGGCGCCAGTCGGTGCACCGGGTTGACGACGGTGCGTCCGGCCCACAGCACGTCCGGCGAGTCCAGCACGACGCTCAGCGGGCCGTCGGCGTCCTGCAGTCGCGACGCCACAGCGAGCGGGCGCACACCGGCGGCCAGCACGTCCTCGACCGCGGCCTTCTCAAAGCGGTCCAGCAGATCGCCGACCGGCTCGTCGACGCGATCGATCCCCGCCACCGCGGCGATGCCCGGAATCACACACACCTGATCGGCGGTGTAGCGCACGTCATGGGCCTGCCACAGCGAGTCGCTACGCCACCACCGTCGCACGTCCTTGTCGATCACCGGCACGAAGTTGACCGGCTTGCCCGGGGTCTTGCACAACTCGACGAAGAACGGCGCATCGGCGGGGTGCAGCAGCACGGTGGCCGCGTCTGGGTGGCGACGCAGCAGCGCGCCGAGGGCACGTTCGGGGTCCTCCAGAACCGCGGTATCAGCGAAGAGCGTCTCGATCCGGCCGCGGTCCTGCTCGGCCAGGCGCGCCTCGGCGCGCTGCAGCATCGCAGCGAACCGGTCCCGCCAGGTCACGTCCAGCCACGGCGAGTCGGGCCGCTTGGTGTCAGCGGTGCTGTCACCGTCACCGATGGCCAGTTCGAAGTAGCGGCGAAGCCATTGCAGATACGTCATCTCGGCGACATCGCCGAAGTACGGCTTGGCCGTCGGCGCCATGGCGGCGATGATCTCGCCGCGCCGCGCCGCCACCGCGTCGCCGTCGCCGGCCACCTCATCGAGCAGCCGGCCGCAGCGGGATGCCGAGTTGTCGATCTCATGGATGTCAGCACCGAGTTGGCTGCGCCCGGAGGCCATGCCGCCCTGCGCCTTTCCCGCACCGACCCATCCGTCGGTGCCGGCGGTGTCGACGAGTAGTCGTTTGACCGCCGGTGAGGTGGTGGCCTCCAGGCACGCCATCGTCGCGGTGCCCAGCAGGATTCCGTCGACCGGCATCAGCGGGTAGCCGTGCGCCAGGGACCACCGGCCGGTCAGATACTCCGCCGCGCGCTGCGGTGTCCCGATGCCGCCGCCCACGCACACCGTGATGTTGGCGCGCGCCCGAAGTTCGGAGTACGTGGCGACCAGCAGGTCGTCGAGGTCCTCCCAGGAGTGGTGACCGCCGGCGCGGCCACCCTCGATGTGCACGATCACCGGCCGAGTCGGCACCTCCGCGGCGATGCGGATCACCGAGCGGATCTGCTCGACGGTGCCCGGCTTGAACACCACATGCGCGATACCGGCATCGTTGAGTTCCTCGATGAGCGCGACGGCCTCGTCGAGTTCCGGGATGCCCGCGCTGATCACCAGGCCGTCGATCGGCGCACCGGCCGCCCGGGCCTTCTGCACCAGGCGCTTACCGCCGACCTGGAGCTTCCACAGATAAGGATCCAGGAACAGGGCGTTGAACTGGATCGCGCGGCCGGGCGCGAGCAGCGTCGTGAGCTCGTCGATACGGCGCGTGAAGATCTCTTCGGTGACCTGACCGCCACCGGCGAGCTCGGCCCAGTGGCCCGCATTGGCCGCTGCGGCAACGATTTTCGCATCGACGGTCGTCGGCGTCATTCCGGCCAGCAGCATGGGTGAGCGGCCGGTGAGCCTGGTGAACTTGGTCGACAGCTTGACCGAACCGTCGGGAAGGGCGATCACCGTCGGGGCGTAGTCGGACCAGGGACGGGCCACCTCGGGAGCGGCGCCGACGGTGAACAGATTGCGCTGACCGCCTCGGGTGGCGGCGGGCACGATGCCGATTCCGAGCCCGCGGATCACCGGTGCGGTCAGCCGGGTCAAGATGTCGCCAGGGCCCAGATCGAGGATCCAGTGGGCGCCCGCCCCTTCGATGTCGGTGACGGTCTGCACCCAGTCGACCTGACGCACCAGGATCGCCTCGGTCATCTCCCGCGCCAGTGCGACGTCGAGTCCGATCCGCTGCGCCCACCCGGCGACGACCGCGATGCTGTCGGCCAGGCGTGGAGTGTGGAATCCGACCTCGACCTGCACCGGGTCGAACATCGGCGCGAAGACGGCGCCGCCGCGCAGTTTCTTCTTACGCTCGGCAGCCTCACGGTCGGCGATCTGCGTGCAGTACAGCTCGAACCGGGACAGCTGTTCGGGTGTTCCGGTGATCACCACCGAGCGTCGGCCGTTGCGGATGGACAACGCCGGCGGCTCCACGGTTCGCACGTCGTCGGCGAACTCCTTGAGCAGCGCGGCGATCCGCTCCGGTTCGACGTTGGTCACCGACACCATCGGCGGTCGGTCGCCGGATGCGGTGATGCCGCGGCGGCGCGCGACCAGCGTTCCGGCCGCACCGATCAGCGCGGCCAACGCGAGCAGTTCGACGTCGCGGGCACCGCGGCCGTTGAACGCCTCGACCGCGAGCACACCCTGGGAGTGACCGGCCAGCGCCACCGGGGGGGCTTTGCTGAAGTCGAGACCCTGGCGGCCGAGCGCGCGGATGGCGGCGATCTGGCTGAGCAGCACGCCGGGAACCGAGACCGCCGCGGAGGTGAGCTGAGCCGGGGTGGGCACGGGCTCGCCGGCGGCCAGCGCGCGCACCCACTGCAGCGGCGCGAAGCCGATCGGCCGCACCACCACCAGCTCATCGGCCACCGGCTGGAGGAGAAGCTCCGCCTCGGCGGCGATCCGCGACAGTTCGGACTCGATCCCGGCGAGAGTGACGAGTTCCTCCAGCGCGGCAAGCCAGGAACTGTTGCCCTGCCCGCCGAAGGCGATGGCGTACGGCTCACCACTGTTGAGGCGGTCCACGAGGGCGTCGACCGGGGCGGGCGCGCTGCGATGGTCAGCGCCGGGCCCCAGGCTGTCGTGCTCGTGGATCGTCACCGTCGGTCGTCTCCTCATCGCGGGGAATTGCGAGCTTTAAGAGTCCCATGAGACGGCCTCGAATTTCTCGGCCGAAAATGGTTACTGACGGGTTCTACGCAGCAGTAACCGCTCTCTCGATAACGACGAACCTACCCGGCGGCAACGCAGAGTAAGGTAAAGCCCCAGCGTGCACGTGGTTACGGTCCGGTAGCCCTAACGGTGCTGCTCAACGCATGATTGTTATCTAATCGTTACCGAGGTCGCCGCAGGTGTCCCGCGCGCCAACGAAGCGGAATCCGGCCGGGGATTTGTGACTCGATTTGCCGGAAAAAGTTTGCTGGCAGAAACCTACTATTCGGTAGGTTATTGCGAATTCAGGGCCCCGATTCCCCACTGCGGTCGCGGGCGCTTTCCAGCAGCAACCGCCGCTCGGCTGCGGCGACGATGCGGCGGGCCGTGTGCGCCACGTCCGGGGTGACCGAGATGGACGTGATGCCCATCCGCACCAGATGCTCGGCGAACTCGGGCTTGGTCGACGGCGCCTGACCGCACAGCGACGCGGTGATGCCCAGCCGGCGCGCGGTGCTGATGATCTGACCTATCGCGTCGAGCACGGCCGCGTCGGCCTCGTCGTAGAGTTCGGCGCACTGGTCGGAGTCGCGGTCGACACCGAGCATGAGCTGGGTGAGGTCGTTGCTGCCGATCGAGACGCCGTCGATGCCCATGCCGACGTATTCGGGCAACCAGTAGACCACCGACGGCACCTCGGCCATCACCCAGCGGTGCAGCCCGCGCTGACGGCCCAGCGGGCTGGCGTCCACCAGCTCCAGGCAACGCTCAAGCTCCCACTTCGTCCGGACGAACGGAATCATCAAGTGCAGATTCGGATTCCGCTCGCGCACCCGCGCCAGCGCGGCGAGTTCCAGATTGAACAGATCCGGATTGCTGACGTACCGGTAGCACCCGCGATAACCGATCATCGGGTTGTGCTCCTGCGGCTCGTAGCGCTCGCCGCCCTTGAGGTTGCGGAACTCGTTGGTGCGGAAGTCCGATGCGCGGTAGATCACCGGCCGCGGAGAGAACGCCGCAGCCACCCGGCCCACCGCGGTGGCGAGCGAGTCGACGAGGCTGTCCTGCTCACCGTGCTCGATGAGGTCGCGCGGATGCCGGTTGTGCAGCGCGTCCTCGAGGATCAACTCTGCCCTCAGCAGTCCCACCCCGTCGACGTCGAGGGCGGCGGCCGCCTCGGCCCTGTCCGGCATCGCGACGTTGACGTAGATCTTGGTGGCTGTGACCTCCGCGGCCGGCGCCGCCACCGGCGCGGTCTGCGCACCACCGGCCCCGTTCTTCTGCGACTCCTCGGCGACGCGGCCGGCCAGCACCCGGCCGTGGGTGCCGTCGATGGTGACCACCGTGCCGTCCCTGAGATCGCGGGTGGCCGTCCGCGCGCCCACGATGCAGGGCAGGCCGAGTTCGCGGGCGACGATCGCGGCGTGACACGTCATGCCGCCGGAGTCGGTGACCAGCGCTGCCGCGCGACGCATGGTCGGCAGCCAGTCCGGGTTGGTCATCTGCGCGACGAGCACCTCGCCGTCCTGTAAACGGGCGCCCTCACCGGGGGCGGTGAGCACCCGCACCACACCGGAGGCCGCACCGGGCACCGCGGGCAGGCCCTGCAGCAGCACCTCGTGCTTCTCCGCGGCCGGCTTGCCCGCCCGATTCAGCGTGGTGATCGGCCGGGTCTGCACGATGTAGGTCGTGCCGCCGGCGATCGCCCATTCGGTGTCCTGCGGGCAGCCGGCGTGCCGCTCGCTGCGAACGGCGATCTCCGCAATCGCGCGGACCTCGTCATCGCCGAGCACCCGGGCCTGGGCCGCGGTGTCGTCGAGATCGACCCGCAGGTCCCTGCCGTCGTCCCCGCGAACGATCTTGAACGACTTGTAACCCATCCGACGCGAACGGATCTCGCCGTTCTGTTTGTCCACCACGTAGGTGTCGGGTTCGACGGATCCGGACACCACCACCTCGCCCTGGCCGAACGCGGCCTCCACGACGACGACGTCGGTGGCGTCGGTGGTCGGATCCGCGGTGAACGCCACACCGGAACGCTCGGAGGCGATCATCAACTGGACCACGACGGCCATAGCCGGATCGGCGGTGAACCCGCGGCTGGCCCGGTAGGAGACCACCCGCGGACCGAACAGCGACGCCCAGCACTGTTGCACCTTCGCGATCAGTTCGTCCTCGCCGCGGACGTTGGTGAACGTCTCGTTCATGCCGGCGAAGGACGCGTCCGCGCCGTCCTCGCCGGTGGCCGAGGACCGCACCGCGACGCAGCAGTCCGGGCCCATCGCGCGGTAGGCGGCGACGATCTTCTCCCGTACGTCGGCGGCCATTCCCGCTTTGAGGACCAGTTCGTGCATGTGGGCGCACATCTCGTCGAACCGGCTGGTGTCCAGGGCGGCCAGCATGGCCTCGCGGTGGGCGACGTTGAGTTCCTCGGCGATCCCGGCCTCCTGCATCGAGGCCAGGTAGGAGTCGCGCAGCGCGACGAAGCCGGGTGGGACCGGAAGCCCGGCCGCCACCATCTCCCCCATGTTGGCGCCTTTGCCGCCGGCCTCCTCGGCGTCGGCCATTCTCAGCGTCGCGATGTCCTCGACGTATCGCATGTGTGTCCGGACCCCTCTTCTCATCGCCGACGATCCCTTGATCCTGCCGTGCGGCGTCCCCTGGAACCGAGGGTACAAAGGCCTTAGAAACCCCCCGCTCAACGCGCCTATCGTGGAAGGCGAAGGGGGACACAGATGGCCCACTCGAAGATCAGTCCGCAGGTGTTGAGCACCGTCGTTGCTCTGGCCTGCCGGGCGCCGTCGGTGCACAACAGCCAGCCGTGGCAGTGGGTTTACGACGACGGTGTGCTGCGGCTGTTCCTCGCCGAGCACCGGATCCCGCACGCCACCGACCGGACCGGCCGCGAAGCGGTGATCAGCTGCGGCGCGGCGTTGGACCATCTGCGGGTCGCGGCAGCCGCGGCGGGATGGCGGGCCGAGATCGCCAGATTCCCCAATCCCAACGACCTCACACACCTGGCGACTGTCGAATTCGGCCGGCTGGAGTTCGTGACGGACGCCGATCGCACCCGTGCCGACGCGATCCTGAACCGGCGCACCGACCGGCTGCCCTTCTCCGCGCCACAGAGCTGGCCGATGTTCGAACCGATACTTCGCAGCACCGTCGATCCCGACACGGCGACGCTGTACGTCCTGAGCGACGCTGTGCGCCCGCAGCTTGCCGAGGCCTCCCGCCTCACCGAGGCGATGCGACGCTACGACTCGTCCTATCACGCCGAGTTGAGCTGGTGGACAGCACCTTTCGAGGTGAGCGACGGCGTCCCCTACAGCGCCCTGGTCTCCTCCGATGATCAGGAACGAGTCGACATCGGGCGCAGATTCCCCGCCGGCAACCGGGCCCACCGGCCCGGCCCGGAAGCCGACCAGTCGGTGATCGTCGCGCTCTGCACCGATGGGGATACCCGGCGTGAGGCACTGGGCTGCGGCGAAGCACTCTCCGAGGTATTGCTCGAGGCGACCCTGGCGGGTATGGCGACCTGCACGCTGAGCCACATGACCGAACTCGATGCCAGCCGCGACATCATCCGAGCCCTCGTCGGTGGACCCGGCGATCCGCAACTGCTGATCCGCATCGGCGTCGTGCCGCCGCTGAGCGATCCGCCACCACCGACCCCGCGGCGGCCAACCGCCGACGTCCTGGCGATCAAGGAGATCTGATGTCCACCACCGGAGTTCGTCGGCAGAATCCGCGGCGAATGTTTCGCAACCGCCAGGAGGCGGGCGAGGTGCTGGCCGGACTGCTGCAGAGCTACCGCGGCAGATCCGACGTCGTCGTTCTGGGCCTTGCCCGCGGCGGCTTGCCGGTGGCCTACGAGGTCGCGCGGTCACTCGGGGCTCCCCTGGACGCGTTCATCGTCCGAAAACTGGGTGCTCCCGGGCACGAAGAGTTCGCCGTCGGCGCAATCGCCAGCGGCGGACGGGTGGTGGTCAACGATGATGTGCTGCGCGGCCTGCGCGTCTCACCCGAGCAGCTCCGCGAGATCGCCGAGCGAGAGGCGCGCGAACTCATCCGCCGGGAGACCGTGTACCGCGGCGACCGTCCGCCGCTGACCGTGACCGGCAAAACGGTGATCCTCGTCGACGACGGACTTGCCACCGGCTCGTCGATGCTGGCCGCCGTGCAGGCGCTGCGCGACAGCGAACCCGCCGCGATCGTGGTCGCCGTGCCCGCAGCGCCGGAGTCCACCTGCCGCGAATTCGCCGGGATCGTCGACGACGTGGTGTGCGCCTCCATGCCGACCCCGTTTCTTGCGGTCGGGGAATCGTTCTGGGATTTCACCCAGGTCACCGATGACGAGGTGCGCGAACTTCTGGCCAGGCCCACCTCCGGCGCGTCCGCGCAGCCGACGGCGGTGTCCAGCCCGGCGGGCCTGGTCGCCGCGGCGGCGGTCGACGCACCGGGTGGTGTGCCGCCGACCGATGTGCTCGAGGACCTGATCGGCGATGCCCGGGTGGTGCTGATCGGCGAGAGTTCGCACGGCACCCACGAGTTCTACGAGGCCCGCGCGCAGATCACCAAGTGGCTCATCGAGCACAAGGGGTTCAACGCCGTTGCCGCCGAGGCGGACTGGCCCGACGCCTACCGCGTCAACCGCTACGTCCGGGGAGTCGGAGCAGACTCCACCGCCGAGGAGTCCCTGCGCGGGTTCGAACGCTTCCCGGCCTGGATGTGGCGCAACACCGTGGTCCGCGACTTCGTCGAGTGGCTGCGCTGGCACAACGGCCGCTGCGCCGCCGACGGGCGCCGCCAGACCGGCTTCTACGGGTTGGACCTCTACAGCCTGCACCGCTCCATGCAGGAGGTGATCGGCTACCTCGACACCGTCGACCCCCATGCCGCGGCGCGCGCACGGGCGCGCTACGCCTGTTTCGACCACAGCGACGGCCACGACGGACAGGCCTACGGCTATGCGGCGGCGTTCGGCGCCGGCCCGAACTGCGAACGCCAAGCCATCGAGCAACTGGTCGAACTGCAACGCGACGCCGCCGCCTATCTGAGCAGCGATGGCCAGCCGGCCGAGGACGAACTGTTCTACGCGCAGCAGAACGCGCTGACGGTTCGCAATGCGGAGGCCTATTACCGCAGCATGTTCGCCGGTCGCGTCACCTCGTGGAACATGCGCGACAAACACATGGCCCAGACCCTCGAGGCACTGATGAGCCACCTCGACTCGGTGGGCGCAGCCTCCGGTGAGCCGGCCCGCGTCGTGGTGTGGGCGCACAACTCCCATGTCGGTGATGCCCGCGCCACCGAAGTGTCCGCCGACGGGCAGCTGACCATCGGCCAACTGGCACGGGAGCGCTACGGGCCGGCGTGCCGGTTGATCGGCTTCTCCACCTACGCCGGAACGGTCACGGCCGCCAGTGAATGGGGCGGCGTCGCTGAGCGAAAGACCGTACGTCCGGCATTGCCGGGCAGCATCGAGGAGTTGCTGCACTCGGCCGGCCCCGAAAACGGCAAGGATGCGTTCATCGTGACGATGCACGACGACTCCCCCGCCGGGGCGGCGCTGGAGGTGGTGCGACTGGGCCGTGCCATCGGGGTGATCTATCTTCCGCAGACCGAACGTCAGAGTCACTACTTCCACGTCAGACCGGCCGATCAGTTCGACGCGATGATCCACATCGATTCGACCCGCGCACTGGAGCCGCTGGAGCCCGACAGCGTCTGGATCGAGGGCCAGCATCCCGAGACCTACCCGACCGGCCTGTAACGGGAAACCGGCGGTGAAACAGATCGTCACCCTGTGCATGAACCCCGCACTGGACATCACGACGACGACCGAGGTGGTGCGACCTACCGACAAGCTCCGCTGCACAACGGCCCGATACGACCCCGGCGGCGGCGGGATCAATGTCGCGAACGTGGCGCAGGTTCTGGGTGTCCCGTCGACTGCGGTGTTCCCGGGGGGCGGCCCGGCAGGTCAGCTGGTGCACGATCTCCTAGTCGCCGAAGGGATTGCCGTGCAGCGCATCTCGATCGGTGGCGCCACTCGGGAGAGCTTCACGGTCGACGAAACCGGCACGGCACGCCAGTACCGTTTCGTCCTGCCGGGTCCGCAGCTGACCGTCGCTGAGCACACCGAGTGCCTGCTGCGACTGCGGCGCACAGCCGTCGGCGCCGGCATCGTTGTGGCCAGCGGCAGCCTGCCGCCCGGAGTGCCGGATGACTTCTACCAGCAGGTGTCCACCGCGTGCGAGGAACTCGGCGTGCCGCTGCTGCTGGACACCTCCGGCGAAGGCCTCGCCCATGTGAAGTCGGGGGTGTTCCTGCTCAAACCGAGCATCCGTGAGCTCCGTGAGGATGTCGGTGAGCCGTTGGCGCGCGAGGAGGAGCAGGTCGATGCGGCGCGCGAACTCATCACCAGCGGTATCGCCGGCAATGTCCTGGTCTCCCTGGGTGCCCAGGGCGCACTGCTGGTGAGCGCACGGGAGGCACAGCGATTCGCGGCGGTACCGGTGCCGCCCGGCAGTGGCGTGGGCGCCGGTGACGCGATGCTGGCCGGCGTGGCGGTGGGGATCAGCCGGGGCTGGCCGCTCGCCGAGGCGGTTCGCCTCGGTATCGCGGCAGGGGCGGCCATGCTGCTGACCCCGGGCACGGCGCCGTGCACGCGCGAGGACACCGAGCGGCTGTTCGGGCAGACTGGGCACCCGGTCGACGTCATACAAGCGTGAAGGGTCAGTGATGCCACAGGCGGAGTCGTTCACGGCCCCGTTCGTCGTCGTCGGCGTGGACGGATCCCGCGCCGCGCTGCGGGCGGCGGTGTGGGCGATCGAGGAGGCCCGCAGCCGCGACGTACCTCTGCGGCTGGTGTGGGTGGCCGTCGACGATCTGCCCGACCCCCTGCCCGCAGCGGTCGAGGCCGTGCTGGGAACCGGCAGTGACGTTCGGCTGCAGACCGAGACACTGACCGGCGAACCGGCTGCCGCCCTGCTCGCCGCATCCGGGGGCGCGGTGATGATCTGTGTCGGCGCGGCCGGACTCAAGGACTCCGGAGCCCGTCGCGTCGGCTCGACCGCAGCCGCACTGATCGCCACCGCCCACTGCCCGGTCGCGGTGGTTCGCGGTTCCACGGGAACCGGCGGCTGGGTGGTCGCCGATCTCGACGAGACTCCGGACAGCGCGGCGGTACTCCAGACAGCCGTGGCGCAGGCCCGGCTTCGCGCGGCCCCGCTGCGCGTGCTGGGCGCCTGGCAGTCCCGCTACACCGACGTCCACGACCCCGCCGCGGTGTCCGACGGAAACCGCCTGGTGCGCACACAACTGGACCGGCGGTTGTCCCAGTGGCGCAGCCGCTACCCCGACCTCGACGCGGAACCGGTCGCGGTGCACGGCGGCGTGCTGGAGTACCTGTCGGCGCACTCGGCGTCGATCCAGCTCGTCGTGGTCGGCGCCCGCAACGCCGACGCAGTGGCAGAGCTGTTCGGACCGGCCCTGCACGACACCGGCTGTTCGATCCTCGTGGTGGATCGGCAGCGCCTGCTCTAGCTGCGCCGCTAGGGTGGCGCCATGGCAGCAGTGAAGGTTTTCCTCGTCGACGATCACGAAGTCGTCCGGCGCGGGCTGATCGACCTGCTCAGCACCGATCCCGAACTCGATGTGATCGGCGAAGCCGGCACCGTGGCCCAGGCGCTGGCGCAGATCCCTGTCCTCAAACCCGACGTCGCCGTGCTCGACGTCCGACTCCCGGACGGCAACGGCATCGAGTTGTGCCGCGATCTGCTGTCGAAGATGGACGGCCTGCGCTGCCTGATGCTGACGTCGTTCACCTCCGATGAGGCCATGCTGGACGCGATCCTGGCCGGGGCGAGCGGCTACGTCGTCAAGGACATCAAGGGCATGGAGTTGGCGAAGGCCATCAAGGACGTCGGCGCCGGACGTTCCCTTCTGGACAACCGGGCGGCCGCGGCGCTGATGGCCAAACTGCGCGGCGCCTCCGAGCGCTCGGATCCGCTGTCGGGGTTGACCGAGCAGGAACGCGTCCTGCTCGGACTGCTGGGCGAAGGCCTGACCAACAAGCAGATCGCGGCGCGGATGTTCCTCGCCGAGAAGACCGTCAAGAACTACGTGTCGAGGCTGCTCTCCAAGCTCGGGATGGAACGTCGCACCCAGGCCGCGGTATTCGCCTCCAAACTCGGCCAGCGCACGCGCCGGGACGGATAACAGCGCTGTGCCGCACGCTGGGCCCGGCCACTCGCCGTTGCGGGACACCCTGGTCGAGGCCATGCTGTCGGTCACCACCGGCCTTGAACTGGAGGCCACCCTGCGCACGATCGTGCGCACAGCGACCGAACTCGTCCACGCCCGTTACGGGGCACTCGGCGTCCGCGGCGACGCGCACGAACTCGTCGAGTTCATCACCGAGGGAGTCGACGACGACGCTCGCGCACTGATCGGCGCGCCGCCGAGTGGCCGCGGTGTCCTCGGGGTGCTGATCGACGAGCCGAAGCCGATCCGCCTCGACGACATCCGGCAGCATCCTTCATCGGTCGGGTTCCCGCCCAACCATCCCCCGATGCGGACATTCCTGGGGGTGCCGGTGCGCATCCGCGACGAGGTCTACGGGAATCTGTATCTCACCGACAAGGCCGGCGGTCAGCCGTTCAGCGATGAGGATGAGGTGCTCGCGGAGGCGCTTGCCGCGGCGGCCGGCATCGCTATCGACAACGCCCGGCTGTACCGGCAGGCGCGCAACCGCCAGAGTTGGATCGAGTCCACGCGCGACATCGCGACCCGGCTGCTCGGCGGTGGCGAACCGGCGCACGTGTTCGGCCTCATCGCGCAGGAGGCGCTGAGCCTCAACGGCGCCGACGCCGTCGTGGTGGCGGTGCCCGTGGACGGCGACGTACCGACCGAGGACGTCGACGAACTGGTGATCGTGGAGACGAGCGGAATCGCGCGCCATCCCGACGCCGGTCGTGCCATCAGCGTGCCGGGCAGTGCGGTCGGCGCGGTGTTCGCCGACCGCGTACCGCAGCGGCTGCACGCCATCACCGACACACCCTCGGTCACCGCACTCGTCGACGACGCCGGGCCTGCGATGGTGCTGCCACTGCGGACCACCGATACGGTCGCCGGCGTGGTGGTGGTGCTGCGGCGACGCGGCGCAAGGGATTTCACCGACGAGCAACTCGACATGATGGCGGCGTTCGCCGATCAGGCCGCCCTCGCCTGGCAACTCGCGCAGAGCCAGCGACGGATGCGCGAACTCGACCTGATCGCCGACCGGGATCGCATCGCGCGGGACCTGCACGACCATGTCATCCAGCGGCTCTTCGCGGTCGGGCTTTCGCTGCAGGGCACCATTGCGCGTACCGGATCGGCCGAGGTGGCCGAGCGATTGACCGACACCGTCGACGAGTTGCAGAGCGTCATTCAGGAGATCCGCACCACGATCTTCGATCTGCACGGCGGGGCGTCGGGCACGACGCGGCTGCGCCAGCGGATCACCGAGGCGGTGGACGCGTTCGCCCATGCCGGTCTGCGCACCACGGTGTCCTTCGTCGGCCCGCTGTCGGTCCTGGAACCCGCCCTGTCCGATCACGCCGAGGCGGTGGTGCGCGAGGCGGTCAGCAATGCGGTGCGCCACGCCCACGCCACCACGGTGACGGTGACGGTGCGGGTCGAGGACGACCTGAGCATCGAGGTCAGTGACGATGGCTGCGGCATGCCGGCCGATGTGACGGCCAGCGGGCTGAACAACCTGCGCACCCGTGCGGCCGACGTCGGCGGAGCCATGGCGATCGATGCGGTGCCCGGCGGCGGGACGTCGTTGCGCTGGACGGCGCCCCTGTGACTCAGCGCCCCTGTGATTCAGCGCCCCTGTGACTCAGCGCGCGACGATGACCGGCATGTGCGCGCCGTGCACCACCGCAGAACTCACCGAGCCCAGAAGCGCGCCGGCGAACCCGCCACGGCCGTGACTGCCGACGACGAGTAACTGCGCCGACTTGGCCTGCTCGAGGAGTTGGTGCGCCGGGCGGTCGGGAACGACAAGCCGGCGAACCAGAACATCGGGATAGCGCTCCTGCCATCCCGACAGCCGCTCACTGAGCGTCTGCTCACCCATTTCCTGCTGCGCCGACCAGTCCGCGCCCGGGAACTCGAACACGCCGGTGTCGCTCCACGCATGCACCGCCAGCACGTCGACGCCGCGGAACGACGCCTGCTCGAAAGCGATCGCCAGTGCACGCTCGGAGGCCGGGGAGCCGTCCACGCCGACGACGACGGGCGCCTTCGACGGATGCGGCATCAGCGGGTCCTCGTCGTGGATGATCGCGACCGGGCACATCGCGTGATGCACCAGGCCGGTGCTCACCGAGCCGAGCAGTCCCCGGCTCAGCGCGCCGCGTCCACGGCAGCCGACCACCACCATGCTCGCCGTTTTCGATTCCTCCACCAGGGTGGCGACCGTCGAACCGCTGACCATCTCGCTGCTGACTTCGACCGTCGTGCCGCCCGCGGCTTCGGCGACCATCGCGCGCGCGCTGTCGAGCACCTTTCGGGCCTCATCCTCCTGCCACCGCAGATATCCCGGCGGCATGGGCACCTCGGGGAACGCCATCACCCCCGGCGGGACGAGGACGTTGAGGAGTTTGATCGGCACGCCGCGCATCGCGGCGTCGCGTGCCGCCCAGTCGACAGCCACCCTGGAGGCGGCCGAGCCGTCCACTCCCACCACGATCGGTTCAGCGGTTGGCGCAGTTGACATTTGGACGTCCTTCCTCAGTGCCCGCCCCCTCGGGCAGTCGGAGCCACACAGCGACCCCACGGTGTTCAGGATAGAGCCGGCGCAGAGGCGTGTCGTGAGCCGTTGGTCCTCACCTGTGACGGCAAGGCTTAAGGTCATTCACATGGGTGGCGACCACGCGGCAGACGCTGTGCCCGCGGCCATCGACCCACGTCACATCGACGCCGTCCTGTTCGACCTGGACGGGGTGATCACCGACACCGCCACCGGGCACCGGGCGGCCTGGCGGGAACTCTTCGACACCTACCTCGCCGGCAGGGCGACCTCGCCGGCCGAGGACCAAAGTCCCTTCACCGACGCCGACTACCGCCACCACATCGACGGCAAGCCGCGCTATGACGGAGTGCGCGACTTCCTGACCTCCCGCGGCATCACGCTGCCGTGGGGCGATCCGTCCGATCCGCCTGACGCGGTCACGGTCTGCGGCCTGGGAAACCGCAAGCAGATTCTGTTCGCCGCCCGCATCGCCGAGGGCGTGCCGGTGTTCGAGTCCACCGTCGCACTGGTTCGCCGCCTGCGCGACGCCGGCGTGCGCGTGGCGGTCTTCTCCGCCAGCCGCAACTGCGAGGCGATCCTGTCCGCGGCGGGCATAGCCGGTCTGTTCGAGGCGCGGGTCGACGGCGTCGTCGCAGCCGAACTCGGACTGGCCGGCAAGCCCGACCCGGGCATGCTGCTGGAGGCGGCACGGCGACTGGAGACCCGGCCGGGTCGCACCGCGGTGGTCGAGGACTCCGAGGCCGGGGTAACGGCTGCGCGCGCCGGCGGTTTCGGTCTGGTGGTCGGCGTCGACCGCTCCGGTGCGGACGCGGCCGCGCTGCTGGAGTGCGGAGCCGACGCGGTGGTCGGCGATCTTGCCGAAGTCACTGTCCGAACGATCGACCGCCGGATGTCGCAGCTGCCCGATGCGCTGCTGTCGTTCGGGCAGCTCGCCGGGGTCGTGATGGCGCGTCGGCCGGCGATCTTCTTCGACTTCGACGGCACCCTGTCCGACATCGTCGAGCAGCCCGGTGCCGCGACGCTCGTTCCCGGCGCCGCCGAAGCCCTGCGGTCGCTGGCCGCGCTGTATCCGGTCGGTGTGCTCTCGGGCCGCGACCTCGCCGACATCCGCGACCGCGTCGGCATCCCCGGCCTCTGGTACGCCGGCAGCCACGGATTCGAGATCCTTGCACCCGATGGATCCGTGCACCGCAATGAGGCTGCGGCACAGGCGGTTCCGCTGTTAGCACAGGCGGCTGATGAGCTCCGCGATCATCTGCGCGGGATCGACGGCGTTGTTGTCGAACACAAGACGTATGCCGTTGCGGTGCACTACCGCAATGCCGGACCCGAAGCCGCTTCCGCGGTCACCGCGACGGTGCACGACGCCGGGCGTCGTCACGGTCTCAAAGTCACCTCGGGACGCAAAGTGGTCGAACTGCGGCCGAACGTGGACTGGGACAAGGGCCGCACCCTCGAGTGGATTGTGGACCGGGTCGCCGGACAGGATCCGCTGTTGCCGATCTTCGTCGGCGACGACCTCACCGACGAGGACGCCTTCGACTCGGTACTGCACGACGGCGTCGGCATCGTGGTCCGCCACAGCGAGGACGGCGACCGCGCCACCGCCGCGCGTTTCAGTCTGCAGGACCCCGGCCACGTCCGCGACCTGATCGAACGGCTCGTGGAGCAGTGCGACATCGACCGGCAGATACTCGCCAGCCCCTGGTCGTTCACCTACGGCGGCTACATCCCGGAGCAGGAGCGCCTCCGCGAGGCGCTGTGCACGGTGGGCAACGGCTACCGGGCCACGCGTGGCTGCGCACCCGAAGCAGACGCCGGACCCCACCACTACCCCGGCACCTACGCGGCCGGGCTGTACAACCGTCTCACCGACGAGGTCGCCGGCCGGCAGATCGAGAACGAGAGCCTGGTGAATCTGCCGAACTGGCTGTCGTGCAAGTTCCGCATCGACGGCGGTGACTGGTTCGACATAGACGCGTGCGACGTCATCTCCTATCGGCAGTCCATGGACCTGCGGCAGGCCGAGCTGACGCGCGAGTTCCGCTTCCGCGACGCGAGCGGGCGCACCAGCAGGGTCTCCCAGCGGCGCATCGCCGCCATGCACAAGCCGCACGCGTGCGCACTGGAGACCACCCTCTGGGCCGAGGACTGGTCGGGCACCGTCGAATTCGAATCGGTCATCGACGGCGACATCCGCAACAGCGGCGTGGACCGCTACCGGGATTTCTCCGGTGACCACCTGATCGTCACCACGACCCGCGAGCTGTCCCCGGGGGCGAGCCTGCTGGTATGCGAGACCACGCAGTCCCGCATACCCGTGGCGGTCGCCGCCCGCACCACGATGTGGCGGGGCCGGGCGCCGGTGACGGCAGAGAGCCGATTCATCGATGAGCCCCGCCGGACCGGCCACGACTTCGTCGTCACGCTCGAGGCGGGCCAGTCGGTGACGGTGGAGAAGATCGCCGCCATCTTCACCGGCCGCGACGAGGCCATCTCCGAACCCGGGGATGCCGCGGCGCGCCTGCTGAGCCGGCTGGGCCGCTACGGCGAACTGCGCGAGGGGCACAGCCGGGAGTGGGCGCACCTGTGGGAGCGCTTCGACATCGCCTTCGAGGACAATCCGGACGCCATGCGGGTCGTGCGGTTGCACATGCTCCATCTGCTGCAGACGGTGCCGAACCGGGCCGAAGACCTCGACGCCGGTGTGCCCGCCCGCGGATTGCACGGCGAGGCCTACCGCGGCCACGTCTTCTGGGACGAGTTGTTCGTCTTCCCGGTGCTGAATCTGCGGTCCCCCGCCGTCACGCGGTCTCTGCTGCGCTACCGCTACCGGCGCCTGCCCGAGGCCCGCCGCGCCGCAGCCGCGGCCGGCTACCGGGGCGCGATGTTCCCGTGGCAGTCCGGAAGCGACGGCCGCGAGGAGAGCCAGACGTTGCACCTCAACCCCAATTCGGGCCGGTGGAATCCCGATGCCAGCGCACGCGCGCACCACATCGGCATCGCGGTCGCCTACAACGTGTGGCAGTACTACCAGGTGAGCGGCGATCTGGAGTACCTGACCGAGAACGGCGCAGAGATGCTCGCCGAGATCGCCCGGTTCTGGGCGAGCCGGGCGGAGTTCGACGAGGCCCGGGGCCGCTACGTCATCAACGGTGTGATCGGACCCGATGAGTTCCACTCCGGTTATCCGGGCGCTCCCTACGACGGAGTGAACAACAACGCCTACACCAACGTGATGGCGGTGTGGTCGATCGTGCGGGCTCTCGACGCCCTGGACGCCATGCCGCTGCGGGATCGTCTCGATCTGCTCGAACGCCTCGGTATCCGCGGCCGCGAACTCGACGACTGGGACGACATCAGCCGCCGGATGTACGTCCCGTTCCACGACGGGGTGATCAGTCAGTTCGAGGGTTACGCCGACCTCGAGGAGCTGGACTGGCACGGTCTGCGCGAGCGCCACGGGAACATCCAGCGGCTGGACCGGATCCTGGAGGCCGACAACGACAGCGTCACCAGGTACCGGGCGTCCAAGCAAGCCGACGTGCTGATGCTGTTCTACCTTCTCTCCGCCGACGAGTTACGGGAGTTGTTCGCCCGCATGGGCTATCGGTTCACACCCGAGCAGATCCCCGCAACGGTCGACTACTACGTCCACCGCACCTCGCACGGCTCGACACTGAGCGCAGTGGTGCACGCCTGGGTTCTCGCCCGTGGCGACCGCGAACGCGCGATGCGGTACTTCCAGCAGGTACTTGCTTCCGACATCGCCGACATCCAGGGCGGCACCACCGCGGAGGGCATCCACATCGCCGCGATGGCCGGCAGTATCGACTTACTGCAGCGCTGCTTCACAGGTCTGGAGACGCGCGCCGACCGGCTGATCCTCAACCCGATGTGGCCGGAGAGCCTCGGCGCGCTGCGGATGCCGATCTTCTACCGCGGCTACCGGCTGCACCTGACGATCAAGGGTCGCAGCGCGGAGGTGTCCGTCGATCCGACCGACAACCCCGCGATCGCCATCGAGTGCCACGGGCGGATCGAGACCCTGACGCCTGGACGCTCACTGCACTTCGTGCGCTAGCTGTACCGGGACGACTGGCGCCGGGGTGAACACCTCGGGCAGCGGACGGCGCGGGGTGGCCGGCAGCGGGTCGGCGTCGGCGGCCGCCCACCCCAACCGCATCAGCATCTGCGGATGGGCGTTGCCACCGAAGACATCCGTTCGCACCGCCTCGCGCGTCTCGGGAACCTCCAGCGGTTCGGTCACCGGGCAGCTGGCCATCCCCATGGCGGTGGCCGAGAGCAGCACCAGACTGGTCGCCTCGCCGGCCCGCAGTCGCGCGAGCTCGTCGTCACGCTCGGTGCCCAGCGCCACCACGACGGCGGTCTCCTTCACCCCGGGGATCTGTTCGATCTGTCGCAGCATCACCCCGGCCCGCGCGGCGCGGGCGCCCATCAGTGCGATGTCGCCCCACACCACCGGCCAGGAACTGTAGGTCCGACGATCGGTCCGCCTGCGGGGGATGGCGGCGGCCAGCGTCACATCCAACTCGCTCGGTGCCTGCATGCTGACCTCGATGGCGGCGAGGTGGTCGCGATCGGTGGGATCGGGCAGCCGGTGCACCGTCGAGCGCCACCCCATCGCCGCGAGCGCGACGGTGCAGTGGTGCAGCGCCGCTCCGCAACTGAGCACCATGTCGCGACGGTCGGGATCGGAGCACGGCCGATGACGCGCGGGGTCGGCGTAGAGCTGCAGACCGCGCGGATCCGCCCACCAGTGCCACGGCTGGGAGTTGTGCGACGACGGCGCCCGCGTGGCGAGGTCGACGACAGCCTGCACCGTCTCAGCGTCGGGAAACGCCGTACCGGTATCCGCCGCACCTGCCATCAGCC
>JBAXCK010000024.1:0-29336 GCA_037141465.1 Mycobacteriaceae bacterium | reverse complement strand
AGCCGGGGATCCAGCCGGGGATCCGGCGCCCGGGGATCCTGCAGCGGGGGCGTCGGTCACTTACTCACACTACAAACATCTGCGCACCGCGATCGTTGCCTGTTCACAGCGCTGCCCCGTGCCATTATGGAGTGGTGGCGCACCAGGAGGATCCCGAGGACTTCGTCGCGCCCGCGGCGAATCGGGTGCGGGCGGGAACGCTGCTGCTGGCCAACACCGATCTGATGGAGCCGACTTTCCGCCGCAGCGTCATCTACGTGGTTGAGCACAATGACGGCGGCACGCTCGGAGTCGTCCTGAACCGGCCGAGTGAGACCGCCGTCTACAACGTGCTCCCGCAATGGGCGGATCTCGTGTCCAAGCCGAAGACGATGTTCATCGGCGGTCCGGTGAAACGCGATGCGGCCCTGTGCCTGGGCTCGCTGCGGATCGGCACCGACCCCGACGGCGTGTCGGGCATCCGGCACGTCTCCGGACGCGTCGTGATGGTCGACCTCGACGCCGACCCGGAGATGATCGCCACTGCGGTTGAGGGCGTGCGCATCTTCGCGGGCTATTCCGGGTGGACCATCGGGCAACTGGAGGGCGAGATCGAGCGAGACGATTGGATCGTGCTTTCGGCGCTGCCGTCCGATGTCCTGGTCGCGCCGCGGGTGGATCTGTGGGCGCGAGTGCTGCGCCGTCAGCCCCTGCCGCTGTCGATGCTGGCGACCCACCCCATCGACGTCAGCCGCAACTAGCCGCGACTGTCTCCGCAGACCTGCTCGCATCCGGCACAGCCGCTGCCGGAACCGCATCCGCTGGCCGCCTCGCGTTGCGCGGCGTAGCGCGCTCCACGCCAGGATCCGGCGCCGATCGTGCCCAGCGCACCGATCCCGCCGAGGATCAGCGCCGCCAGACCGATCCGGCCACCGGCGGCCAGTGCGATGATGCCGCCCGCGGCGAGCATCACCGCGGCGGCCAGTTGAGTCGGCGCCACCAGTCGCTGCACGGCGGTGTTCACGTCACCGCCTGAGCCGCCGCGCGACATGGTCCACACTCCGGATCCACCGATCAGCGCGGCCAGCAGCAGACTGACCACGGCGCTGGGGACCATGGGGCCTAAGGATACGAGCCGGTCGGAAACCTCAGCGGGCGGGCAGTGCCGGCGGCAGGGCCGCAACGCTCGGTGCCGCCACCGCTGTGACTGCTGCGGGCGCTGCCACTGCTGCCGGCGCCGTCACTGCTGCGGGCGCTGTCACTGCTGCGGGCGCAGGGGCCACCGCCGGTGCCGGCACGGCCTGGGCGGCCGCATCCGTCACCGGCGCCGCGGCCGCAGGTGCGACTGCAGTCGCGGCAGGCGCGGCGGCGACCGGCGCGGGGGTGGCGCCGGGAACGGTTACGCGGAAGCCGTTGATGATTCCGTCGGTGGCGGCGGCGGTGGCCACCACCTGATTGGCCGACGTCGTGACGAACAGTGACACGAGATAGCGGTCCTCGCCGGACGTCGCGATCACATGACGCCGCGAGGTGTTGAGCGTGACGTCACCTTCGCGGTAGGTGCCGCTGATCACCGAGGAGGGGAATCCGCCGAAGTCGGCCATCGACGCCGAGGTGGATTGCCAGACCGGCAGCTGCTGGCTCTCGACGTAGCCATGGCTGATGGCCTCGCGCGGGTCGAAGTCACCGATGAGCTTGTAGACGATCAGCTGCGCATTCGGCGTGTAAAAGGCGTCAGCCCCGTTGCGGTCGGCGATCACGGTGAAGGCGTTCGGCACGTTGGGATCGGGCACCATGCTCCAGCCGGTCGGCATCGGAAGCACCAGGTTCAGCGCGGTGAATCCGGTCGCCTTCTGCGGCTCCAGGGCCACGCCCTTGTCCTTGAAGAATTCGGCCAGTGTTCCGCTGGTGGCCGGCGGGATCACCGGTGTCGGCGTGACGGCAGGCGCGGCGGAGACCGCGGCGGGCACAGCGGCCGGGGCAACCGCGGGTGCGGCAGCAGGTGCCGCCGCAGCGACCGCAGGCGTCGCCGCCGGAGCGGCAGCCGGCGCACCGGCCGCCGCCGGTGCTGCCTGCGGAGTCACCGTCACCGTCTGCGTCACGGTGGCCGGCGCGGGTGCGGGCGGTGCGGGAACCACGGGCTCGGCGGACGCGCTCGCGCCGGTGAAGCCGACGAACACGGCTGAACCGGCGGCCGCTGTGCCGATGAGCACTCGCCAGTTTCGGGCAATACGAGTCATCTTCAGGTGTCCTTTTCGCAAACGTCGCACTTTGACTAACTTCGCGTACAGCGCGGAAGCCAGTTCCTCCAGCTTCTCTCAGGGTCGAATGTGCCACGGTTTAGCGGCTCAGAGGCTCGCGGCACAGACCTGGAACCAACATCTGACCGGCCTGCAACGCAACCGATACCGAGCCGTTGCCGACGCAGTCGATACCCTGTCGGACGTGACGGAACCGGACGAGTCGGCGCATCGCTACAACGCTGCGCTGGCGAGCCGCATCGAGGCGGACTGGCAGCGGTACTGGCAACGCCGCGGCACGTTCAACGTCCCCAACCCGGTCGGCTCACTGGCACCGGCCGACGGCAACCCGGTACCAGCCGACAAGATGTTCGTCCAGGACATGTTCCCCTACCCCTCCGGCGAGGGTCTGCACGTCGGCCACCCCCTGGGCTACATCGCCACCGATGTCTATGCGCGGTACTTCCGGATGACGGGCCGCAACGTCCTGCACGCGCTGGGCTTCGATTCCTTCGGTCTGCCTGCCGAGCAGTACGCCGTTCAGACCGGTACCCATCCGCGTACCCGCACCGAGGCCAATATCGAGAATTTCCGGCGCCAATTGGGCCGACTCGGCCTGGGACACGATCAGCGCCGCAGTTTCTCCACCACCGACGTCGACTTCTACAGATGGACGCAGTGGATCTTCCTCCAGATCTACAACGCCTGGTTCGACGCGGAAGCCAACAGGGCGAGACCGATCGCCGACCTCATCGCCGAATTCGAAAGCGGAACAAGGGTTCCCGACGGGGGACGCTCCTGGTCGGAACTCACCGCCGGCGAACGCGCCGACGTGATCGACTCCTACCGGCTGGTGTACCGGGCGGATTCGATGGTCAACTGGTGTCCCGGGTTGGGCACTGTTCTGGCCAACGAGGAGGTCACCTCCGAGGGCCGCAGCGAGCGCGGCAACTTCCCGGTGTTCCGCAAGCGCCTGCGGCAGTGGATGATGCGCATCACCGCCTACTCCGATCGCCTGCTGGAGGACCTCGACGTCCTCGACTGGCCGGAGAAGGTCAAAGCCATGCAACGCAACTGGATCGGCCGGTCCACCGGCGCCGCCGTACTGTTCGCGGCCGGTTCCGAGGACATCGAAGTGTTCACGACGCGGCCGGACACCCTCTTCGGCGCCACCTACATGGTGCTCGCACCCGAGCACGAGCTGGTCGACCACCTGGTCACGGCCGCGTGGCCGGACGGGGTCGACCCGCGCTGGACCGGCGGCGCCGCGACGCCGCGCGAGGCGGTGGCCGACTACCGGCGGTCCATCGCTGCGAAGTCGGATCTGGAACGCCAGGAGAACAAGACCAAGACCGGTGTCTTCACCGGCGCCTTCGCCACCAATCCCCTCAACGGAAAGCCCGTCCCCGTTTTCATCGCCGACTACGTGCTGCTGGGCTACGGCACCGGGGCGATCATGGCGGTTCCCGGCCACGATCAGCGCGACTGGGAGTTCGCCACCCAATTCGGTCTACCGATCATCGAGGTGATCGCCGGCGGCGACGTCACTCAGGAAGCCCATACCGGTGACGGCGCACTGGTGAACTCCGGGTATCTCGACGGTCTCGGGGTCGAGGAGGCGAAGAAGACCGTCGTCGAACGGCTCGAGGCCGACGGTCGTGGGCGCGGCCGGGTGGAGTTCAAACTGCGCGATTGGCTCTTCGCCCGTCAGCGCTACTGGGGTGAACCGTTCCCTATCGTCTACGACGTCGACGGGCGGGCGCACCCGCTGCCGGACTCGATGCTGCCGGTGGAACTTCCCGATATCGAGGACTATTCGCCGGTGCTGTTCGATCCGGACAGCGCCGACAGCGAGCCTTCGCCGCCACTGAACAAGGCGACCGACTGGGTGCATGTGGACCTCGATCTCGGCGACGGGCTCAAGGCCTACACCCGCGACACCAACGTGATGCCGCAGTGGGCGGGCAGTTCCTGGTATGAGTTGCGCTACGCCGACCCGTACAACAGCGAGCAGTTCTGTGCGCCGGAGAACGAGGCGTACTGGATGGGGCCGCGTCCCGCCGAGCACGGCCCCGGCGATCCCGGCGGGGTGGACCTCTACGTCGGCGGCGTGGAGCACGCGGTGCTGCACCTGCTGTACTCCCGCTTCTGGCACAAGGTGCTCCACGACCTCGGCCATGTGAGTTCCCGTGAGCCCTACCGCCGGCTGGTCAACCAGGGCTATATCCAGGCCTTCGCCTACACCGACTCCCGCGGCGCCTACGTGCCGGCTGCCGACGTCGTCGAACGCGACGGCAGGTTCTTTCTTCCCGGCCCGGATGGGGAGAGTGAAGTCTTCCAGGAGTTCGGGAAGATCGGCAAGAGCCTCAAGAACTCGATCTCGCCCGACGAGATCTGCGACTCCTACGGAGCGGACACGCTTCGCGTCTACGAGATGTCGATGGGGCCGCTGGAGGCCTCGCGCCCATGGGCGACCAAGGATGTCGTCGGTGCGCACCGCTTCCTGCAACGCGTATGGCGATTGCTGGTGGATGAGAGCACAGGCGCCACAAGGGTTTCCGAGGACAGCCTCGACGACGCGACGCTGCGGGTGTTGCACCGGACCATCGCCGGCGTCGCTGACGATTACACCCAGCTTCGGAACAACACCGCAGCCGCCAAGCTGATCGAGTACACCAACCACCTCACCAAGTCCGGGGTGACTGCGCGCGCGGCACTCGAACCGCTGGTCCTCATGGTCGCCCCGCTGGCACCGCACCTAGCCGAGGAACTGTGGCGCAGGCTCGGCCACGATGGATCCTTGGCGCACGGACCTTTCCCGGTCGCCGATGGGCGCTATCTGGTGAGCGAGACTGTCGAGTATCCGGTTCAGGTCAACGGCAAGGTGCGCGGCCACATCACCGTCGCCGCCGACGCCGACACGGCGGAGGTCCAAGCCGCCGCACTTGCTGACGAGAAGGTGCTGGGCTTCCTCGCCGGCGCCGCGCCGAAGAAGGTCATCGTCGTCCCGGGTCGACTCGTCAACGTCGTGGCCTGATCACCACCTGGTGGGTGTGCGCATCCGCGGGCGTGGCCACCACTTGTGCGACGACCCCCGCCACGGTCTGCGGTGTGAGGAATCGGGTGGGGTCGTAGTCGCCGCCCTCATAGGCCACCAGATCGCGTTGCATATCGGTATCCACCCGGCCCGGATGGATACTGGTGACGCGCAGTAGCGGTTCGTCGGCGCGCAGCGAATCGGCGAACGCGCGCAGCGCGAACTTGCTCGCCGAGTACGAAGCCAGCCCCGGTGACACCGTCAGACCGGCGCCGGAGTTGATGAACACCACCTGTCCGCGCGCCGCGCGCAGCGCGGGCAACAGCGCCAGCGTCAGGGCCACCGCACCGGTGACGTTCACCTCGAAACTGGCCCGCCACTGTTCGACGGCGGATTCGTCGACTCGGCCGGGGTGGGCCACGCCCGCGTTGTGCACCAGCACGTCGAGTTCGGTGAGAACCTCCGCGGCGGTCTCGATGCCCTCGGCGTCGGTGAGGTCCAGCGGCCACGTCGTCGCACCCAGCCGTGAGGCCACTGCGTCCAGCCGAGCCGAGGGCCGCCCCGCCAGCAGCAGCGCGTAATCGGGTGCGAGCGCCTCGGCGATCGCGGCGCCGAGACCACCGCCGGCTCCGGTGATCAGAGCTGTTCCCGGCATGTCGGCAACCCTACCGATGCGCATCCCACGCGTGCGCACCGCAGAATGGACCGGTGGTATCCGATCCGGGCTTCACACCGACGCAGCTCGCGGCACGGGCGGCATACCTGTTACGCGGTAACGACCTGGGTGCGATGACGTCGGCAGCTCCCAGGCTCTACCCACACATGTGGAGTTGGGACGCGGCATTCGTCGCCGTCGGGCTGGCGTCGCTGAGCGTCGAGCGCGCCATCGTCGAACTCGACACGCTGCTGTCCTCGCAGTGGGCCAACGGGATGATCCCGCACATCGTGTTCGCCGAAGGGGTCGACGGGTACTTTCCCGGCCCCGAGCGGTGGGCGTGTCAGCAGTCGTCCACCGATGCACCTCGGGGCAGGCAGACCTCCGGCATCACGCAGCCGCCCGTACACGCCATCGCGGTGCAGCGCATCCTCGACAGGTCCCGCGATCGGGGCCGCACCACCCGCGCGGCCGCCGAAGAGTTCCTGGACCGTCGCTGGAACAACCTGATGCGCTGGCACCGCTGGCTGGCCGAGGCGCGCGACCCGCAGCGCCACGGGCGGGTCACGCTCTACCACGGCTGGGAATCGGGGATGGACAACTCACCCCGGTGGGATGCGGCATACGCCGCGGTCACCGCTTCGCACGTGCCCGAGTACGAGCGCGCCGACACGACGATCATCACCGATCCCAGCCAGCGTCCGTCCGACGGGGAGTACGACCGCTACCTCGGGCTCATCGAGGAGATGAAGGCGGTCCACTATGACGACTCCCGCCTCCCGGAGGTCATGAGCTTCGCCGTGGAGGACGTGTTCTTCACCGCGATACTGGCCGTCGCCTGCGACGTATTGGCCACCATCGGCGAGGACCATAAGCGGCCGAACGCCGACGTCCGCGACCTACGAGTCTGGGCGCAGCGATTCCGTGCGGGTGTCATCGAGACCGCGGACCAGAGAACAGGCGCAGCACGTGATTACAACCTGCGTTCTGCCACATGGATCACCACCGACACCGTCGCGCAGTTCGCGCCGCTGATCTGCGGCGGCCTCGATCACGAGCGCGAGCGGGCGCTGCTGAAGATCTTCGAGGGCCCGCGCTTCTGCGGGCATCCCGACCTGAAGTACGCGCTGATCCCCTCGACGTCGCCGGTGTCGCGGGAATTCCGTCCGCGCGAGTACTGGCGCGGTCCGGTGTGGCCGGTGATGAACTGGTTGTTCTCCTGGGCTTTCACCCGCCGCGGGTGGGCGCAGCGTGCGGCGTCGCTGAGGCGGGAGGGTCTGCGCCAGACCGCCGACGGAACCTTCGCCGAATACTACGAACCGTTCACCGGTGAGCCGCTGGGCAGCATGCAGCAGTCCTGGACCGCTGCCGCGGTGCTGGACTGGCTGGGCTGAATCAGTCCTCGGCGGTGAGCCGTTCAAGCGGTTTGAGCGCACGCACCAGATCGGCGCGTTCGGATTCGGTGAGCCGGGTCAGTAACTCGGCGAGATGAGTCCGTCGCGCGTGCAGCGCGTCCTGGTACTGCACCAGACCGTCCGGAGTGACCTCGACCAGCACCGCCCGCATATCGCGCGTATCGCGGGAACGCTTGACGAGCCCGAGTTTCTCAAGCCGGCGGATCGCCACCGTGGTGGTCGGTGTGCGCACCTTCTCACGAGCGGCCAACTCGGTCATCCTGATCGGGCCGCTGTCGAGCAGAGTCAACAGAATCGACACCTGCGCCATGGTGAGGTCGGGGCGCGATCCGCTGTTGGTGTCCCCGCGGCGCATGACCGTCACGAGCTTGGCGAGCACCCGTTGCAGATCGCTCGCCAGTTCGGCGACCTGCGTGCGGGTCTCGGACATGGTGTGCGAGTGTAATCCCGGGTCAGAGGACTTGGGACAGGAACCTCTGCAGCCGCTCGGTGCTCGCCGCTGTGAAGATCTGCTCGGGCGGTCCGGATTCCACCACCACGCCGCGGTCCATGAACACCACCGTGTCGGCGGTGGATCGGGCGAAGCCCATCTCGTGGGTGACCGCGAGCATGGTCATTCCATCGCTGCCGAGGTCGGCGATCAGCGCCAGGATGCCCTTCACCAACTCCGGATCCAGCGCTGAGGTGGCTTCGTCGAAGAACATCACCTGAGGTTCCATCGCCAGAGCGCGGGCGATGGCGACTCGCTGCTGCTGGCCGCCCGATAGCGTGCCCGGCCGGGCGTCGGCCTTGTGCCGCAACCCGACCCGTTCCAGTTGTGTCAAAGCCAACTCACGGGCGGCCTCGGCGGAAAGCCCGCGCAGCTTGCGCGGACCGAGGGCGACGTTGTCCAGGACGCTTTTGTGGGGAAAGAGATTGAAGTGCTGGAAGACCATGCCGATGCGCTGGCGCAACTCGTCGGGATCGTCGCCAAGCACTGAACGGCCGTCGAGCAGAATGTCGCCGCGGTCGGGTTCGTGGAGGCGGTTGAGGCTACGTAGCAGTGTGGACTTACCGGACCCGGACGGGCCGATGATCGCCGCTGTGGTGCCGGCGGGCACGTCGAGGTCGACTCCGCGAAGTACCGCGTTTAAGCCGAAAGAGAGGTGAATGTCCCGGGCGGTCAACGACACCGGATCCGCACCGCCCATCACACCATCTCCTGGGCGGTGACGCTGGGATCGAGCGGCTCCTCATCGGCGGCCGGCTTACCCCGACGAAGCCGGTTGTCGATGTGGTTGACCAGATGCGTCAGTGGGATGGTCAGTGCCAGGTAGAACAGCCCGGCGGCAACCAGTGGTGAGAGGTTCCCGGTCTGCGCGTTGAGGTCGCGGCCGACCTGGAACAGTTCGCGCTGGCTGGCGACCAGGCCGAGGAAATACACCAGAGACGACGCCTTCAGCAGTGAGATGAACTGATTCACCAGTGCGGGCAGCACCCGGCGAACGCCCTGCGGCACCACCACCAGACGCATCGCCGCGGGGTAGCTGAAGCCCAGGGCCCGGGAAGCCTCGAGTTGTCCGGCCTCCACGCTCTGAATGCCGGAGCGGAATATCTCTCCGATGTAGGCGGCGGCCATGAGTCCCAGCGCGGCGATCCCGAGTGGGTAGGGGTTGTTTCCAGTGAGACCGCCGACGATGGGGCCGATGCCCAGTCCGATGATGAGGATGATCACCACCTCGGGCAGCCCGCGGAAGACGTCGGTGTAGACCCGCGCGGGCCAGCGCAGCCACGGTGAGCGCGAGATCCCGGCGACGGCCAGCACCAGGCCGAGCACCAGTCCGATGACCGCGGCGCTGACGGTGAGGATCAGCGTGTTCGGCAGCCCGGTCGTGAGCAGATCCGGGATGGCCTTCTTGTACAGCTCCCAATCGAGGAACGACTCACGCAACTGGGTGAGCACCGACTTGGTCGCCGAGGGCGCGGCCGCGGCCGGCGCCGGACGCGCGGCGGCGATGGCGTTGAAGTCGGGCAGTTGCGGCAGCGGCGCGGCTTTGGATCCGGGTTTCCATCCTGGTGGAAGCGTCCGCGGAACCCAGTCGGAGTACAGCTTCGACCAGGTGCCGTCTGCGATTGCCGCGTCCAGTCCGGCGTTGAGCGCGTCGATCAGCGGGGTGTTCTCCTTGGCCACCGCGTAGGCGACGAAGTTGTCCAGGCTGAACGTGTTCTCCACGATCGTCGCCGGGTCGCCTTGCTTCACGGTGCCCTGCGCCTGCTGCGACGGCGCCACCCAGGCGTCGATCTGCTTGGTCTTCAGGCTGGCGTAGACGGTGTTGTAGTCGGGGAACTTCACCGGCTGCAGACCGAGCGTGTCGACGACGTAGGCCTCCTGCACGGTGCCCTGCACCACCCCGATCCGCTGTGTCGGCCCGAGTTGGTCGAATCCAGTGATCGACGAACCCGAGGGCACCACCAGCGAGAAGTAGCCGAAGTCGTAGCCGTTGGTGAACCCCACGGTGCGCCGCCGTGCGTCGGTCGTGGTGATCGATGAGGACGCGACGTCGAATCGGCGCGACGCGGTCTGGGCGAGCAGCCCGGAGAAGTCGGTACCCACGAACTTGACCTGCAGGCCGAGCTTGCCGGCGATGGTACGCAGCAACTCGTTGTCGAAACCGGTGAACTGGCCGCCGGCGTTGATGCACACACTCGGCGGCGCATCGGACAGCGTGCCGACCGTGAGCGTTCCCGGCGTGATCAGCCGCAGTGCGGGCAGTTCGACCGATGCCAGCGGTTCGGTGCCCGCGGTCGTGTACTTGTCCTCACCGGGACCGGCGGCCGCGGCGGCCAGGTTGGTGGGCAGCGCACTCGCCGCCTGCTCGCCGGGCGGTGCGCACTGGTCGGCGGCCGCCGGCGCCGCCGCGACCAGTCCGAGCGCGAAGAGCGCCGCCAGGACTATCGCGAACCGGCGGGTGGTCATCCGCCGAAACCTACGCGCCTGCGCCCCATTCGCCCAGGTTTGCCCTCACGGTGAGGATTAACCACCGCGGCCGTCGCGCCAGCGCACTAGTGTCTGCGCCGGTCCGAGGTCGTAGTCCGGCCCGTCGCAACCGACCGTCATCAGCGTCACGCCGAGGCGCGCGAGGGCCTCTGCGTCGGCCACCAACGCCGCGGAGTCGGCGCCGGTGACGCCGCAGGATCGTTCGATGGTGGCCGGGTCGCGGCCGACGTTCTCGCAGTGCGCCTGCAGCGCGGCGGCCTTGCCGGGGTAGGTGTCGGCGTTGGTGAACGAGTGCCATGAGTCGCCGTGCTCGGCCACCAGGCGCAGTGTTTTCTTCTCACCCTGGCCGCCGATGAGGATCGGGATCTGCCGCGTGGGTGCGGGATTGAGTCTGGCCAGACGCGACTTGATCCGCGGCAGAGCTGCGGCGAGGTCGTCGAGCCGGCTGCCGGCCGTGCCGAACTCGTAGCCGTACTCGTCGTAGTCCTTGCGCATCCAGCCCGAACCGATGCCCAGGATCAGCCGGCCCTCGGAGATGTGGTCGACGGTGCGCGCCATGTCGGCGAGCAGTTCGGGGTTGCGGTAGGAGTTGCAACTCACCAATGCGCCGATCTGCACCCGGGAGGTCTGCTCAGCCCACGCGCCGAGCATGGTCCAGCATTCGAAGTGCGCACCGTCGGGATCTCCGTAGAGCGGATAGAAGTGGTCCCAGTTGAACACCACGTCGACGCCCAGATCCTCGCAGCGGCGCACCGCGTCGCGAATATAGCCGTAGTTGCTGGAGTGCTGCGGTTGAAGCTGCACGCCGATGCGGATGGGGAAGCTACCGGAGTTGGTCACGGCTCAGTCAAGCACCGTGCGCAGGATCTCCACCAGAGCCCGGGGCTGATCGCCCTGAACGGAGTGCCCCGAATCGGGCACGACGATCACGCTCCGGAAGCCCGGCGCCATGTTCGCGAATTCGGCCGCGTCCTCGTCGTTGACGAAGAACGAGTTGGCGCCGCGCACCAGAGTCGTTGAAACGTGCAAGGCCGGGGCGTCGTCCCACAGCCCTTCGAAGCCGTCACCCTTGCGAAAGGTGTCATACCGCCACGTCCAGGTTCCGTCGCCGAGCTGTTTGGAATTGTGAAACACCCCGCGCTCCAGCGATTCCCGTGATCGGTGCGGTGATGCCGCGACGGTCACCTCTACCATCGCCTCGAAGCTGGGGAAGCTGCGGTCACCCTGCACCAGGGCCACCGCGCCCATCTGGGCCTGGGTCATCTGCTCGTGGCGCTCCGGTGCCGACGGGGTGACGTCCACCATCACCAGCCGGCGCACCAATTGCGGTCGCGTCACGGCCAACCGCATCGCGGTGAGTCCGCCCAGTGACATGCCCACCACCAGATCGGCGTCCGGCGCCAGTTCGGCGATCACCGGTGCGACGGCGTCGGCGTTGAGCTTGGGCCCGTAGTCGCCGTCCTCACGCCAGGCCGAGTGGCCGTGGCCGGGAAGGTCGATTGCCAACGCAGGGAGCCCCAGACCGAGGATCACGGTGTCCCAGGTGTGCGCGTTCTGACCGCCGCCATGCAGGAACACAACCTTGACGGACTCGGTTCCCCAGCGCAGCGCGCTGATATCTCCGCGCTCGATCCGCTGCACCGACGGTAGCGGGCCGGAGACACCGGCCTGTTCGGCGTTCGCAGTCAGGAACCCGAACTCGTCCACGCGGGAAAGCTATCCCGTGGGGACGTCGGCGATGAACTCTTCGAGCTGCTCGCGCGCGACGTCGTCGGGAAGCTGCTCCGGCGGGCTCTTCATCAGGTACGCCGATGCGGGGATGATCGGTCCGCCGATACCGCGGTCCTTGGCGATCTTGGCCGCGCGCACCGCGTCGATGATGATGCCGGCGGAGTTCGGCGAGTCCCACACCTCGAGCTTGTACTCGAGGTTGAGCGGCACGTCACCGAAAGCGCGACCCTCGAGGCGCACATAGGCCCACTTGCGGTCGTCGAGCCACGCGACGTGATCCGACGGGCCGATGTGGACGTTCTTGTCCTCGATCTTCCCGGCCAGCGAGCCGGTCAGGTTGGAGGTCACGGCCTGGGTCTTGGAAACCTTCTTGGACTCCAGACGCTCGCGCTCGAGCATGTTCTTGAAGTCCATGTTTCCGCCGACGTTGAGCTGATAGGTGCGGTCCAGGGAGACACCGCGGTCCTCGAACAGCTTGGCCATCACGCGGTGGGTGATCGTCGCGCCGACCTGACTCTTGATGTCGTCACCGACGATCGGCACACCGGCATCGGCGAACTTCTTGGCCCACACCGGGTCGGAGGCGATGAACACCGGCAGCGCGTTGACGAACGCCACACCGGCGTCGATCGCGCATTGCGCGTAGAACTTGTCGGCCTCCTCCGAACCCACCGGAAGGTAGGACACCATGACGTCGACCTTGTTCTCCTTGAGCACCTTGACGACGTCGACGGGTTCCTCGTCAGAGAGTTCGATGGTCTCGGCGTAGTACTTGCCGATGCCGTCAAGGGTGGGGCCTCGGCGCACGACGACGTCAGTGGGCGGCACGTCAGCGATCTTGATGGTGTTGTTCTCCGAGGCGAAGATGGCCTCGGAGAGATCGAAGCCGACCTTCTTGGCGTCCACGTCGAACGCGGCGACGAACTTCACGTCGCGCACGTGGTACTGACCGAAGGTGACATGCATCAGGCCGGGGACGCTCGCGTTCGCGTCGGCGTCCCTGTAGTACTGAACACCCTGCACCAGCGAGGAAGCGCAGTTGCCGACGCCGACGATGGCGACCCGCACGTCGTTGGATCCGTTCACACTCGACGCCGTTTGCTCAGTCATGGGCGTTACTCCTTCTTGTACTTCCTGCTTCAGCTTTTGCCGCGGCCATCCGTTCCGCGGCGATGAGTTCGTTGAGCCATGTGACTTCCCGCTCGCTGGACTCCAAACCCAGCTGGTGCAACTGGCGGGTGTAGCGGTCGAGCGAGTTACTGGCGCGGGCGATCGCCTCGCGAAGGCCTTCCCGACGTTCCTCCACCTGCCGGCGGCGGCCTTCGAGGATCCGCATCCGGGCCTCTGCGGGCGTGCGGTTGAAGAAGGCGAGGTGAACCCCGAAGCCGTCGTCGGTGTAGTTCTGCGGGCCCGTGTCGGCGACGAGTTCGGTGAAGCGTTGCCGGCCGGCGTCGGTGAGCTGGTAGACCCGCCGGGCGCGGCGCAGTACCGCGGTGCCCTCGGGGGCGGCGTCCTCGACGATCAGTCCGTCGGCCTGCATGCGCCGCAGCGCCGGGTAGAGCGAGCCGTAGGAGAAGGCCCGGAAGGCCCCGAGCAGGCCGGTGAGCCGCTTGCGGAGTTCATACCCGTGCATAGGCGATTCGAGCAGAAGACCCAGAACGGCCAGCTCCAGCATTCGAATCACCTCCGCTACGGATCGTTAGGGCCTCACAACACCTCTACGAATAGTATCGGCGCGATATATTCGGCGCCAAACCAGCAGGTAGGTGTATTACGGGTAATTGATCCGCTTGACGGAGCCGTCCGGGTTGAGCGCGATGTATCCGCTGCCGAAGTCGCTGGAGACGTTCACCGAGATCGCCGGGGCACCCGGTGTGGTCGGGTCCCGGGCGGGGTCGATGTTGAGGTAGGTGCTCGTGACGTCACCCGGCTTGATGTTGAGGCTCTCCGGGGCCCCGCGGAGCACGCCGACGATCGCCTTGACATCGAACGCCGCGAGGTCGATGACCGTGGCATCGCTGCCCCTGGCTCCGCTCGACGGGTCGTCCCAGCCGCCGCGGTAGACGTAGCTCAGTGTGCGGCGCTCATCACCCGGGTCGGGCCGGTCCAGAACCGCGTAGTCGGGATAGACCACCATCCGGTAGCCCGCGGTGTCGCCGAATTTCGTGCGCATCTGCTCGAAAAGCCCGCTCAATCCGCCCAACGAGTGCAGCTGTCGCGGTGGTGTCAGCACGACGGGCGCCACGCCGTCCGGTTTCGCGCCGGGATCGGCGGTGAAACTCAACGGGGAGTCGGTGTTCCCGTACAGACCCCAGCCGACACCCACGCCGGCGAGAACGAGCACCGCAGCGGTCGCGATCCGGATGCCCCACCCGGCCCGGGTGCCCGAGCGCCGCGGGGATCTCAGATCCGGAAGCTGCACGGGCGCGTTCGCCGTTTGCAGATCGGCCACCAGAGCGCGAAGCTCGCCCAGGGTCGCGGCATTGGTCGCGGCCTTCACCCGGTCAGCGTGCTCGGACATCGAGAGCTGGCCCTCGGCCAGTGCGGTATCGAGGATCTGGCAGGTGTCGGTGCGATCGCTGTCCTTGGCCCGCGTGCTGGGCGTCTGACCGGGCGCCATCAGCTGATCGTAGGAGTTCGGTGGCCGGTCGCACACCCGAAGCCGACGTCACCGACGTACTCTGGTCACCGTGCGTTTACAGCGGCAGGTGGTGGACTACGCCCTTCGGCGGCGGTCCCTGCTGGCCGAGGTGTACTCCGGTCGCACCGGCGTCTCGGAAGTCTGCGACGCCAATCCCTATCTGCTGCGCGCCGCGAAGTTTCACGGCAAGCAGAGTTCGGTGATGTGTCCGATCTGCCGCAAGGAGCAACTGACCCTGGTGTCGTGGGTGTTCGGCGATCATCTTGGTGCGGTGTCGGGATCGGCGCGCTCGGCCGAGGAGTTGGTGCTTCTCACGACGCGCTTCGCCGAGTTCTCGGTGCACGTGGTCGAGGTGTGCCGCACCTGCAGTTGGAACCATCTCGTCAAGTCCTACGTACTCGGCGCACCGCGGCCCGCCAAATCGACACCACGCACTCGAACGGCGCGCTCAGGCCAGTGACCAACGATCCACGCGCGGACAGTGAGTCTGCTGGCCGCCACCGCGCCCAAGACACGGCGCGGATACCCACCCCACCCGACGACCGGCTGACCACCGTCATGGCGCCGGTGCACGCTGAGACGCAACCGGTCGGCGATCAGGTGCAGGCCGTGAAGGCCGCACTCGACGGCAAGCCCGCCACCTCGGCGCCGGCCGCGCCCCCGGCGCCGTCCTCCGCAGGCGGCGGTGGTGACGAGCCGCCACCGGGATGGCATCAGTACGTGCACCGGTTGCGCGAATGGAGCTGGCGACGCTGGTTCGCCGCCGCCGCCGGCGTCTTCGTCGTATTGCCGATGGTCACTTTCGCCCTGGCCTACCTGATCGTCAACGTTCCCAAGCCGGGTGACCTCCGCACCAATCAGGTGTCGACGATCCTGGCAAGTGATGGTTCCGAGCTCGCGAGAATTGTTCCGCCGGAGGGCAACCGGGTCGACGTCGACATCAACCAGGTTCCCCTGCAGACACGCAACGCGGTGATGGCGGCCGAGGACCGCGATTTCTACAGCAACCCCGGATTCTCCATCTCCGGGTTCGGCCGTGCGTTGCGTAACAATCTGTTGGGCAACGACATTCAGGGCGGCTCCACGATCACTCAGCAGTACGTCAAAAACGCCCTGGTGGGCGATCAGCGCTCCGGCATAGGCGGACTCATCCGCAAGGCCAAGGAACTGGTGATCTCCACGAAGATGAGCCAGCAGTGGTCCAAGGACGAAGTGCTGCAGGCCTACCTGAACATCATCTACTTCGGCCGCAGTGCGTACGGGATCTCCGCGGCGTCCAACGCGTACTTCGACAAGCCCGTGGAACAACTCACCGTCTCCGAGGGCGCACTGCTGGCCGCTCTCATCCAGCGTCCGTCCACCCTCGACCCGGCGGTCAACCGGGAGGCGGCGGAAGCGCGCTGGAACTGGGTTCTCGACGGCATGGTCACCATCGGAGCGCTCTCCAAGGAGGAACGGGCTCAGCAGGTCTTCCCCGAGACGGTGCCCCCCGATCAGGCGAAGACCGAGAATCTCACCACAGGTCCCAACGGACTCATCGAGCGCCAGGTCATCAAGGAACTCCTCGATCTCTTCAACATCGATCAGGACACCCTCAACACGCAGGGTCTGCAGATCACGACCACCATCGACCCGCGGGCGCAGAAGGCCGCCGATAACGCCGTGACGAATTACCTCGATGGCCAGATGCCCGACATGCGGGCGGCGGTGGTGTCGATCGACCCGAGCGACGGTGCGGTGAAGGCTTACTACGGCGGCTCGGACGCGACCGGCTTCGACTTCGCACAGGCCGGGCTGCCGACCGGATCGTCGTTCAAGGTGTTCGCGTTGGTCGCCGCGCTCGAGCAGGGCATGGGTCTGGGCTATCAGGTGGACAGCTCGCCACTGAAGGTCGACGAAAAACTGACGATCAACAACTCCGAGGGCGAGAGTTGCGGCACCTGCAACATCGCCGAGGGCCTCAAACGTTCGCTCAATACCGTCTACTACCGGCTGATGCTGAAGCTGCGCAACGGCCCGCAGGACGTGGCCGACGCCGCGCACCGCGCCGGCGTAGCGGAGAGCTTCCCGGGTGTGGATCACACACTCTCCGAGGACGGGCTGGGTGGCCCGGCCGCTCCGGGTGTGGTCCTGGGCAAGTACGAGAGCCGCGTCATCGACATGGCCTCGGCGTACGCCACCATCGCAGCCTCCGGCATCTACCACGCGCCGCACTTCGTGCAGAAGGTCGTCAACGCCGGCGGTGAGGTCCTCTTCGACGCCACGACCGAGGACAACACCGGAGAACGACGCATCGAGAAGCCGGTGGCCGACAACGTCATCGCCGCGATGCAGCCGATCCCCGGCTGGTCCAACGGCCACACCCTGGCCGGTGGGCGGCCGGCTGCGGCGAAGACCGGCACGCACCAGCTCGGTGACACCGGCGCCAACCGCGACGCCTGGATGGTCGGCTTCACCCCGCAGCTGTCCACCGCGGTCTGGGTGGGCACCGTCAAAGGCGACAAGCCACTGGTCAACGGTTGGGGCGGTCCGGTCTACGGCGCCGGGCTACCGGCCGACATCTGGAAGGCGACGATGGACGGCGCCCTGCAGGGCACCGACTTCGAGTCGTTCCCCACGCCGACCGAGGTGGGCGGTTATGCGGGGGTGCCCGCACCGCCCCCGCCGGCCAAGACTCCGATCGTCGGGCAGACGCCGCCGCCCCCGCCGGACGGCGGCCTGCCGCCCCCGCCCCCGCCCCCGAGCGGTATCGAGGTGCTGCCGGGAATCACGATCCCGCTGCCCCCGCCCCCACCGGGTGCCCCGCCGCCGCCCGCCCCGCCGCCCGAGGCTCTGCCCCCCGCTCCGGCAGCTCCGCCGCCGGTCGAGGCCCCCGCGCCGCCACCGCCGCCGCCGCCGGCCCCGTGACGGTCGGCGACGCGACGCGCTCGACGGTGTCGCCGCTGCCGCTCGCCGATGACCGCAGCAGTGCCACCGATCGTGATCTGCCGAGCCGGACCGATGCGATCGGCGCGGCGCTGTCGCAGACCGTCGGCGGGCCGGTCGGCCGTCACGCGCTGATCGGACGGGTCCGGTTCCTGACCCCGCTGCGGGTGATGTTCCTCATCGCGGTGGCCGTTCTGGCGATGGGGTGGTCCACCAAGGCGGCCTGCCTGCAGACCACCGGCAGCGGCACCCCCGACCAGCGCGTCGCCAACTGGCAGAACCAGCGTGCCTACTACGAGCTGTGCTACTCCGACACGGTGCCGCTCTACGGCGCCGAACTGCTGAGCAATGGAAAGTTCCCGTACAAGTCCAGCTGGCTGGAACTCGACGGTGCGGGGCGGCCGCAGAATCAGTACGACGGCACACCGGCGGTCCGCTACATGGAGTATCCGGTCCTCACCGGCATGTACCAGTACGTGTCGATGTCGCTGGCCAAGACCTACACGATGGTGGCGAAGTCGACGCGCTGGCCGGTGCTCAACGGCGTCGCCGAAGTGGTGATGTTCTTCAACATCGCCGCGTTCGGACTCGCACTCGCGTGGCTGGCGACGGTGTGGGCCACCGCGATGCTGGCCGGACGCCGGATCTGGGATGCCGCGCTGGTCGCCGCCTCGCCGATCCTGATCTTCCAGATCTTCACCAATTTCGACGCTCTGGCAACGGCTTTGGCGATCGGCGGCCTTTTGGCGTGGGCGCGCCGTCGCCCCGCACTCGCCGGTGTGCTCATCGGGTTGGGTGTCGCGGCCAAGCTGTACCCCGCGTTGTTGCTGCTTCCCCTGCTGCTGGTGGGCATCCGCACCGGCCGCCTCAGGGAGGTCGCGCGCACCGCAAGCGTCGCCGCGGTGACGTGGCTGGCCGTCAATCTGCCCTTGATGCTGCTCTATCCGCGCGGGTGGTCGGAGTTCTTCCGGCTCAACGCTCGCCGCGGCGACGACATGGACTCGCTCTACAACGTCGTGAAGTCCTTCACCGGATGGCGCGGCTTCGATCCGGGCCTCGGCTTGTGGCAGCCGCCGGTGGTCCTCAACACGGTGGTCGCCGCGCTGTTCCTGCTGTGCTGCGTGGTGATCACCTACATCGCGTTGACCGCGCCGCGCCGGCCCCGCGTCGCGCAACTGGCGTTCCTGGTGATCGCGTCATTTCTGTTGGTCAACAAAGTGTGGAGCCCCCAGTTCTCCATCTGGTTGATTCCACTGGCCGTGCTCGCGCTGCCGCATCGTCGAATCCTGTTGGTGTGGATGACCATCGATGCGCTGGTGTGGATTCCGCGGATGATGTATCTCTTCGGCGAGAGCAAGAAGGGCCTACCCGAGCAGTGGTTCACCGTGACGGTTCTGTTGCGTGACATCGCGGTCTTGGCGATCATGGCGCTCGTCATCCGGCAGATCTACCGGCCGGCCGAGGACCTGGTGCGACAGCACGGGGTCGACGATCCGTGCGGGGGCGTCTTCGACGGCGCCCCGGATACCCGAACACGGCAACGGAAGGAGGTGTGGCATGCAGGTCGCGATCGCGCTGTTCCCGCGGGTCACCGCACTTGACGGCATCGGTCCCTATGAGGTGCTGCAACGCGTCCCGTCGATCGACGTCGTGTTCGTCGGGCACCGCAGGGGCGAGGTCCGCACCGACAACGGCATGCTCGGACTGAGTGTCGACGCCACGTTCGACGAGGTGGTCTCACCCGACGTCCTGCTGATGCCGGGCGGGGTGGGCACCCGCGAGTTGATGACCGATGAACCCGTGCTCGAGTGGGTTCGGGCCGTGCACCGCCAAACACGGTTCACCACGTCGGTGTGCACCGGCAGTCTGGTCCTGGCCGCCGCCGGCCTGCTTGACGGGCTGACGGCCACGACGCACTGGGCGGCTGCGGGGCTGCTGGAGCCCTTCGGCGCGCGCTACACGGCCGAGCGCGTCGTCGAGCACTCTCCGGAGCGGATTATCACCGCGGCTGGGGTGTCCAGCGGTATCGATATGGCGTTGCGGCTCGTCGACCTGCTGGTCGACCGGGTGGCCGCGCAGGCCAGCCAGTTGATGATCGAGTACGACCCGCACCCGCCGTTCGATTCCGGTTCGGTGGCCAAGGCCTCGGAGGCGACCTTGTTACGGGCCCAGGAGTACTTCACTGATCGAAGCTGATTTCGCTGATCAACCCCGCTGCCTGTAGCCTAGGTCCGTTGCCGACGCAGGCGACCCTCCTGCTGCGCCATTCGGGCGCGGCCGCGACGACCATAGGAGGTGATGAGGTTCCCATGCGTCCATACGAAATCATGGTCATCCTCGACCCCACTCTCGACGAACGCACCGTTGCCCCGTCGCTGGACACGTTTCTCAACGTGATCCGCACCGACGGCGGCACCGTTGACAAGGTCGACATCTGGGGCCGACGCCGGCTGGCCTACGAGATCGCCAAGCACGCCGAGGGCATTTATGCCGTCGTTGACGTCAAGGCCACCCCGGCCACCGTGTCCGAACTCGACCGTCAGCTCAACCTGAACGAGTCGGTGCTTCGGACCAAGGTGATGCGTACCGACAAGCACTGACCGAGACCGTCCGTGGATAACCGCCGCGAGTTGTCGTACTAGTTACGTAGGCTCGCGCAAAATCCACCGCCTAAGCCCCAGGAGGACATTGTGGCCGGTGACACGATCATCACCGTCGTCGGAAATCTGACCGCCGACCCCGAACTGCGGTTCACGCCGTCCGGCGCCGCCGTCGCCAACTTCACCGTGGCGTCGACCCCGCGCATCTACGACCGCCAGAGCGGGGAGTGGAAGGACGGTGAGGCACTGTTCCTGCGCTGCAACATCTGGCGCGAAGCGGCCGAGAACGTGGCCGAGAGCCTCACCCGCGGCTCGCGGGTGATCGTGACCGGCCGGCTCAAGCAGCGCTCCTTTGAGACCAAAGAGGGTGAGAAGCGCACTGTGATGGAGGTTGAGGTCGACGAGATCGGCCCGTCCCTGCGCTATGCCACGGCCAAGGTCAACAAGGCCTCGCGTGGCGGCGGTGGCGGAGGATTCGGCGGCGGCGGAGGCGGTTCGAAAGCCGCTGCCGGCGGCGCAGCGGCCACCGAGGATCCGTGGGGCAGTGCCCCGGCGTCGGGTTCCTTCGGCGGCAGTGACGACGAGCCCCCCTTCTGACGAACCAACCGCGCGCTGACGCGTGCGGATCGAGAACGAAAGCGATAGAGAATGAAAGCCAAGCCAACCAAGCGGCGTCCGGCACCGGACAAGCCGATCAAGGCCCGCAAATGCGTGTTCTGCTCCAAGAAGGGCAAGTTGCAGAACATCGATTACAAGGACACCGCACTGTTGCGCACCTACATCAGCGAGCGCGGCAAGATCCGCGCCCGCCGGGTGACCGGGAACTGTGTGCAGCATCAGCGCGACATCGCCATCGCCGTCAAGAACGCGCGCGAGGTCGCCCTGCTGCCGTTCACGTCGGCGACGCGATAGGGAGGGACGACACTGTGAAGCTCATCCTGACCGCTGAGGTCGACCACCTGGGCGCGGCCGGCGACACCGTCGAGGTCAAAGACGGCTATGGCCGCAACTACCTGCTGCCGCGGGGCCTGGCCATCGTTGCCAGCCGCGGCGCCCAGAAGCAGGCCGAGGAGATCCGCCGCTCGCGTGACGCCAAGAAGGTCCACGACCGCGAGCACGCCGAGGAACTCAAGAGCGCCCTGACCGCCCTCGGCGCGGTTTCGCTGGCGGTCAAGACCCACGACTCCGGCAAGCTGTTCGGCTCTGTGACCGCCGCTGACGTGGTGGCTGCCGTCCGCAAGGCCGGCGGGCCCAATGTCGACAAGCGGGCCCTGCATCTGCCCAAGGCCCACATCAAGGAGACCGGCACCCACACCGTGGCGGTGCACCTGCACCCGGGCGTGGAGGCCAGCCTCACCCTGGAGATCGTCGGTCAGAAGTAGCCCGGCCCCACGCACGTCGAAAGCCCCGGAGGCGGCCGTCAGGCCCCTCCGGGGCTCTTTTCTATGAGGGCACGGTCTGGCGAAGCCGGCCGGCCCGGCTCGCCGCAGTTAACGTAACCGGCCGTTAACCGGTCGATCAGGCGGACGAAATGCAACACGCCCGAAACGGCAACCCGACCCGACACGCCGTGCCACTTCCCATCCACAGTTGCCCACCGCCTTTAATCTGCAACTACGTGGAGAAACACGTCATAAAAACATAGTGATCCACAGGTTCTCCCCAGCCCGCCAACACCGCTACTCCTAGCTGTCCACAACTCATCAACAGGTTGATGAACAGCCCCGGTTTGTGGCAGCGCCAGCAACGCCTAGCGTTCTCCTCGGCGGCGGATGCGGGCACCGGTTTGTCGGTGTGCGGCCCTACCGTGAGAACTGACGGATCGAACCTACGTTCGACCAAGTGTGGTCGGACGCAAGGAAGGCGGGACAGCACGTGGCGGTCGTCGACGACCTCGGGCAGCCGGGTACTGATTCACCGGCGCCGGCAGAGGAGTTCGGCCGGCAACCGCCGCAGGATCTCGCCGCTGAGCAGTCCGTCCTCGGCGGCATGCTGCTCAGCAAGGACGCCATCGCCGATGTCCTCGAACGGCTGCGCCCGGGCGACTTCTACCGACCGGCCCACCAGAACATCTACGACGCCGTCCTGGACCTCTACGGCCGCGGCGAACCGGCGGACGCCGTCACCGTCGCCGCCGAACTCGACCGGCGCGGACTGCTGCGGCGCATCGGTGGCGCGCCCTATCTGCACACCTTGATCTCCACCGTGCCCACCGCCGCCAACGCCGGTTACTACGCCGGGATCGTCGCGGAGAAGGCACTGCTGCGCCGGCTGGTGGAGGCCGGCACCCGGGTGGTGCAGTACGGCTACGCCGGCGCGGAGGGTGCCGATGTCAACGAAGTGGTCGACCGCGCGCAGTCGGAGATCTACGACGTCACCGAGCGGCGCACGTCGGAGGATTTCGTTCCCCTCGAACAACTGCTGCAGCCGACGATGGACGAGATCGATGCCATCGCATCCCAGGGCGGTATCGCGCGCGGCGTTCCCACCGGATTCACCGAGCTCGACGACGTCACCAACGGACTGCACCCGGGACAGATGATCGTCATCGCGGCGCGGCCTGGAATGGGCAAGGCATTGAAGCTCGATACGCCGCTGCCGACGCCGACCGGGTGGACCACCATGGGTGAGGTTGCCATCGGGGATTGGCTCATCGGTGCAGACGGAAAACCGACTCGCGTCGTGGCAGCGACCGATGTCATGATCGGCCGCCCCTGCTACGAGGTCGAGTTCTCTGACGGCACGGTGATCGTCGCCGATGCGGAGCACCAGTGGCTGACCGAGACCAGAGCATCGCGGAAGTCGGCTCAGGCCGCGGCTGTCGGGTACAACCGGACCAGGAATCAACGCACCTTTGCAGCAGTCAGAACGACGCAACAGATCGCGGAGACTCTGCGTTGTCCAACGCGGGACCGGCGGCTCAACCACAGTGTGGTCAACACCGCACCACTGCAGGCACCTGAGCGCGACCTGTTGGTCCCGCCCTACACCCTCGGCGCCTGGCTGGGTGACGGCACGAGCGCCGCAGCACAGATCACCGTCGCCGATACCGAGATCATCATGCGGATCGAGTCGGAGGAGATCGAGGCAGTCGCGGGAACCCTGCAGGCACGGCTCAGGTCGATCGGGGTGTTGAACGCCAAACACATTCCCGCCGACTACCTGCGCGCCTCCGAGACACAACGAAGGGCACTCCTCGCCGGCCTGCTCGACACCGACGGGACAGTCACCAATGGCGGGCAGATTCAATTCAGCGTCACCGACTCCAGGCTCGCCGACGATGTCTTTGAGTTGATCGTGAGCCTCGGGTACCGGTGCCACAGGACCACAAAGCGCGTAAAGGGCAGAAGTCCTGCGACTTCCACCGCACACATCCTCAATTTCTCCACCGAGGATGAGGTCTTCCACCTGTCCCGCAAGGCTCTGCTCCACAAGCAACGACGGACCGTTGCCGGAACTGCGCGCATCGGGTCTCGTTTCATCACCGACGTGCGCCCCGTCGAGAGCGCTCCGGTGCGCTGCGTCGAGGTCGATAACGCCGATCATCTCTACCTGGCCGGCCCGACGATGATTCCGACGCACAACTCGACCCTGGGATTGGATTTTTTGCGTTCCTGCTCGATCAAGAACCGTCTCGCCAGCGTGTTGTTCTCCCTGGAGATGAGCAAGTCCGAGATCGTGATGCGGCTGCTGTCAGCAGAGGCCAAGATCAAGCTGTCGGACATGCGATCAGGCCGGATGAGCGACGACGACTGGACGCGGCTGGCCCGGAGGATGAGCGAGATCAGCGAAGCGCCGCTGTACATCGACGACTCACCGAACCTGACCATGATGGAGATTCGCGCCAAGGCGCGCCGTCTCAAGCAGAAGGCTGACCTGCGACTGGTGGTCATCGACTACCTGCAGCTGATGACGTCGGGCAAGAAGGTCGAGTCACGGCAGCAGGAAGTGTCCGAATTCTCCCGCCAGCTGAAGCTTTTGGCCAAGGAGCTCGATGTCCCTGTGGTCGCGATGAGCCAGCTCAACCGCGGCCCCGAGCAGCGCACCGATAAGAAGCCGATGCTCGCCGATCTGCGTGAGTCCGGTGCCATCGAGCAGGACGCCGACATGGTGATCCTGCTGCATCGCCCCGACGCGTTCGAACGAGATGACCCGCGCGGCGGGGAAGCGGACCTTATCCTGGCCAAGCACCGCAACGGTCCGACCAAGACCGTCACCGTGGCGCACCAGCTGCACCTGTCGCGGTTCACGAATATGGCGCGCCAGTAGGAAGGCTGCCACAGCAGGCGGGCCCAGATCGGGGATCATCATGTCGGAATTGCTCCAACAATCACTCGCGTTACCCTGCGGTGCCCGCTTGGGCAACCGCCTCGCCAAAGCCGCCATGACCGAAGGCCTTGCTGACCCTGCCGGCATACCGACAGCGGAACTGGACAGGCTGTACGGGCTGTGGAGCGATGGCGGTGCGGGGCTGCTGTTATCCGGCAACATCCTCATCGATGGCGACCACCTTGAGCGCCCGGGCAATGTGATTATTGACCGGGAGCCTGATTCCGCAATGCATGCGGCGCTGTCGCGCTGGGCTGCAGCCGCTACCCGCAATGGCAATCACTTCTGGGCGCAGATCAGCCATGCAGGGCGCCAGACACAGAAGATCATCAATCCGCATCCGAAAGCGCCCTCCGCGGTAAAAGTCGGCTTGCCGGGTGGCCAGTTCGGTGAACCCGTTGCGCTTACGGTTGCCGAAATCGAAGACATCGTCCGGCGCTTCGGGGTGTGCGCCGCAGCCGTGAAGGCGGCCGGATTCACCGGGGTACAGATTCACGCCGCCCACGGTTACCTGCTGTCGCAGTTTCTGAGTCCGCGCAGCAATGTGCGCACTGATCAGTTCGGTGGTGCACTCGTCAACCGCGCCAGAGCGTTACTGGACACCGTGAAGACGGTGCGGGCGGCGGTGGGGCCTGACTTTCCTGTGGCGGTCAAACTCAACAGCGCCGACTTCCAGAAGGGCGGATTCGCCTTCGAAGACAGTCTGCAGGTGGCGCAGTGGCTGCAAGACGCGGGCGTCGACCTGCTGGAGATCTCCGGTGGCACCTACGAGCAACCGAAGTTATTAGGCGTCGAAGGTATCGAGGAGGAGGAGCCGCAACACGTCGCGCACTCCACGCAGATGCGCGAGGCTTACTTTGTGGATTTCGCACTCGCCATGCGGGAAAAAGTTTCCATTCCGTTGATGGTGACCGGGGGCTTCCGGCGGCGCGACGTGATGGAACAGGCCATCCGTAGCGGCGGTGCCGACGTGATTGGCGTGGGACGGCCGATGTGTGTGATGACCGATGCGCCCGCCGAAATCCTGCAGGGCTTGGCGGAACTGCCGCGCTATGAGGCGCAACTCTCGCTGTTTCCAAGCTGGCTGGCGTTTCTCAACAGGATCAAAATCGTGCGCACTATCGCCACCTTTGGCGTGCAGTACTGGTATTACGCACAGCTGGAGATGCTCGGGCGTAACGGCAGGCCGGAACCCGACATGACAGTGTTCGCGGCAACTCGCAAGGTTCTTGCGCAGCAACGGCGCTGGGTCGCAGCGCGCCGCCGGCTGTGACTGCTCCGCCCTTCATCGCCCACTAGTATCCGAGCCTATGGCTACTCCTCAACGCGTCCACATCACATACGAGTTCAGGTCCGACCCCCAGACCGTGTTCCAAAAGCTCGCCGAGCACGAGAATCTCGGCGCGGTCTTCGGTGCCAAGGTCACTCGGGTCAGGGACGGCGCTGCTTCCCGCAATGGAGTCGGCTCGGTGCGCCGACTCAAGATCGGTCCCCTTCCGGCTTTCGAGGAGACCACAACGACGGCCCAGCCGAACACGCTTATCGAGTACAAGATCACCAAAGGCAGTCCACTGAAGGGCCACTGGGGTCGCCAGGAACTGACACCGACCGCAGGCGGCGGCACGAGACTGGACTACACGATCGGTTTCGACTCAGCGATACCGGGGCTGGCCGCACTGGTCGGCAAGGTGCTCACTTCGGCGATCAGCAGGGGTCTCCCCAAGCTCACCGACTGACGATGTGACGTGGATGGTGTGACGATTACAAAGAGCCGGTGCCGTCCGGAGGCTAGAGCTGCCCCAGCGGTCGGCACACATTGGACAACGCGTTCCAGTACTCACCGGGCGCGCAGTCTTGCGCCGGCTGCGGCGTCTGGCAGGTATTGGTAATCGGATCCCAGAACTGTCCACCGCCGCAATTCAGCGGTTCCGCTGAACCGATTCCAGCGGTGAACAGCGACAAGGCAGTGAGGGGAGTGGCGGCGAGAATTGCAATGGCCGGACGGCGTGACAAATTTGACATGGACTGATTCTGCCACCGTGGTGGCCCGACAAGTTGGTGGTGCCGGCTTCGATGACACATGAATCCGCCGCAGGTGTGGACCGCTACCACGATTTCCCCGACGAATTCTTCACCCGTTCCGACGAGGACGACGACCGTGGCTTCTACGGCCAACCGCGGCTGGTGCAGCACATCGACGACGGTGCCATCGCCGCCGTGCGCGACCTCTACGACGAGCTCGGGCTGCACGGCGAGGTGCTCGACCTGTGCAGCTCCTGGGTGTCGCACCTGGCCCGGACCCCGCAACGGCTGGTCGTGCTGGGCATGAACGCCGTTGAGCTCGATCAGAATCCGCAGGCGCACGAACGGGTCGTCCATGACCTCAACCGCGAGCCCGCGCTGCCGTTCGCCGACGCCTCCTTCGACGGGGCGACGTGCACGGTCTCGGTCGACTACCTAATCCGGCCCCTCGAGGTGTTCGACGAGGTGGCCCGGGTGCTGCGGCCCGGCGCGCCGTTCGTGTGCACGTTCTCCAACCGGTGCTTCCCGACCAAGGCGATCAGGGGCTGGCTCGGCACTGACGACGCATTCCACGTGCAACTGGTGGCCGAGTACTTCCGCCGCTCGGCCGGCTGGGACCAGCCCTACGCAGACCAGCTTCCGACGCCGTGGCCGGGTGACCCGCTCTTCGCCGTGTGGGCCTACCGATCCCGACCGCTGTGAGACCTCAAGGACCCGCGCCCCTACATTGGAGGGGTGTGGGGTAACGAACGTCGCCGGCGGGCGTGGACAGGTCTGACGATCACCGTCCTGGCGGTACTCATCGTGTCGTTGGGGAGCGCCGGATTGATCGCCCGGGCTGATGCACCAACGACCGTCGTCGACCTCGGTGATCCCGCCGCGGTCGGCACCTGGACAACGGTCAACGATCCCGTGATGGGCGGCCGTTCGACCTCGACGGTCACATTCGGCGATGGCGGTCTGGTGTTCTCGGGCGACATCTCACTGGACAACAACGGTGGCTTCGCCTCGACCCGCGGTCCGATCGACCCCGAGATCGGGCGCCGGGCAACCGGCGCGACGTCGCTGCAGGTGCGCGCGCTTGGCGACGGCAAGACGTATGTGTTGAAGGTGGAGACGGGGCAGCCCTGGTCCTATATCCAGCGGTTCTCCACCGAGGCCGGTATCCGCCGGCCCTATGACCTTCCCGTCGCCGGCTTTCAGTCGGTGGGCCGGTTCCTCGACCCGGTAGCGGGAACCCCGCTGCTGGACCCGTCGACCATCAGCCGGGTCTCGATCTACATCCTCGACAAACAGGAAGGCCCGTTCCGGCTCATCGTCAGTGCCATCGACACGTCAGGCTAACCTCCGTTGATGCCTCGGAAGATGACGGAAGAACAAATTCACGCGTATCTGGATAGCCGCCCGGGCTGGGCGGTACTGAGCACCATCGACAAAGACGGATTCCCGCACTCCGTTCCCCTCGGCTACTTTCGCTTCGGCCGCGACATCGTCATGGGTGTGCGAGATGGGACACGCAAAGTCGCCAACGTCGAAAGTAATCCGAACGTCAGCATCATGCTCGAGGACGGCTCGAGCATGGCCGACATCCGGGGCGTGATGCTCCAAGGCCATGCCCGGATCGTTCGTGAACCTGCCGAAGCTCTTGAGCTCGCGCGCGAAGGCGCCCGGGCCCGCGGCGTGCCGGAGTCCGAATGGCCGACCGCACCCAGACCGGGTGCCGCCTACATCCGCACGACTCCCGTGAGAACACTGTCCTGGGACTACTCAGATCCAACGCCGGACCGCTGACGGTCGATGAGCGCATTCGGCAGGGACACCACCACCGACGAGGTCCTGGCCGGGATCGATCTGTCGGGGCGGCGGGTGGTGATCACCGGTGCGGCCGGCGGCCTGGGGCGGGAGAGCGCTCGGGCGATGGCCTCCCGCGGGGCGCGGGTCACCGTGGCGGCCCGAAGCCGGCAACGTGCCGATACCGCCGTCAACGAACTCCGTGAACTTCTGCCGGACGGGCATTTCGAGGCCGGAGTTGTCGACCTGGCCGACTTCTCGTCGGTCCGGGCCTTCACCGACGCTTTCCTCACCTCGCATGACCGCATCGACGTGCTCGTCAACAACGCCGGGGTGATGGCCTGTCCGTTCGGTCACACCGTCGACGGCTTCGAGACCCAGTTCGGCACCAACCACCTCGGTCATTTCCTTCTCACCGCCCGCCTGGCCCCGGCCCTGTTCCGGTCGGATTCCCCGCGGGTGGTGACGCTGTCCTCGGCGGGACACTCGCGCGCCGACGTCGACCTGGTGGACCCCAACTTCGCCACAGCGTCCTACAACGCCTGGATCGCCTACGGGCGGTCGAAGACGGCCAACGCACTGTTCGCTCGTGAATTGGCCCGCCGGGCCGGGCCCGCCGGGTTGCTGTCGTTCTCGGTGCACCCGGGCGCCATCGTCACCGAACTGGGTCGCCACCTGACTGAAGAGCTCCTCATCGAGGTGGTTGCCGACACCCGCAAACGCGCCAAGGCAGCCGCGGAAAACGAAGGCCGGGCCGAGGTCGACGAATTGCATTTCAAGACAGTGGAAGCCGGCGCAGCCACCCAGGTGTGGGCGGCAACGGCGGCTGAGCTCGTCGACCACAACGGGGCCTACCTGGCCGACTGCGGCCTCGGCGTGCTGGGCGCCAACCCCGGAGTCAACGGCATGCTGTCCTACCTTCTCGACGATGAGCACGCCGCTGCGCTGTGGACACTCAGTGAGGAACTCGTCGGCGAGTCCTTCGCCCTCTGAC
>JBAXCK010000023.1:0-30291 GCA_037141465.1 Mycobacteriaceae bacterium | reverse complement strand
CCCAACGACATGGGGCCCAACGACGGTGAGCGGGGTGCTGCAGGCGGCTGGCCTGCTGTTCTTCGCGTTCGCCGGCTACGCCCGGATCGCCACTCTCGGTGAGGAGGTCCGCGACCCCGCCCGCACCATCCCGCGGGCGATCCCGCTGGCCCTGCTGCTGACACTTGCGGTGTACGCGTCGGTGGCCGTCGCCGTCCTGATCGCACTGGGGCCCGACGGGTTGGCGCGCAGCTCCGCACCGTTGGCCGACGCGGTGCGGATCGCCGGCGCCGGCTGGTTGGAACCGGTGGTGCGCGCAGCGGCCGCCCTCGCCGCGCTGGGCTCGCTGCTGTCGCTGATTCTCGGGGTCTCGCGGACGGTGCTGGCGATGGCGCGCGACCGCCATCTTCCCGGTGCGCTCGCGGCGGTGCACACACGATTCGGCGTTCCACACCGCGCCGAGGTGGCGGTGGGCGTGGTGGTCGGCGCCGTGGCGGCCGCCGCCGACGTGCGCGCCGCGATCGGCTTCTCGTCCTTCGCGGTGCTGGTGTACTACACCGTCGCCAACGCCTCGGCGTTCACCCTGAACGGGCGCCGGTGGGTGCCGGTGCTCGGCGTGGCGGGATGCGTGACGCTGGCGGTGTTCCTGCCCGCGGCATCGATCGCCGCGGGTGCGGCGGTGACACTGGCCGGCGCCGCGGTCTTCGCGATCGGCGCGCTCAGGAGTCGGTGATGGCGTGCCGGGTCCGGTCGGCGCGCAGCGGGATTCCGTTGCGGCCGTTGAGATCCTGGGCGTAGAGACCGACCGCATAGGCCACCCCGCCGCCCTGGATGCCGAGTGCCTCGCGGTCGATCCGGCTCAGGGTGTCGGTGTCTTTGTGGTAGTTCGGGTCGAACGGTTCGTCCGCGGTTCCACCCCAGAGCTTGGCCTGTTCGTCCGACTTCTTCTCCTCCGCCCCGGCGAACAGCCCACCCGAGGGAATGCCGGCGAGGGTGAACGCGTCGTAGTCCGACCGGCCGTCGAAGGAGGTGTCCTCGGCCGTCTTGCCAAAAGACTTCAGATAGGCGACGAAGGTGCGCTCTATTCCCGCCGAGCCCTCCGGAACGCGGGGGGTCGCCTCGTCGCGTCCCGGCGCGGTGGACTGGTTTCCGTCGTAGGTGAAGTAGCCGACGTTGGGCGAGGCCAGCATGTCGAAGTTGAGGTAGAGCGCGATGTCGGTGAGTTGATCGACGCTGAGCGACTGCACGTATTTCTTCGACCCCACGGTTCCGATCTCCTCGGCGCCCCAGAAGGCGAAGCGCACCGCGTGTTTGACCTCCGGTGAACTGCCCAGCGCAGCCGCGGTGGCCAGGACCGCGGCCACACCCGAACCGTTGTCGTTGATGCCGGGACCCTCCGGGACGCTGTCGAGGTGCGCGCCCACCATGACCACGTCGGAGGTGGAGCCGGTCTTGGTCTGGGCGATCACGTTGCGCGCGGTGATGGCGGTGGTGCTGGCGTCGACTGTGAGGGTGACCGCGCCCGGGGCCGCGCGCAACCGCGCGCCGTCGGCCTTGCTGACCCCGACCACCGGGATCTTCACGTCGGTGTTCTCCCCCAGCGTCGCGGGCATGGATTTCTCGTCGACGTTGTCGGCGACGATGAGGCCGACCGCGCCGAGGGTGGCGGCGATGGACTGCTTCTCACTGAACGGGCAGCTGCCTCGATCGACGAGGACCACCGCACCCTTGACCGGCAGACCGTCGTAGTCGGCGGGCACACATCCGGGTGTCTCATCGGTGGGCGCGGCGACCAGCGGGCCGCTCACGCCCTCGGGCGGCGTGCCGGCGCTGAACCGCAGCGTCTCGGCCGCGATGCTCGTGCCGGCCACGGTGAGCGCAGGCTTCTCGGTCTCGAACACCCGCACGCTGAACTGCGGGGTCGCCACGTCGAACCCCTTGGCCCGCAACACCTGCGAGACGTACTCGACGCTGGCGTCGTAGCCGGGCCTGCCGACGGCACGATTGCCGCCGTTGTCGTCGGCGATCTGCTGCAGACGCTCGAGGTGGCCCATCATCGTCTCGGCGCTCACCTGCTGGCGCAGTTCGCCGGCGAAGGCCGCAGCGGCCGGGTCCGCCGGATTCACCGCGACGGCCTGGGCGTCGGAGGCGCGGCTACAGCCACCGGCCACGACCACCATGACCGGCACCATCGCCGTCGCGATCGTTCGCCTCACGACGCCCACGGTAACCGCAACGCCGGAGTGCCTGCTCACCACAGGTGGTTCAGCGCCGAGGTGCGCACCAGGCGAACGACTCCCCCGCCATGACGACGGTGTGCGGCGACTCCGGGTCGCAGTCGTGGGGCGGCGGCAGAGCGGTGCTGCGCAGGGACTTCCAGCTCCGAGCGAAGGCGGGATGCAGCGGCAGGTCATCGACCTCGCGCTCGGGCACCCAGCGCAGTTCGGCACTCTCCCGATTGGGCACGGTCTCCAGCAGCGCGTGGGTATCGGCCACGACGGTGGTGTAGGTCCAGGAGACACCGTCGAAGCCGGAGACCCGGGCGGTCACCAGGGTGGTGCGCACCACGATGTGCTCGGCGACCAGGCCGGCCTCCTCGTAGGCCTCCCGCACGGCCGCCTCGTGTGCCTCTTCGTGGCTGTCCAGAGCGCCCCCGGGCAGACCCCAGGTTCCGCCCTGATGGCTCCATAGCGCCCGGTGCTGCAGCAGGACCGCTGGTGAGCCGTCGTGCCAGGGCGCCCGGAGCAGCAGGCCGGCGGCGCCGTGCACACCCCAGTGGTGGGTGCCCTGCTCGGACACCACCCACCCGTCACCGTCGCCGCGCACGTTCTCCAGAATAGGCACGCCACGCCAAGCGGTCGGCGCCGCGATCGAGCGCCGCCGGCCCGGGTGCTCTTAGACTTTCCTCATGCGGCGACTGTCCTGGTGCGGCTTCGCGACGACCGGAGCGAGGTCCGCCTGAGGTGACCGTTGAGCTGGCGCACCCTTCGACCGAGCCGCTGGCGCAGCGGTCGACCGCTGCGCCCGCCCATCCCCGGTGGTGGTTCCTGCGCACCACGCCCGGACGCATCCTGACCATCGGCGTCATCCTGGCCACACTGGGCATCCTCAGTGCGTTCGCCATCTCCACCACAATCAACGAACGTCAGCAGCAACTCACCAAAGTCCTCGACCACACCGAGCCGCTGGCCTTCGCCGCCGGCCAGCTCTACACGACGCTGTCGGTGGCCGACGCCGCAGCCGCCACCGCGTTCATCGCCGGCGCGGAACCCCAGCCGGTCCGGCAGCGTTACCAGCAGGCCATCACCGATGCTGCAGTCGCGGTGACGCAGGCCTCCAGCGGGCTGACCGATCCGCCACTGGTCGAGATGCTCGGCAGGATCAACGCGCAACTCGCCGTCTATACCGGACTGATCGAGATCGCGCGCACCAACAACAGGATGGGCAACCCGGTGGGTTCGTCGTACCTGTCGGAGGCCTCCGAGCTGATGCAGCAGAAAATACTGCCCGATGCGCAGCGACTCTATGAGCAGACCTCCGCGCGGGTCGACGCCGAAACGACATCCTCGGCGACCATCCCCGCGCCGGTGATCATCATCGTTGCGGCGACGGTGATGTTCGGGGTCTTCGCCCATCGCTGGCTCGCCGAGCGCACCCGCCGTCGCGTCAATCCGGGTCTCGTGGCCGGCGGTGTGGCGTTCATGATCCTGATCGTCTGGGTGGGTACCGCGCTGGCGATCTCCACCGCGGGCAGCCGCGCCGCGAAGAACAACGCCGCGCAGTCGCTGAAAACCGTTACCGGCCTTGCCATCACGGCTCAGCAGGCACGTGCCGACGAGACCCTATCGCTGATCCGACGCAGCGACGAGGATCTCCGGAAACGCTCCTACTACCAGCGGGTGGATTCGATGCACGCCCAACTGGGCGAATACATGGCCAACGATGACGCGATCGCCCGCGCGGCCCTGGCCGACGCCGATCAGTTGCTGACCAGATGGCGCCTGGCCGACGAACGCATCAACGACTTCATCAAGGTTGGCAACTATCCGGCTGCCACGCAGGTCGCGCTCGGAACCGCCGAGACCGACTCCACACCGGCGTTCGACAAGCTCAACGACGCCCTCTCCAGGGGTATCGCCGAGAGCCGCGAACGCCTCCGCGGTGACATCGCTTCGGCGCGCAGGGTGCTCTCGGGGACCACGGTGGGCGGCGCTCTGCTGTCGGCCGGCGCGGCGGTGGCGGTCGCGCTGGGACTGCTGCCCAGGATGAACGAGTACCGATGATGCGGTTCGCATTCGTGGCCTTGGTGGCCGTTCTGCTCGCGGGATGTGGGACGAACGCCGAGACGCCCGCGCTGCCGGTGCCCCTCATCGCCGCCCCCACGCCTGCCGGGATGGCCGAGCTCGCACCCGGATCAGCGACGGCCGCCGACGTGCCGCGCGAGGACTGCGACCGCACCGCGAGTCTGCGGCCGTTCCCCGCCCGCACGCAGGCCGACGCAGCAGTCGCCTCGATCCGCAAGCGCGGCCGGCTGCTGGTCGGACTCGACATCGGCAGCAACCTGTTCTCCTTCCGGAACCCCATCTCGGGGGAGATCACCGGTTTCGACGTCGACATCGCCGGGGAGGTGGCCCGCGACATCTTCGGCACACCGTCGGCGGTGGAGTACCGCATCCTGTCCAGCGCGGACCGGATCACCGCGCTGCAGAACAACACCGTCGACATCGTCGTCAAGACCATGACCATCACCTGTGCGCGCCGCACGCAGGTGAACTTCTCCTCGGTGTACTTCACCGCCTACCAGCGCATCCTGGCCGCACGGGAATCACCGATCACCGGGCCGGCGGACCTCTCCGGCAGGCGGGTGTGTGTGGCCCGGGGCACCACATCGCTTCAGCGGGTGCAGGCGATCTCGCCGCCACCGGCGATCGTCACCGTCGTCACCTGGGCCGACTGCCTGGTCGCACTGCAGCAGCGGGAGGTCGACGCCATCAGCACCGACGACGCGATCCTCGCCGGACTTGTCGAGCAGGATCCGTATCTGCACATCGTCGGACCGAACATGGCCGAACAGCCCTACGGCATCGGTGTCAATCTGACCAACACCGGACTGGTGCGCTACGTCAACGCCACGCTGGAGCGGATCCGCACCGACGGAACATGGGACACCCTCTACCGCAAGTGGCTGGCCGTGCTGGGGCCCGCACCCGCGCCGCCGACACCGAGGTATTCGGACTGATGACCGCAGAGGAACGCCCCGAAGATCCTGATCTCGAGACCGACTCGGTCGCGACGGTGCGCGCGATGACCACGCAGGCGGTGTTCCGCCCGGATTTCGACGACGGCGATCAACCCGACAGCGAGCCGATCGAGCCCGAGGAGAACCAGGCCACGGTGTCGCGCGGGGTCTCGGCCACCCGCCGGCTCGGCGGCGGCCTGGTGGAGGTGCCGCGCATCCCCGAACTCGACCCCCTGGCCGCGCTGATGGTCGATCCGGCGGTGGCCGAGTCGAAGCGGTTCTGCTGGAACTGCGGGCGTCCGGTCGGACGTCACAGCGACGGCCGGCCGGGTGAGTCCGAGGGCGTGTGTCCGCACTGCGGCAGCGCGTACTCGTTCCTGCCGCAGCTGAATCCGGGCGACATGGTGGCCGACCAGTACGAGATCAAGGGGTGCCTGGCCCACGGCGGTCTGGGCTGGGTGTACCTGGCGGTGGATCACAACGTCAACGAACGTCCGGTGGTGCTCAAGGGCCTGGTGCACTCCGGCGACGCCGAGGCGCAGGCGATCGCGATGGCCGAGCGGCAGTTCCTGGCCGAGGTGGCTCATCCGTCGATGGTGAAGATCTTCAACTTCGTCGAGCACCCGGACTCCCGCGGGGAGCCGGTGGGCTACATCGTGATGGAGTACGTAGGCGGCGATTCGCTCAAACGGCCACGGGGACATTGCTTTCCGGTATCGGAGGCGATCGGCTACATCCTCGAGATCCTCCCGGCGCTGGGCTATCTGCATTCGATCGGTCTGTGTTACAACGACCTCAAGCCGGAGAACATCATGGTGACCGAGGAGCAGCTGAAGCTGATCGACCTCGGGGCGGCCTCTCGGATCAACTCGTTCGGCTACCTCTACGGCACACCGGGCTACCAGGCTCCGGAGATCGTCCGCACCGGTCCTACGGTGGCCAGCGACATCTACACCGTCGGGCGCACGCTGGCGGCGCTGACGATGAAACTGCGCACCCGCAAGGGCCGCTACGTCGACGGGTTGCCCGACGGCGATCCGGCGCTGACGCGCTACGACTCGTTCCACCGGCTGTTGCGCCGTGCGATCGACCCGGATCCGCGTCGCCGGTTCACCAGCGCCGAGGAGATGTCCGCCCAACTCCTCGGTGTGCTGCGTGAGGTGGTCGCCGCCGACACCGGTGTGCCCCGGCCGGGTCTGTCGACGGTGTTCACCCGCACCCGTTCCACCTTCGGAGTGGATCTGCTCGTCGCGCACACCGACGTCTACCTCGACGGGCTGGTCCATTCGGGGAAACTCACCGCGCCGGAGATCGTGACCGCGCTGCCGGTGCCACTGGTGGACCCGACCGACGTCGCGGCCGCCGTGCTGTCGACGACGGTGCTGTCCCAGCCGGTGCAGACCCTGGACTCGTTGCGGGCCGCACGCCACGGCAGCCTGGACTCCGACGGCATCGACCTGGCCGACTCCGTGGAACTTCCGCTCATGGAGGTCCGTGCGCTGCTGGACCTCGGCGACGTCGCGAAGGCCAATCGCAAACTCGAGGACCTCGCCGCCCGGGTGGGATGGCGCTGGCGACTTGTCTGGTTCAAGGCGGTGTCGGAACTGCTCACCGGCGACTACGAGGCGGCGCGCAAGCACTTCGCCGAAGTCCTCGACACCTTCCCCGGGGAGTTGGCGCCAAAACTCGCGCTGGCCGCCACCGCGGAGTTGGCCGGCACCTCCGAGGAGCTCCCGTTCTACGAGACCGTCTGGCACACCGACAACAACATCATCTCCTCGAGCTTCGGGCTGGCCCGCGCGCAGTCGATCGAAGGCGACCGTGCGGGTGCGGTCACCACGCTCGATCAAGTCCCCACCGGTTCTCGGCATTTCACCACCGCGCGACTGACCAGTGTCGTGACGCTGTTGTCCGGACGCTCCGCCAGCGAGCTGACCGAGCAGCAGATCCGCGACGCCGCCCGCCGGGTGGAGACACTGCCCGACTCCGAATCGCGCGTGCTGCAGATCCGGGCGCTGGTGCTCGGAACGGCCATGGACTGGATCGCCGATCACACGGTGGTGAGTCCGAACAACATCCTGGGTTTCCCGTTCACCGAACGCGGCCTGCGGCTCGGCGTGGAGGCCTCGTTGCGCAGCCTGGCCCGGGTGACCCCCAGCCAGACACACCGTTACGCGCTGGTGGACATGGCCAATAGGGTGCGCCCTATCACGACGTTCTAGATCACAGTCACGACGTTCTAGATCACCTGCAGGCAGGCCCGCGCGATCGCCAGTTCCTCGTCGGTCGGCACGACCAGCACCACGATCGGGGATCCGTCGGCTGAGATGCGCCGCGCTGTGCGCGCGCGTTCGGCGTTGCGCGCTTCGTCGAGTTCGATGCCGAGGCTCGCCATACCGGCCGTCGCGTCGCGTCGCACGGCCGGGTCGTTCTCGCCGACGCCGGCGGTGAAGGAGATGACGTCGACGTCGCCCAGCACGGCGAGATAGGCACCGATGTACTTGCGCAGCCGGTGGATGTAGACCTCGTAGGCGCCGCGCGCGGCATCGTCGCCGCCGGCCATCCGGGTGTGCAGCAACCGGAAATCGATCTCCCCGCTCATGCCGAACATCCCCGAACGGCGGTTGAGCATGGTCTCGATCTCCTCGACTCCCATCCCGGCGGTGCGCCAGAGGTAGGCGATCACACCGGCGTCGATGTCACCGGAGCGCGTGCCCATCACCAGACCCTCCATCGGTGTCATCCCCATCGAGGTGTCCACCGGCCGGCCGCCCCGGATCGCCGAAGCCGAAGCGCCGTTGCCCAGGTGCAGCACGATCTGGTTGAGCGTGCCGACATCCGCGCCGAGGAATTGCGCCGCCTGGCCGCTGACGAACTGATGTGACGTGCCGTGGAAGCCGTACCGCCGGATCCCCCACGTCGCCGCGAGGTCGGCGTCGATCGCGTAGCGGGCGGCCGACCGGGGCAGGTCGTGGAAGAACGCGGTGTCGAAGACGGCAATGTGCGGCAGCTCCGGGAGCACCCTTCGGGCGACCTCGATGCCGAGGATGGCGGGCGGATTGTGCAGCGGTGCCAGCGGCGAGAGTTCCCGAAGCCGGGCCAGCACGTCGTCGTCGATGATCGTCGGCCGGTAGAACTGCGCGCCGCCGTGCACCACCCGATGCCCGACGGCCAGCAGTCCGTCGACATCGTGTCCGGCGTGGGCGACGGTGTCGAACGCCGTCTGCAGTGCGGCCTCGTGATCGGCGACACCGCCGGTCTCGCCGATCCGCTCCACGATGCCGTCGACGAGTGACCGGCCGCTGACCGGCTCGACCAGTGAGTACTTCAGCGATGACGAGCCGGAGTTGAGCACCAGGACGGTGTCGGCCATCGTCAGCCCTGCGCCTGGATCGCGGTGATGGCGACGGTGTTGACGATGTCCTCCACCAGCGCGCCGCGGGACAGATCGTTGACCGGTTTGTTCAATCCCTGCAGCACCGGGCCCACGGCGATCGCATTGGCGCTGCGCTGCACCGCCTTGTAGGTGTTGTTGCCGGTGTTGAGGTCGGGGAAGATCAGCACGGTGGCGCGTCCGGCGACGGCTGAGTCGGGCATCTTGGCGGCCGCCACCACCGGGTCGACGGCGGCGTCGTACTGGATCGGCCCCTCCACCAGCAGGTCGGGTTCGCGGCTGCGCACCAGGGCGGTCGCCTCGCGAACCTTGTCGACGCCGGCGCCGGATCCGGACTCCCCGGTGGAGTAGGACAGCATCGCCACCCGCGGCTCGATGCCGAACTGGGATGCGGTGTGCGCGGAGCTGATCGCGATGTCGGCCAGCTGTTGGGCGGTCGGGTCGGGCACGATCGCGCAGTCGCCGTAGGCCAGCACCCGATCGGACAGACACATCAGGAAGATGCTCGACACCGTGGAGACACCGGGGCGGGTTCGGATGATCTCGAAGGCCGGCCGGACGGTGTGGGCGGTGGTGTGCGCGGCGCCGGACACCATGCCGTCGACGACGTCGTTGTGCACGAGCATGGTGCCGAAGTAGGACACATCGTGCATGGTCTCGCGTGCCTGCTCGATGGTGACGCCCTTGGACTTGCGTATCTCGGCGTACTGCTCGGCGAAGCGCTCGAGGAGGTCACTGGTGCGCGGGTCGATCACCACCGCACCCTGCAGGTCCACTCCCAACTCGGCGGCCCGGGCCCGCACCCGGGACTCTTCGCCGAGGATGGTGAGGTCGGCCACGCCGCGGAGCAGCAGACGCCCGGCGGCGGCCAGGATTCGGTCGTCGTCGCCCTCGGGCAGCACGATCCGCTTCTTGTCGGCGCGGGCACTTTCCATCAGCTGGTAGGTGAACATCTGCGGGGTGATCACCGTCGGGATCGGAACCGCAAGGCGCTCAAGGAGATCCGTCATGTCCACGTGGCGTTCCATGAGTTCGATCGCGGTGTCGATCTTGCGCTCCGAGGCCGCGGTGACCCGGCCGCGGGTGGCGGCGACTGCGCTCGCGGTCGGGAAGGTGCTCAGGTCGGTGGCGACGATGGGCAGCCGCAATCCCAGGCCGCTGACCAGCCGGGCGATCTCGCGATGCAGTGGCAAGCCGCCGTTGAGGATGATCGCCGACAGCGACGGGAATCCTTCGGCGGCGTGCGCGCTGGCCACGGCCAGCACCACATCGGAGCGATCGCCCGGGGTGATCACGGCGATACCCTCGGTCAGCCGCTCCAGCACATGGTCGGCGGTCATGCCGGCCACCATGACGCCCATCACCTCGCGGGCCAGCAGGGCGGGATCCCCGTGGATCAGGATGCCGTCCACCGCCTCGCACAGTTCCCCGACGGTCGGCGCGACGAGCAGTGGCTCCTCGGGCAGGACATACACGTGCGGTTGCAGACCGTCGCAGGCGGCTTTCACCGAGTCCATCTTCTCCGGCTCGCACCGGTTGGCCACCACGGCCGCGACGGTGGCGTGCTGGACTCGCAGTTCGGTCAGACACAGTTCGATGACCGCGGCGATCTCCTCGGGCGTGCGGCCACTGGCGCGCACGCTCAACAGCACCGCCGCACCGAGATTGGCGGCGATACGCGCATTGACGCTCAATTCAGTGGGTGAGGCGACGTCGGTGTAGTCCGAACCCACGATCACCATCGCGTCGCATCGGTCGGCCACGGCGTGGTAACGATCGACGATGTCGGCGATCGCGGCGTCGGGGTCCTCGTGCAAACGTTGATAACTCACGCCGATGCACTCTTCGTAGGTCAGCCCGGCCTGACCTCCCTGTGCTGAGCACTGACCGAGTAGCAACTCGAGAATGTAGTCGCGGTCCTCACGGCGGGTGATCGGCCGGAACACCCCGACCCTGGGGACCATGGCCGACAGCCGGTGCAGGATCCCCAGCGCGATGGTGGACTTGCCGGTCTCGCCCTCCGGAGAGGCGATGTAGATCGACGTCGCGGACGGACTCACACTGACAGTTTGCGCAACCGGGGCAGCAGGTCGCGCTCGAACAGCTCAAGAAAGCGCCGCTGATCGTGGCCGGGCGCGTGGAACACCAGATGGTTGAGCCCGTAGCCGACGTAGGCGGCCACCTTCTCGACCGCCTCGTCGGGGTCGGCCGACACGATCCACCGCTTGGCCACCTGCTCGATGGGCAGCTGATCGGCCAGCCGCTCCATCTCCTGCGGAGAGGACACACTGTGCTTCTGCTCGGGTGTGAGCGACAGCGGCGCCCAGAACCGGCAGTTGCTCAGCGCCACCTCCGGGTCGGTGTCGTAGGAGATCTTGATCTCGATCAGCTTGTCCACGGCGTCGACGTCGCGGCCGGCGGCCTCGGCCCCCTCGCGCACCGCCGGCAGCAGCTTGTCGACGTAGAGTTCCTCACCCTTGCCCGAGGTGCAGATGAATCCGTCACCGGCACGTCCGGCGTATTTGGCCACCACCGGACCGCCGGCGCCGATGTACACCGGCACGCCCCCCTCGGGGACGTCATAGATCGAGGCTCCCTTGAGGTGGTAGTACTCGCCGTCGAAGTCGACCGGCTCGCCGCGCCATAGTTCGCGCATCAATTTCACGGACTCGCGCAACCGCGCGAAGCGTTCCTTGAACTCCGGCCAGTCGGTGATCGAGCCGGTCGCGATCTCGTTGAGCGCCTCACCGGTGCCCACGCCCAGGACCACCCGGCCCGGGTACAGGCAGCCCATGGTCGCGAAGGCCTGGGCGATCACCGCCGGGTTGTAGCGGAAGGTCGGGGTGAGCACCGACGTGCCCAGCACGACGTGCTTGGTGCGCTCGCCGACGGCCGTCATCCACGACAGCGCGAACGGAGAGTGGCCGCCCTCATGCCGCCAGGGATTGAAGTGGTCGCTCGCCCATGCGCTGTCCATGCCGTGCTGTTCGGCCAGCACTCCGAGTTCGACCAACTCGCGCGGCCCGAACTGCTCCGCGGACGCCTTGTAACCCAGTTTCAGATCAGCCACGTCTGTAGTTCTACACCCAGCGCCTAGAGTGGTGAACCATGGCACCGGTGCTCACCGCAGTCACCGAGAGCGTCCATCTGGCCCGCACCGACCTGGTCAATTGGACCCTGGTGACCGACGACACCGGTGTGATGCTCATCGACGCGGGCTATCCGGGCAGCCGTGACGATGTGGTGAATTCCCTGGCGCGGCTGGGCTTCGCCCCCGCCGATGTGCGGGCGATCCTGCTGACGCATGCCCACATCGACCATCTCGGGACGGCCATCTGGTTCGCCGCCACGCACGGCACGCCGGTGTACTGCCACACCGACGAGGTGGGCCACGCCCAACGCGAGTACCTCGAGCAGGTGTCCCCGGCCGCTCTGCTCACGCAGGCCTGGCGGCCCCGGTGGCTGATGTGGTCGCTTGCGGTGGCGCGCATGGGCGGACTGGTGCGCGACGGCATCCCCGGCACCCGGGCGCTGAACGCTGAGATCGCCGCGACGCTTCCGGGCCGGCCGGAGGCGCTGCCGACGCCGGGACACACCGGCGGTCACTGCTCCTACATCGTCGACGGCGTGCTGGTCAGTGGCGATGCTCTGGTCACCGGCCACCCGCTGGCCCCGCATTCCGGACCGCAGCTGCTGCCCGCGCTGGCCAACCACGATCAGGCCGGCTGCGTGCGCAGCCTGTCGGTGCTCGCCGAGGCCGGCACCGATGTGCTGATCCCCGGTCACGGCAACCTGTGGATCGGACCGATCCGCGATGCCGCGCGCCAGGCCGTGCGCGCGGCGGCTAGCGCAGCGCCCGGTCGAGGTCGGCGATGAGGTCCTCGGTGCCCTCCAGGCCGACCGAGACCCGCACCACCGCGTCGCCCAGTCCGATCGCGGCGCGTCCCTCCGGGCCCATCGCGCGGTGGGTGGTGGTGGCCGGATGGGTGATCAGGGTCTTGGCGTCACCGAGGTTGTTGGAGATGTCGATGATCGACAGCTTGTCGAGGACCTCGAAGGCCCGCTGCTTGCCCTGACCGTCGGGGGCTTTGAGCTCGAAGGTGATGACGGTGCCGCCGCCGGTCATCTGCCGCTTGGCCAGATCGTGTTGCGGGTGCGAGGGCAGGAACGGGTAGCGCACCCAGTTGACGGCCGGGTGATCCTGCAGGAACTCCGCGACCCGCTGTGCGGAGGCGGTGCTGTAGTTGACCCGAACCGACAGTGTCTCAAGGCCTTTCAGCAGAACCCACGCGTTGAACGGGCTCAGCGCCGGCCCGGTGTGACGCATCAGGGTCTGCACGGGGCCGTTGATGTACTCCTCATCGCCCAGGATGGCGCCGCCTAGCACCCGGCCCTGACCGTCGATGTGTTTGGTGCCGGAGTAGATCACCACATCGGCGCCCAGCGGGAAGCCCTGTTGCAGCAACGGGGTGGCGAAGACGTTGTCGAGCACCACCTTCGCGCCGGCGGCGTGGGCGATCTGGGATACCGCGGCGATGTCGACGAGCGACTGCATCGGATTCGACGGGGTCTCGAAGAACACGGCGGTGGTTGGCTTGGACAGTTCCCGCTCCCACTGATCGAGGTCCTCGCCGTCGACGAACACCGTCTCGACTCCCCATCGCGGCAGGATCTCGTTGCACACCACGAAGCAGGAGCCGAACAGGCTGCGTCCGGCGACCAGCCGGTCACCGGCGCCGAGCAGGGCGCCGAGTCCGGTGAAGACCGCGGCCATTCCCGACGCGGTGGCGAAGCACGCCGGTGCGCCCTCGATCAGACGAAGCCGCTCCTGGAACATCTCGACGGTCGGGTTGCCGTAGCGGGAGTAGACGAAGCGGTCCACCTCGCCGGTGAACGCCTTCTCGGCCTCGGCGGCCGAGGCGTACACGTAGCCCGACGTCGGGTAGATCGCCTCGGAGGTCTCCTCGAACCCCGACCGCAGCAGTCCGCCGCGGACTCCGATGGTGGCCTCGCTGACGCCGTCGGGCAGCTTCTTGGGAATCCGGACCGACGGGATCTCACCGTCGGTCATGTCTGCTTCCAGGGCAGGCCGTCGGCGCGCCAGCCCGTCGAACCGCGGTGGCCTTGGGCGTCGAGCTGACCCTCGAAGCCGTCGAGCATGTTGTAGGACGGCCCGATGCCGGCGGCCGTCGCCGCTTCCGCGGCGGAAATCGAACGGTTCCCCGAGCGGCAGAGGAAGATCACCGGGCGATCACCGGGGGTGACCCCGGCGGCGATCAGGTCGTCGACGAAGTTCTCGTTGCGGCCGGAGGCGGTGTTCCACTGCACGAACACGACCTCGCGGCCCAGAGGAGACAGCTCGGGCACACCGACCCAGTTCCACTCCGCCTGCGTGCGGACGTCGACGAGCACCGCATCGGGATTGTCGCTGAGGATCTTCCAGCTCTCCTGCGGCGTGATATCTCCCGCGTAGGTCACGGTGATGAGCCTACCGGGGTCCCGGTGAGCACACCTTCCAGTCACCGTTCTCGCGGGTGAAGGTCATAGCCGCCGAGACTTTGTCATCCGATGCCTTCTCGAAGTGGTAGACGACGGTCGCGGTGGCACGCTCACCGGCCACCGTGACGTCGGTGACGTCGTCGACGTAGCGGGCGCCCTTGACTCGGGTGGACTCGCGCTGATCGGCGAGCAACCGGTTCTCGGTGCCCTGTTCGGCCGCACAGGTGTACCTCTGGAAATCGGTGTAGTCCCCGCGCTGCAGTGCGTCGTTCTGGCCGACCGCCGCGCGGCCCACCGCGGCGTCGTCGGGAACCTGATCGCCGCGGACGAGGCGGAGCACCACCATTGCGATCAGGAGCATCCCCACCACGCTGAGAGCGATCAGGATCGGTGCCGGACTCGACCGGTCTTCCCCCGCTTCTGCCATGACCGAACAGTAACTCCGAGGACCGGCGGCCTGTCCGACGAGCCGATACCGGCCGCCTGGCGCAGGATTGCAGTCATGCACCGCGCACCCACGCCCCGCCGCTCCCCGTGGGAACGCATCGCCGCTGCGGTCAGCGGACCGATGTCCTGGGTGCTCGCACTGGTGGTCGCGGGCCTCGGCGGAGCACTGCTCGGGCTGATCCCGCAGAGCGCCTCAGCCCAGCAGTCGCCGGTGGTGCTGCCGCCGACGGCCGAATCGGCCCGCGCCGCGGAGTTGATCAAGCAGTTCCCCGGCGGGGACAGCGCTCCGGTGCTGCTGGTGATCAGCCGCAGCGACGGCGCGGCTCTGTCACCGCAGGACCTCACCGCCGCCGACGCCGCCCGCGACCGGATGGCGGGAGTCGCCGGAGTGCTCCCCGCACCACCGGTTCCGCCGGTCCCGGCCACCGACGGCGAGGCGGCGGTCGTGCCGGTTTCACTGAACCCGGAGTTGTCCGGCTTCGATCTCTTCGACACGGTTAAGGCGTTGCGCGACGCCGCACGCGCCGAGCTGCCCGGGCCACTGGTGGCGAGTGTGACCGGCGGGCCGGCCTTCGGCGCCGACATCGCGAACTCGTTCTCCGGGGCCAACGTCACGCTGCTGGCCGTCACCGGCGGGGTGGTCGCGCTGCTGCTGATCGTCACCTACCGCTCACCGGTGCTGTGGCTGGTGCCGCTGCTGGTGATCGCGTTCGCCGACCGGATCGCCGCGGTGTTCGGCGCGGCGGTCTCCGAGGCGACCGGTCTGGGCGGTGACGGGTCGACATCGGGCATCACCAGCGTTCTGGTGTTCGGTGCCGGCACGAACTACGCGCTGCTGCTGATCTCCCGCTACCGCGAGGAATTGCGGCGCACACCCGATCACCGCCGGGCGCTGCACACCGCCGTCCGCTTCGCCGGACCGGCGATCGTCGCGAGCAACGCGACGGTGGTGCTGGCGCTGTTGACCCTGCTGCTGGCCAGTTCGCCGAGTACCCGCAGCCTGGGCGTGCAGGCCGCCTCCGGCCTGCTGGTGGCCGCCGTGTTCGTGCTGCTGGTGCTGCCGCCACTGCTGGCACTGTTCGGCCCGAAACTGTTCTGGCCGTTCGTCCCCCGGGCGGGCGACCAGGAGATCACCACCACCGGGGCGTGGCACCGGGTGGCCGAGTGGGTGTCCGGTCACGCCGGCCGGGTGGCATGCGCGTCGATCGTCGCACTCGGTGTCCTGGCCGCCGGAGTGATCGGCACCCCGGTCGGCCTGTCGCTGATCGACCAGTTCAGGGTGCAGGCCGACTCCGTGGACGGCTTCCGGACACTCGCCGAACACTTCCCGGGCGGTCTGACCGATCCGACCCGGGTCGTCGCCCGCACCGAGAGGGCGGATGCGGTGGCCGCGGTGATCGGCTCAACGCCGGGTGTCTCCTCGGTGCAGCCGGCGGGGGTCTCCGATACCGGCCTCACCCAGTGGCAGGTGGTCCTCGACGCCGCTCCGGCATCTGCGGAGTCCTTCAGAACCGTTGAGGCACTTCGGGATTCGGTGCACACCGCGGATCCGGACGCCCTCGTCGGCGGCACCGACGCGCAGGCCCTGGACACCAAACGTGCGGCGGTCCGCGACCAGAAGCTGATCATCCCGGCGATCCTCGCGGTGGTGCTCGCGGTGCTCTACGTGCTGTTGCGCGCCGCACTGACTCCGCTGGTACTGGTGGCGGCCACCGCACTGTCCACCCTGGCAGCACTCGGTCTGGGCAGCTGGGTCAGCACACACCTGCTCGGCTTCCCCGCCCTGGACAACACCACGCCGCTGTTCTCGGTCCTGTTCCTGGTCGCCCTCGGCGTCGACTACACCATCTTCCTGGTGACCCGCGCCCGCGAGGAGACACCGCTGCACGGAACACGCGGCGGGATCGTGCGCGCGGTGTCGGCCACCGGCGCGGTGATCACCAGCGCCGGCATCGTGCTGGCGGCGGTGTTCTGCGTGCTGGGCGTGCTTCCGCTGATCGCCCTGACCCAGTTGGGCATCATCGTCGGCCTGGGCATCCTGCTGGACACCTTCGTGGTGCGCACCGTGGTGATCCCGGCGCTGTTCACGCTGATCGGGCCGAAGATCTGGTGGCCGGCGCTGCGACCCGACGACGCCGAGCGGACCGACGAACTGCCTACCCCGCCGGGGGGAGTTCGTCGTGACGACGATCGAACACCCCGGCACGCACCAGAAACAGCACGCTGACGATCAGCACCCAGACGGGGAAGGCCAGCGTCAGCCACATGCTGCTATCGCCGCCGATGATCAGCGTCAGCGCCGCGATGTAGGTGAGGATCACCAGCCAGCGCGCCATCAGTCCGGTGCGCAGCCAGATCGTCGCCAGCGACATCATGAATACCGCCGCCATCCGCACCGCGTAGGTCTTCGACAGTTTCAGCAGCAGCATCTGACCGAAGATCCCGACGTCGGATCCCGCGAGGCCGCCGCCGGCGTAGTGCCGGCTCTCGGCCAGTCCGGCTCCCACCGCCGCCGAGGCGAACATCATCGCCAGGAACAGCAGACCGCTGCCGAGGGTCACGGTGGCGAAGAAGCGGTCCTCGTAGCGTCCGAGATTTGCGCGCACCACCCCGATGAACCACAGGAAACTGATGCCGGCAAACGGCATCAGTTGCGAGGCGAGGCGGATCTTGTCGCCGCCGCTGTCGATCCACTGCGATCCCGGTTGCGCGCCTTCGGGCAGCGACGATCGGATCAGCACGATCGCGGTGGTGAACAGCACTGCGAACGCCACCCCCGCCATGGCCGCGGCGCGCGGCGTGGTGAGGCTGTGCAGTGCGCGGGACTGATGTTCGGCCATTCGGCCATGCTCGCAGATTCAGGGCTGTCCGGGCAGCAGACGCACCATCAATCCATTGGCCTCGGCGAGCAGCGCGCCGTCCGGACCGGTGAGTTCGGCGTTGACGAAGGTCTTGCGGCCCTCGATCTTCGGTGCCCACCCGCGCATCGTCAGCGGCACGTCGATCGGGGTGATGTTGCGGTAGTCGACATGCAGGAAGGCGGTACGGCTGATCGGCCGCCCGATCGCGTGAATGACGATGCCGCACATCACGTCGAACATCATCGCGACGACCCCGCCGTGCACCGCGTTGTTGCCGCCCACGTGGTAGCGGCTGAACTGCACCTCCACCGCGGCCCCCTCTCCGGTGAAGTCGCGGATCTGCCACGGCGGCATCAGGATGCTGCCGGCTCCCGGAACCGCCGCGACCCGGCCGGCCGGCGCCATCCCGCCGGGTTTCTCGTGCGGGGAAAGGTAAGCGATCAGGTCCTCGACCCGATCGGCGGCGGCGTCCCAGTCCGGTGCGTCGGCGGCGACGGCGAGATCCTGGGCGCGGCGCATGGCCGTGACGAACCGTCTGAAGCCCGGGGGTTCGTCGAGCACCTGGAAACGCGGAAAGCCGCCGCGGTTGTCGTCGGGCGCAGCGGGATCGGGCTCGGTCATCGAGGCCCGAGCACGTCGCGGCGCACGATGGTCTGATCCCGGCCCGGTCCGACGCCGATGCACGACACCGGCGCTCCGGCGAGCTCCTCGAGACGCAGCACGTAGTCGCGGGCTTTGGCCGGCAGGTCGTCGAACTCCCGCGCGTCGGAGATGTCCTCCCACCACCCGGGCAGTTCCTCGTAGACCGGCACCGCGCGGGCGATGTCGCTCTGGGTCATCGGCATCTCGTTGGTGCGCTTGCCGTCGACGGTGTAGCCCACGCACACCGGCACCGTCTGCAGACTGGAGAGCACGTCGAGTTTGGTCAGGAAGTAGTCGGTGATGCCGTTGACGCGGGTGGCATACCGCGCGATCACCGCGTCGAACCATCCGCAGCGCCGGCGCCGTCCGGTGGTGACGCCGATCTCGCCGCCGGTCTTGGCCAGGTACTCACCGTGCTCGTCGAAGAGTTCGGTCGGGAACGGTCCCGAGCCGACGCGCGTGGTGTAGGCCTTCAGGATGCCCAGCACCGTGGTGATGCGGGTGGGGCCGATGCCGCTGCCCACCGCGGCGCCGCCGGCGGTCGGATTGGACGACGTGACGTAGGGATAGGTGCCGTGGTCGACGTCGAGCAAGGTGCCCTGCGAACCCTCCAGCAGCACGGTCTCGCCGGCCTCCAGCGCGGTGTTCAGCAGCAGCCGGGTGTCGGCGATGCGATGGGCGAAGCCTTCCGCCTGGGCCAGCAGCGCATCGGTGATCTCGTGGGCGTCGAGTGCCTTGCGGTTGTAGATCTTGACCAGGACCTGATTCTTGAAGTCCAGCGATGCGGCGACCTTGGCGGCCAGCAGGTCCGGATCGCTGAGGTCGGCCACCCGGATGCCGATGCGCGCGATCTTGTCCTGATAGCAGGGACCGATGCCCCGGCCGGTGGTGCCGATCTTCTTGTTGCCGAGGTAGCGCTCGGTGACCTTGTCGATCGCGACGTGATACGGCATCAGCAGATGCGCGTCGGCGGAGATCAGCAGGCGGGAAGTGTCGACGCCGCGCTGCTCCAGACCGCTGAGCTCGGTGAGCAGCACACCCGGATCGACCACCACCCCGTTGCCGATGACGTTGGTGACGCCGGGGGTGAGAATGCCCGACGGGATGAGGTGCAGCGCGAAGTTCTCCCCCGTCGGCAGCACGACCGTGTGTCCGGCGTTGTTGCCGCCCTGATAGCGGACCACCCATTGAACCCGGCCACCGAGTAGATCGGTCGCCTTCCCCTTGCCCTCGTCGCCCCACTGGGCGCCGATGAGGACCACTGCCGGCATGGCCTGACCCCGCTCCGCTTCTGGCTTAGTGTGTCCAGCCGGTGAGCAACCCTATCGGAAATAATGGTCGGCGTGGCAGTGACGGCGTGGCAGTGACGAAGAGTGAAGTGGCCGTCGTGCGGTTCGGCGACCACCGGCTGCCGCGGGCGCTGGCACAGATCCCCGCCGTCGACGCCGACGGGCCCGATCCGATCGAGGCGCAGCTCACCGGCGTGCGCCGGATCGCGGTGCTCGGTTCCGACGCCGATCTGGCGTCGGTGCTGACCAGGCTGATGCGGGCCGAGCTGCTCGACGTCGAGGTCGCCCGGGTGCACCCGGGGCTGCGCGGCGCGCGCGACGCCCGGCGCGCGGTTCGCGGGTCGGCCCGGCGGGTTCCGCTGGTCCGCGACGAGACCGGGACCGCGGTGGTGGGCTCGGCGCTGTGGCTGCCGGCCGGCGGTGCGGCGGCGCTGCACGGTGAGGCAGTGGTCGACGACGCGGTGCTCTTCGACGGCGAGGTGGCCGGTGTTCGCATCGAGCCGACGGCGCAGCTGCCCGGGCTGCGGGCCACCGTGCTGGGCCGGCGGCCCCGAGTCTGGGTCAGCGGGCGCGCCGCGCAACTGGGCACCACCGGGGTTGCGGTGGTGCGCGACGGCGTGCCGGGCGGCCGGGAACTCAAACGTTCGACGTTCTATCGGCATACGACGGGATGGCTGCGGGTGAATTGACCCGCGACCGTGCCATCATCGGCGGGTGTGGTTCTTCTACACGGTGATCCTGGGCATGGCCTTCGGTCGTGTGCTGCAGGAGCTGGCGATCGCGACGCGGGACTGGCGCCACGGCACCCGCCGGGCGTTCGCGCCGGCGATGCTGTGGCAGGTCTTCCTGCTGGCGCTAATCGTGCAGGTGTGGCTCGCGGTGAAGGAGGCCGTCAAGGGCCCGGAGATCTCAGTGCTCAGCCTGCTCGCCTTCCTCGCGGTACCGTCGGGCATCCTGGTCATGTCGTTTCTATTGCCGCTGTCGGATCTGGGTCCCGACGACGATCCCGAGGCCGCCTTCGGCCGGGTGCGGCCGCTGTTCTTCGGTGTGCTGATCGGCATGGTCGCGATCAACCTGCTGCACACCTTTCTGATCGGCCAGCGCGGGTTCGACCGTGACCTGCTCTTCCAGTGCCTGATGGTGGCCGGCGGCGTGACCGGGCTGTTGCTGCGCCGCACCCGGGCCGACGTCGTGCTGGCCGTCGTGATGACCGTCGTCGTCGTGATCTACATCGCGCTGGGCTACTCCACCGTCGCCGTCGGATCGCCGTGATGAGCGCCGGTAGGTTCGTGGGGTGAGCGTTCGCCCCCTGCACCAGTCGGTGCGCCCGAGTCCGGCCTTCCTGCTGCTGGTCGCGCTGACCGCGGTGGGCGGTGTGCTCGCGTGGCTGGCGGCAGCGAGCGATACGCCGATGGCCTACGTCGGAGTGTTCCTGTTCGTGATCGCCGGCTGGCTGGTCTCGCTGTGCCTGCACGAGTTCGGTCACGCCTACACCGCCTGGCGTTTCGGGGACACCGACGTCGCGGTGCGCGGCTATCTGACGCTCAATCCGCTCAAGTACTCCAATCCTGTTCTTTCCCTTGGTCTTCCGCTGCTCTTCATCGCACTCGGCGGCATCGGGCTGCCCGGCGGGGCGGTGTATCTGCGCACCGGATTCATGACGCCCCGGCAGCGCACCCTGGTCAACCTCGCCGGACCGCTGGCAAATCTGGTGCTGGCGGTGCTGCTGCTGGCGGCCGCGAGGCTGTTCTACGACCCGGCCCACGCGGTGTTCTGGGCGGGTGTCGCGTTCCTGGGGTTCCTTCAGGTCACGGCACTGGTGCTCAATCTGCTGCCCATCCCCGGTCTGGACGGCTACGCGGCGATCGAACCGCATCTGAGCCCGGCCACCCAGCGCTCGCTGGAGCCGGCCAAACAGTTCGGCTTCCTGATCCTGCTCGTGGTGCTGCTCGCCCCGTCGCTGAACCGCTGGTTCTTCTCGATCGTCTTCTGGTTCGTCGACCTCTCCGGTGTGTCCCCCAGGTTGGCGATGGCCGGCGCGGGGTTGACCCGGTTCTGGTCGGCCTGGCTGTAGGTAGGTTCTCCGCTATGGGTGCAGGACACGACCACGGCAGCGGCGATACGCGCGCGAGCCGGATGGTGATGGCCTCGGCGATCCTCGGGGTGTTCTTCGTCGTCGAATTGACGACCGCTCTGCTGATCGGATCACTGGCCCTGCTCGCCGACGCCACCCACATGCTCACCGACCTCGTCGCGCTGTTCATGGGTCTGACCGCCGTACTGCTGGCCCGGCGCGGCTCGACGTCGGCGGCCCGCACCTACGGCTGGCACCGCGCGGAGGTGTTCACCGCCGTCGCCAACGCCGTCCTGTTGCTCGGCGTCGCGGCGTTCATCGTCTACGAGGCGTTCCAGCGGCTGGGCGAACCGCATCAGGTGCCCGGCCGCCCGATGATCGTGGTGGCACTGCTGGCACTGGCGGCCAACGTCGCCGTGGTGGCGCTGCTGCGCTCGCACTCGCAGAGCAGCCTGGCGGTCAAGGGCGCCTACATGGAGGTGATGGCCGACGCGGTGAGCAGTGTCGGTGTGCTCATCGCCGGCATCGTGACCCTCACCACCGGATGGCCCTATGCCGACACCGTGGTCGCCGTGCTGGTGGCGCTGTGGGTGCTGCCGCGCGCGATCAGCCTGGCCCGCGCCGCATTGCGGATCCTCTCGGAGTCCTCCCCGAAGCACATCGACGTCGAGGAGCTCAGCGCCGCGCTGGCCGCGATCCCGGGGGTGACGGAGGTCCACGATCTGCACGTGTGGACGCTGGTGCCGGGCAAGGACATGGCCACCGCGCATCTGTCCACCGACGGCCGGTCCGACCGGGTGCTGCAGGACGCCCGTGCGGTGCTGACCGCACGCGGACTCGATCACGCGACCGTTCAGGTCGAGCCGCCGGGGGCGGCGGCGGACTGCCCGGAGCAGTCCGACCTCTAAGCCGTCACACCCCGAGTCAGGACAGGCCCAGTTCGATCCGCGCGGCCGGGTCGCAGTCGTCGAGCAGATCGCAACAGCGCGCGTACTCGTCGGTCTCGCCGATGGTGTCCGCCGCCCGGGCCAGCGCCGCGACGCAGCGCAGGAATCCCCGGTTGGCCTCGTGCCCGTAAGGCACCGGACCGAAGCCCTTCCACCCGTTGCGCCGCAACTGATCCAGTCCGCGGTGGTAGCCGGTGCGAGCATAGGCATACGCGGTGATCGCCTTGTCCTCGGCCAGCGCATCCTCGGCCAACTGCGCCCACGCCACTGATGCGGCCGGGTGGGCGGCGGCGACGATCGCCGGGGTCTGGCCGGCGTCCAACGCCGCCTCGGCCTCCGGATCGCCGGGCAACAGCACAGGTGGGGGACCGAGCAGGTCGCCGAACGATGTCATGGGGCCCATTGTGCCGTGCGACCGATCGTCGGCCGCAGGCGATAGGGTCGAAGACACCACCGAATCAGGAGCGCCGCCCACCATGTCGAACCCGTCCGGGACCGACCACGACCCGCAGTCCTACGACGCCGACCCGGTCACCGAGGTGATCGACATCCCCGCCGGTGCGGCGCAGGCCGATCCGCCGACCGGCGAACGGCGCTACACCGCACCCGGTTTCGACGCCGGTTCCACACAGATCATCGATCGGGTTCCCGGGGCCGCCGGCAGTGCGCCGACCGAGTTCATCATGGCCGGCCCGGGTGGGCGCCGGGCCCCGCAGGCGATTCCGGGGCGGCGGTCCCGGCGCGGCGTGCTCTGGCGGCCGGCCGCGGTGCTGCTGGGCGTCGGGCTGATCGCCGCCGCGATCGCCGGCGCCGTGGCGTTGAAGAACAACTCGGCCAGGGCGTCCGAGGAGCGCCGGGTGCGCTCCTCCATCGAGACGTTCGACACCGCGATCCGCGAGGGCGACCTCGCGACGTTGCGCAGCATCACCTGCGGGCAGACCCGGGAGAACTACGTCCGCTACGACGACCAGAGTTGGACCGACACCTACTCCAAGGTGATGGCCGCCAAGCAGTACCCGGTCGTGGCCAGTGTCGATCAGATCGTCGTCAACGGCGATCACGCCGAGGCCAACGTCACCTCATATATGGCCTATGAACCCAACACCACCTCGACGCGCAGCTTCGATCTGCAGTTCCGCGACGACCAGTGGAAGATCTGCCAGGCGTCCTGAGATGCGCCGCTAGCTTCCTGAAACGCTAACTGCCCGACACGCTGCGACCGGCGCTCTTGAGGTCGTTGCACGCCTCGATCACGCGCTCGGACATCCCGGCCTCGGCCTTCTTCAGGTAGCTGCGCGGGTCGTAGAACTTCTTGTTGCCCACCTCGCCGTCGATCTTCAGCACGCTGTCGTAGTTGGCGAACATGTGGCCGGCCAGCGGGCGGGTGAACGCGTACTGGGTGTCGGTGTCGACGTTCATCTTCACCACGCCGTAGCGCAGCGAGTCCTCGATCTCGGATTTCAGCGAGCCCGACCCGCCGTGGAACACGAAGTCGAACGGTGTGGAACCCTCGGGCAGACCGAGTTTGGCCGACGCCACGCGCTGTCCCTCGGCGAGCACCTCGGGCTTGAGCACCACGTTGCCCGGCTTGTAGACGCCGTGCACGTTGCCGAACGTCGCCGCCAGCAGATACCTGCCGTTCTCCCCGGAGCCCAGGGCGGCGACGGTCTTCTCGAAATCCTGGGGGCTGGTGTAGAGCTTCTCGTTGATCTCGGCCTCGACGCCGTCCTCCTCGCCGCCGACCACACCGATCTCCACCTCGAGGATGATCTTGGCGGCAGCCGCATGCTTGAGCAGTTCCTGGGCGATGGAGAGGTTCTCGTCGATCGGCACCGCCGATCCGTCCCACATGTGCGACTGGAACAGCGGAGGACGGCCCGCGGCGACCCGTTCGGCGGAGATGGCCAGCAGTGGGCGCACGTAGGTGTCGAGCTTGTCCTTCGGGCAGTGGTCGGTATGCAACGCGACGGTGATCGGGTAGCGATCCGCGATGACGTGGGCGAACTCGGCGAGTGCGACCGCGCCGGTCACCATATCCTTGACGCCCAGGCCCGAGGCGAATTCCGCGCCTCCGGTGGAGAACTGGATGATGCCGTCGCTGCCGGCGTCGGCGAACCCCTTGATGGCCGCGTTGACCGTCTCCGACGACGTGCAGTTGATGGCCGGGAACGCGAAGGCGTGCTGCTTGGCGCGGTCCAGCATCTCGGCGTAGACCTCGGGTGTGGCGATCGGCATGGTGGGTCCTCTCCCCTGGCGAGCGACTGTCGGCTGCGTCCGACACGCAGTATGTCAAACCGCGATATCTGACCGCGCCGGTATCTTGGGAGCCCATGACCACCACTGTGCTGGCCCTGCCCAACATCCTCGATCCGATGTACTGGCTGGGCGAGGGCGGTCTGTTTGCCTCCGCGGTGCTGCCCGGCATCCTGATCATCGTCTTCATCGAGACCGGGTTGCTGTTTCCGTTGCTGCCCGGGGACTCACTGCTGTTCACCGGCGGGTTGCTGGCCGCCGCCCCCAACCCGCCGGTCAACATCTGGGTTCTGGTGATCTGCGTTCCCCTGGTCGCGGTGATCGGCGACCAGTGCGCGTACTTCATCGGCCGGCGGATCGGGCCGGCCCTGTTCGACAAGGAGGACTCCCGGCTGTTCAAGAAGCACTACGTGACGCAGTCTCACGCGTTCTTCGAACGGCACGGCCCCAAGACGATCATCCTGGCGCGCTTCGTGCCGATCGTGCGCACCTTCACACCCGTGCTGGCCGGTGTCTCGGCGATGCGCTACCCGGTGTTCCTGGCGTTCGACATCGTCGGCGGCATCCTGTGGGGCGCCGGCGTCACACTGCTGGGCTACTTCCTCGGCAATGTGCCGTTCGTCAAGTCCAACCTCGAGCTGATGATCGTGCTCATCGTGTTCCTGTCGATCCTGCCGGGCCTGAGCGCGGTGGGCCGAAACCTGCTCGCGCGGCGCCGCGCGCTACCCGACGAGGACTGAACGGTCTACGGCCAGGAGTTGTAGTTGGGGTTGGTCGGCAGGTTGGCACCCGGGATCTGCGAGTTCTGCAGCGCGCCGAGACACAGGCCCAACCGGCCCGGCAGGCATGTACCACCGGTGCCACTGATGCCGATGCTGCCCTTGGACTGCGACCAGCACACCCCGGTGACGGGGTCTGAGATGAAACCGCCGGCGCAGGGCGCGGCGGATGCGATCGGTGCGGTCGGTGCCGCCGGGCCGTAGAGGATCGCTGCGCCGCAGACCGTGGCCAGTAGCAGGCGAGGAACCGTGGACCTGATTCTCATGATGTTCTCCGTCGAAGTCTTCGGGTGTGGCGCGATCAGGAGGGGAGGGTGATCGTGGTCTTTTCGTTGATGAGCCCGACCGCGTCGATCACAGCCTGCTCCTGGCCCTGGGGCGCCTCACCGTTGATCTGCAGGACGAACAGCGCATCGCTGCCGGGGATCACGATGGTCTGCTGCCCGACGGCCCGGCGCTTGCCCTCCCACACATAGGTGCCGACGTAGTCGATGGCGTCGAATCCGCTCACCTTGTCGCGCCGGGGTGCCTCACGCGGCGAGAACTCGGGAAGGTCATTGAGTTGCGCGGGCGCCAGTTCCAGGATCTTCGCCGGGTCGACGTTACCGGTCAGCTTCGAGGCGATCGCGTACATGAACGGCGGATTCTCCGGATCGGGCGCCTTGTCGTAGACGATCGCGCCGTACGCCCAGTCCGGCGTCCGATCCCCGGCCGAACTCCAGTCCGGCGGGAACGGAAACTCGATCTTCGGGGTTCCCGGGTCGCCCTTCTTGAACGGCACCTCGGCGATCTTGTTCTCGGTGATGTAGGCGTTCAAGCCGGCGGCCTCGGGGCGGCCTTCGCCGTGTTCGCCGCCGGCGTTGCTGTGCCCGGGCGCCGGTGATCCGGTCCAGACGGTCGGCGTGGGCGCGGGAGTACCGGTGTACGCCTGCTCATGACGGGGGGTGCAGCCGGTCGAACTCAGCGCGACGGTGAGCAGGCCCGCCGTCGCCAACGCCGTGAGGTTCTTCATCGGGTCACCTTCTCTTCCGGTGGTGCCTCGCGCACCTATCCGCGCGGACGGGTTACACGCTAGCGCGTGACGGCGGCGTAGGCGGCCTCGATCAGCATCCACCCCGAGACCTGCACCGACATATCGCGTTCGGGCACTCCCGACGGGTGCACCGCTCCGTTGGCCTTGCGGGCCCGCGCTCCGCCAGGGTCGGGAAGCCGAGCCGGTTCCTCCCAGCGCGCGCCGAACAGCGGCATTCCGTCGACGGTCTGCCGGTTCCGCCACGCCGCCTCCGCCGAGGCGAGCACGATCGCGCGGGCGTCCTCGGTTCCCGGCAGCTGGTTGGCGGCCAGGGTGAGATAGCGCGCCGTGATTCCGGCGAACAGCCCGCCGTCGCCGCCGCCGCCGCCGCGCAGCACGCCGTCGGGCGCCATGTGCTCGGCTACGGCGGCCACCAGGCGCCGTACCCGCCGGGCGTGGCGCTCCTCGCCGGTGCGCACGGCGAGTTCGGTCTCCAGCCCGATCACCACACCCTGGCAGTAGGTGTACTGCGCGCGCACCAGTGATCCGTCGTTGATTCCGTCGAAGACCAGATGCGTCCGCGGGTCGATGAGGGTGTCGTCGATCCAGTCGGCCATCTCCCGCGCCCGTGCCAGCTCGCCGTATCGGGCCAGGAAGATCCCGGCCGGCCCGTTGGCGGGTGCGTTGAAGAACTGATCCTGTTTGCGCCACGGGATGCCGCCGCCGTCCTGCGGCGCCCACGAGTCGAACAACTCGTCGCGCAACGTGCGCAGCGCCGCGGGGTTGGCGATTCCGGCAAACCGGCCGGCGCGCTCGAGGGCGAGGGCCAGCCACGCCATGTCGTCGTAGTAGCGGTTGGTCCATCGGCCGGCGTTGCGCGTGCGGTGACCGCGGATCTGGCGGCGGATCGCCGCGATCCGCCGCGGGTCGGGGTCACGGATCTGCGCGTCGACGAGGGTGTCGAGCAGATGCGCCTGCCACCAGTAGTGCCACGAGCCGAACATCCGGTCGCGCCGCGACGGCGGCCACCCCACGACCCCGAGCTGGGTGCCGGGAATCCGCCACAGCCGCCGCAGATGCCGGCGTGCGATCGCCGCCTCTGCGCTGGCGGCGCGATCGCGCCAGTTCTGCACGCTGACACTCGATTCCATCCCGGACGATCCTGCCCTACCAGGCGTCGGACAGATCGGCCCACTGCCGCACCCAGGTGTGCATCGCGATACCGGCGGCCACGGCGGCGTTGATGCTGCGCGTCGAACCGAACTGGGCGATCGACACGGTCAGCGCCGCACCGGCCAGGGTCTGCGGTGAGATCCCCGGGCCCTCCTGGCCGAAGACCAGCAGGCACTCCCGGGGCAGCGGGGTCTGCTCGAGACGGACCGCGCCGGGCACGTTGTCCACCGCCACCACGGTCAGTCCGGCGCCGGCGGCGAAGGCGAGCAGCTCCTCGACGGTGTCGTGGTGGGCCAGGCGCTGATAGCGGTCCGTCACCATGGCGCCGCGACGGTTCCAGCGCCGGCGGCCGACGATGTGCACGGTGTGCACGGCGAACGCGTTGGCGGTGCGGACCACCGCGCCGATGTTGGCGTCGTTGCCGAAGTTCTCGATGGCGATGTGCAGCCGGTGCCGGCGGCGGTCGATGTCGGCGATGATCGCCTCGCGGGTCCAGTAGCGGTAGGCGTCGACGACGTTGCGCTGATCGCCGTTCGCCAGCAGTTCGGGGTCATAGCGCGGGTCGTCCGGCGCGGTGGTGTCGTGGGTCTGACTCCACGGCCCGACGCCCGGCGTGCCGGTGGACCATTCGGTGGGGCCGGGTTCAGTCATCGCACACCATCGGTTGCAGGCACCCGAAGAGGCTGCCGCGCCGGCTCACCAGGGCAAGAGGCGTGCCGGCGTCAGCCTGGCACGTAGCGCCGGCTCGACTGAGATCGAACGCGAGTCCGAGTTCGGCGCCCACCCGAAGCGGCCCGCCCGCGCCGTGCAGCACCGCGCCGGCCGGCCGGCCGTCGACGAGCACCAGTGCGCTCAGTGTCTGCCCGCTGCCGGCGAACTCCGGCGCATCCTCGGGAAGCAGTGCCGCGGTGATCAATTCGCCGCCGTCGGTGCGCATCGGCCGCAGCAGACGATCGGGAACCTCGGTGAACAGCACCCCCGACGCCGACGCCAGACACTGCGACGCCCACGGGCGAAGCAGCGCTCCCTGGAAGGTGTCGATCCGCTCGCCGCGTCCCCGCTGGAACTGCTCGCCGACGGCCCGGACGGGTTCGACGTCACACTGCCGCACAGCTTCCTCGGGGTCCTCGAGGTCCTCGGTCATCGCCGACAGGAACGCGGCGCTGCTCTCGTCCAATACGCCGGCCGGCAGGCAGACCGCCGTCACGTCGAGTCCGTTCGCCACGCAGAGGGTGGCGAAGGCGTGGACACCGGGACCGGCGCCGGCACAGATGACATCGGTGATGCGATCCCAGTCAGGTTCGTCGGATCCGGTCATCCCCCGAGGCCGAGATCGGCCAGACCCAGCACGCTGCGGTACGGCACGCCCTCGGCCTCGATGGCCTCCGCGGCGCCGGTCGCCCGGTCCACCACCGTGACCACGCCGACCACGGTCGCACCGGCGTCGCGCACCGCACGCACGGCGGTCAGCGCCGACCCGCCGGTGGTGCTGGTGTCCTCCACCACCAGGACGCGCTTGCCACCGACATCCGCCCCCTCGATGAGACGTTGCATCCCATGGGTTTTGGCCGACTTGCGCACGACGAACGCGTCGATGGGCCGGCCCGGTGCGTGCATCACCGCGGTGGCCACCGGGTCCGCACCCAGGGTGAGGCCGCCGACGCAGGCGTAGTCCCAGTCGGAGGTCAGCGCCCGGACCAGCCGTCCGATCAGCGGCGCCGCGCGGTGGTTGAGGGTGGCGCGCCGAAGGTCGACGTAGTAGTCGGCCTCCTTGCCGGAGGACAGCGTCACCCGGCCGAACACCACCGACAGCTCGCGCACCAGTGCGGCCAGTTCGGCGCGCTGCGCGCCGTCGAGTTCAGGTGCGGTCACGGCCGCCTCCGATCCGCTTGGTCAGTCCGCGCACCAGGCCGCGCGGGATCAGCCGCGCCGCGGTGGTGAGCGCCTTGTACTGCAGGCCCGGGACGATCACCACGGTGCCCTTCTCCACGCCGGCCATACTCTCGGCGACGACGTCATCGACATTGAGCCACAGCACCTCCGGGATGGTGGGCATCTCGATGCCGGCCCGCTCGTGGAACTCGGTGTGCACGAAACCCGGGCACACCGCGTGCACGCTCACCCCGGTGCCGTCGAGCCCGTTGGACAGACCCTCGCTGAAGGACACCACCCACGCTTTGGATGCGGAATAGGTCGAACCGCGCCCGGACACCAGACCGGCGACGCTGGCGATGTTGATCACCCGGCCCTTGCCGGCGGCCACCATCGCCGGCAGCGCCGCCCGGGTGAGGTGCAGCACCGCGGTCACGTTGACGTCGAGTTGGCGTTGCAGCACCGCGGGGTCGGTGGACCAGAACTCACCGGAGGTGCCGAACCCGGCGTTGTTCACCAGCACGGTGACGCCCTGGGTCAGTCGGGCGGCGACGGCGTCCCGTCCGGCCGCCTGCGACAGATCCGCGGGCAGCACTTCCACGGTGCAGCCGTGTGCGGCGCGCAGTTCGGCGGCGAGTTCGTTCAGCCGCGCTTCATCACGGGCCACCAGCACGAGGTCGTGGCCGCGGCGGGCGAGGTGTCGGGCATAGCCGGCGCCGAGACCCGAGGTGGGACCGGTGACGAGTGCGACGGGGCGCGGCATCCCGACACCCTATCGCCGGTTCAGGTGGAGAAGTTCGGCGCCTGCGTGCCGGTCCGCGGCGCCGCCGG